>PUNZ01000027.1 GCA_003551945.1 Halovenus sp. | reverse complement strand
TTGAAAAGTCGTTCCAGACCCACACATTCCCCGCAACAACCGAAGAGCTCATCGACGCACACGGTGACATGGAGGTGGAGCTTCCAAACGGGTCCGTGAAACTTGACGAAGTGTTGTCGTTGTTCCCAGAAGAGCAGTTTGAGTCAGCAGATGACGCCAGCGTGCTGACCTATGGTGCACTTGGTGAGGAGGCAATCGGCCGCAAAGGCTACAGCGACCGTGACCCATACTGCATCGGTGAAGAAGGCCACGAACGCGTGTCCCTCTGAAAAGGACAAGATAACCGTACCTGGGCAAACGCAGCATCGTATTTTTCGCGCTGGTCATCTCATCAACAGAATCAGGAGCATTTTGTATCTCTCGGTGAAACCATCGAACCAACTTCCCGTAAGTGGAGACAGGAGGGTAAGAAACTGAATGGATTCTTCATCTGCGACAGCTACCCAAGCCGATGAGTCGTTTGCTGTCACCGTCGCGGACACTGACGAGGAACGCGAGGCGGCTGTCGAACTTGCCAGACCGCTTTTTCCACGCACCTACCGGGCGAACATCAGGCAAACTGACCACATGCTTGTTGCCTGGGGAGACGGTGAGATTATCGGCGGACTCATCATGAAAGTCAGGACGGTCGAAGACAAGCAGATTGGCTTTTTCTCCTGGATTTTCACTGCAGCGCATGCGCGACAGCAAGGCGTGGCCAGCGAACTCGTCTCTGAAGGGTGTTCATATCTCAGCGAGCAGGGCTGTGAGATGGTTGTCACGGATATTGAGGGGTTTAACAGCGCATCGACGGCACTGTTTTCATCGGCCGGATTCACCCGGACAACCAGTCGGGAACTCTTTGGACAACTCGGGGCTCGCGGACTTGTTCGCGTCTGGATAACTCTCTCATACCAGTTCGATTTTGGCCACTTCCTCTGGGCAACATCGCTCCCTGATGGCGCTGAATCGAAGGCATCTGCCTCCGACGAGTCGGAGACGATTGCGTCTGCAACGGATGGCCCACGGGCACTTGCACTCTCGTGGGCGATGAATATACTGGCCATCTGGGTCGCCGCAGCAACAGTGACCGCAGTGCCAACGTTCGGTGTGACGGGAGCGCAACTGCTAGCTTTCACAGGAGCGGGGCTCCTGTTGTTTGGGGTCCGGTATCTCCCACTCTGGGCACTGACGCGGGGACAGCCACTTGAGTGGCGGTATCGCGGCTGGTTCAACGGAGTTCCAATCAGTCTCGCGCTCGGTGCCGTACTTGGGATTTTCTTCCCGACAACTGGAGACCGATATCCAACACGCGGTACCTGGCGCTACACCGACGAACTCAGACGAATCGGCCCGGCAGCAGCGCTGTCAGCGACACTCACTCTCGGTCTGGTCATTGTCGCCGCACAGGCACCGGAGCTATTCCCGACGCTCGCGGGCGCGTCGACTGCAGGAGGGGTTCTGTTTGTCGGGATTTCTCTGCTTGTCGTTGACTTGCTCTTTGTACTGACGCCGTTCCAGTGTTACCGAGGTCGACGGATATACGACTGGAATCGAGTGGTGTGGGTCGTCCTTGCAGGAGTCACAGCAGTGGTAATTTCGCTAACCATGCTGTGAGACCGATTGGGCGAGGTCGTTCAATCCATCGCAATGTAGGTTTGTGTTCCACCGACACCATCGACCGACTGGATTTCCGTCGCGGCGATATCTTTTACCCCTGCAGGGGTCTCAACATCCGCGACGGCGATAATATCAACGTCACCAGCGACGATATGCGCCCGTTCAACCCCATCTATCGCCTCGATAGCCGTCTTGAGTCGGTCAGCCTCCCCGGTATGTGCAGTCACCATTATGTATGCTTTTACCATGTTCAGGCACCTCCAACAGCAGCAGTTGTCCCTTGGCCAACAAGGAGTTGTCGGACATCCTCGAGGACGTTCGAATCGGCGAGCACAACGAGTCGGTCACCAGCGTCAAGCGTATCATCAGGGTCAGGGACGCGGAGGGTTTCATTGTCCGAGCCAAATGCAACAAGCCGTGCTGGTCCAGGTAGTTCCAGTTCCGAAAGGGTATAACCGTGCATCGGCGCGGCGTCAGCGATGGCAAACTCGATCAGTTGCAGATTCCGCTCGATATCAGCAATCGCACGGCTGTTGCCACCGAGCAGGGCGTTTTTCGCGGCGATAGCGCCCAACCGTTCTGGGTAGATGACTTCATCGACTTCACTAACGTACTCGCGGTATACCTTCTCACGGTGTCCATCGTCAATTCGCATCACCGTTCGACACCCATGGTGGTTTGCGATGGTGCAGGCCGCAAAGTTAACGTTGAGGTCGCCAGTGAGCGCGCCGAGTGCGTCTGCCCGTTCAATGCCAGCACGGCTGAGCGTGGATTCCCGCGACCCATCGCCTTCGATAACCTCGAAGCCGTCGTGTCGTGCTCGCTCAGCAGCAGCCGTATCCTGTTCGACGATACTCACCTCATGTCCACTCTCCTCGATAGCACGGGCGGTCCGGAGTCCAACCCGACCTGCACCGACGATAACGAATTGCATGTGTTAGCTTACCACATACAGAAAGATAAAGCTATCCACGGAACGCCCGCCTTGGCAAAAACTGTTTATCCCATAATATTATTTTAGCCGGGTCACAACAGAACGAGTATGGCTGATAGTTCGAGCCAGTTGGTTGAATGTCCACTCTGTGAGACGACATTCAATCCATCTGTCGCGGGGGGATGGTGTACGAATACTGAGTGTGGAGAATGGCAATACGAAGAGACTGCAACAGGGGACGGTGAGAATGGGGGAGGCCAAGACGACCCGTTAGCTGCAGTTTCTGCGGAGGCGGATGAAGAAGTTGCCGAGGAGCGCGAGACCGAAGAAAGCACCAACGACCAAAGTGATGCCGAGACGGACGGCGCAGCGGAAGTTGAGCAGTTGATGGCTGAACTCGCTGAAGAGTCAGAGCCGCTCGAAGAGGAGGTTGCTGACAGCGGCGTGGATGCTGACGTTGAAGCCGAAGACTCCGCCGCAATCGACGAGGAAACAGACCCGGAGTCGTGGTTTGACGAACTCGAAGCGACACCAGTTGAGGAGGAAGCGGATGAATCGGTTTCCGACGAGGCCGACAGCGAAGAAAGTGATGTCGAAGCGGAAAGCGAGACTGGCGAGGACTTCGCTGGAGAAATCGACGAGGAGGAGGGTCACGAAGAAGAGCTGCCAGAGGTGAGCGATGAAGAGGCGGCCGATGTATCTGAAGAGGAGACACCGGACGCAAGCGAAGAGGAGGTTGCGGACGTACCTGAAGAAGAGCCCGTCGAGGTCAGCGAAGAAGAAAAAGCCGACACAAGTGAGGAAACGGTCGCAGGCGTAACCGAGGAGGAACAACCAGACACGAGCGACGAAGTGGAGAGTCCAGCAGAAGATGGTGCGCGAGCGCCGGAAGTCGAAGACGTAGACGAAGCGCCAAAGGCAGAGGCATGTCCCGAGTGTGGAACCGAAAACGACGCTGACGCAAACTTCTGTAAAGGCTGTGGAGCAGATATCTCGGCTGAGGAATCGGAGCCGGAGCCATTGACGAACTGCCCAGACTGTGGGAGCGATGTCGACGAGGATGCGAACTTCTGTAGCAGTTGTGGCTATGACCTTGAAGCCCATCGCACAGGCGCAGGGTCAGCGCCGACGGCCCCGCAGACGCTCGTCCTCAACGTTCGTGGTCGCGAACTTGCGGTCGTCGATGGCGACACCGTCGGGCGAGAGCTTCGACGGATTCTCACGGAAACCGGCAGCGACGAGGACGAAGCCCTTCGCATCCACCGTGAACACGTTCGGTTTGTGCGAGAGGACGACCAGTTTTACCTTGTCGACCTCGGACGCAATCCAACCACACTTAACGGCGAGTCGATGGAGAAAGGAGACCGAAAACCGGTCGGGCCGGGAGATGAACTTACCCTCTCTGGTGTTGCAAACCTTACACTTTCCGCACCGCAATGAGTTTGTAGCCCGCGTGGGTGAGTACAGCGTATGAACACCGAGTATCTCCAACACGACCTGAAGCAGTCGTTTGTGCTCATCGTCACGCAGGAGCGACGGCTGTTTGCCGGAGTACTCGGCGGAATCATCCTGTATGCCCTCTGGGTGGGGGCGACCGCTGCGGCGCTTGACCAGTTTGCCGAGGTTGCAGCAGTCTCCACCACGTTGGACCCGTGGACAAGCGATACGACTGGGCTTGCAGCAGTCGGTGCCATTCTCTGGATACTCCTCCCAGCAGTCGGTGCAGCATATGGCGTGAACAGAGCGGTAACGACCACCCACGGCTATCTCGCCAAGCCCTACCGACTCCGCCACCCAGCGACCCTGCTCGTTGCACCCCTCGTTATCGTCGTGTTCGGGCTTGGAGCGTTCGTTCTCAGTGATGGACACCGAAGCGGAATGCTCATTGTACTGGTCGGAAGCGTGTTCTTTCACATTAGAGTTCTTCCGTATGCGTACCGAGTCTTTTCCCTGTCAGCACCGAGGCTGGTGAGTGCCTCGCTTGTTCTCACTGGCATGGGTGTCTCAACAGCGTTGCTGGTCGAGGGGGTACTCGCAGCAGGGCAAAGTGAAGCCGTCGATGCCGTCGGAGACGGCCTTGCAGGCGTTTTCGGGATTGACGCACTGGCACAGATCGGCGGAACAACCACGGTGGCTGGCCGACCGATGCCGCTACTGCTCGGCGTGGCAGCAGCGACACCGCTCGCTCTTGGTGGGCTTTATCTGGTAGTTCAAACGATTCTCGGCGCTCTCAACCGGATGCAGTCGCCGACCGTTGCCCGCTCGGAGATACGAACCGGTCAACGCTATCCCGAGTTTGCCAAACCAACGGTTGCGCCATCGGAGCGAACGCGGGTAACGACTCCAACACCGGCCACGACCACGCAAAAAGCCGAGTCGATAGAGCCACCAGCACAAGAAAGCAAAACACCGACCGCCGAACAGACAGCCGAAACACTGGAAACCAGAGATAACGACACGGCGGCAGCCGAAAATGAAGATGAGGGCGCGGATACCGGTGAAGAAGAAAGCGAAACGGACCCAGTCGAAGATGAAGAGCCAGTCGATGATGTCAGTCACACCAAAATCTTCCGGCCACCGGGCGATGAGGAAACCTAAACAAGCCAGCAGAACAGTCAGGTGCATCACCCACTGACCTTCTTCTATGCAGGTTACACAGGAGACAGTCGTCTCACAGTACGAATGGATACACGGACGAGCGAAACGAACGGTCAGGGTCATCAACGACGTCCGAGGGTTGCTCGGGCCGGAGTTTGAGACGGAGGTTGACCCAGTGACGGTCGAGGCCTATCGGCGCGAAGTTGAGGAAGTCTTTGCAGACGGTGACCTAGCTGTCAACGTTGCTACGCTCGTCTCACTGCTCCGAACGCTTGATGTTGAATCCGACTATCCAGGGTTTATTATCGACGAAATACTCGGCCGCGAACTGGCGGGGATGATTGCCGGCAGGCAACCCCTCCGGCTGCTCGGTGAGGCAACCTTTCATTATGCCGATGTACACGTTGATGGTGACCACGCTGGCGTCGATGACCTTGATGCCGCACTCGCTGCTGGCTTTCAGACTCGACTGCCGGGCTGGGAGTGGACGGCAACGGAAAGTCCATTTACTGTTGTCGATTAAAAGCGGGAGTCTGCAGTCAAATCAGCAGCAAGGACGAAATCCGGATACTCTGAGATGTTCGCACGGAGCAATGCGCCGTCAGAGACAAACTCGGCAGTTTCCGGGATTAACACGCGAGTACGATCCACCTCACACGAGGCCGCATCGACGGCAATCGCATCCAACAGCGTTTCGGCAGCCTCGATGTCGGCCCACGCGCCGACACCATACTCCGCCCACTGTTCTGGAACACCCTCATCGTTTTCTCGCTCGTACGTTCTCGTCCGGAACGCAAGTCCCTTGGTCCCGTCTCGTCGCGTGACGACGAAGACAGCGGTTTCCTCGGCCGCGCGTTCGAGCATGGCAGGCGTGAGTTCTCGCATCGCCCACGATTCGTCCATGTCGAGCACTAGGCCCGAGAGTTCCGTGCGTGCGTCGGAACGGTTCCAGAACGACCAGCCGGCAGCGGTGTTCGTTGTGACCGTTTCCGGAAGGTCACCATCTGAGGGTTCTGGATGCAACCACCGAAACTGCGTCACCGGGTCATATCCCAGTGCACGGGACTGACCAAGCCCTGCCTGATTCCACGAAAATACCATATTTCGGGCCACCACGGCACCCTGCTCCTGTGCCCATAGAAACAGCGCATCGTTGAGTGCGGTCCCAATTCCCTGTCCTCGGAACTCTGGGTTGACTCGCATTCCCTGCGTCCAGGCTTCCGTCTCCGAGAGCATCACGACCTGTGCAATTCCGGCGATGGCGTCGCCGGCGTCGGCAACGAGCGTTTCCTTGTCATCGCCCTCAAGCCAGTCGTGGTAGATATCGGGAATGTAATCGGACCCTTCTCCCCAAGTATCCGTGGTGAAGGCGACAACATCGTCGTAATCGTCATGCGTTGCTGGTCGGATATCGATGCCATCCGGGAGTGAAACGCGGCCTGTGTAGGTGTTCATAGCCATGGTGTCGAACGGGACTGAATCTCCCCGGCAAGTGGCGTTTGCATGGTCTCGGCCACAGAGTCTGCGTTTGCAAGCGCCCACATGAGTTTGACCTTTGCCGTCCCCGGAAGCATATCCTCACCCTCGATAACACCAGCGTCGAGCAGGTCACGGCCGGTATCGTACACCCGGTCACAGACACGGCCTTCGAGGCACTGACTGGTCATTACTACTGGGGTGTCACTCTCAGTAAGGTCTGCAATGACCGGAATCCAGTCGGTGTTGACGTGACCGAGGCCGGTGCCCTCGAGAACGATACCCTCGCTGTCCGAGAATGCCGCCAGTCGCTCCGGGCCCATTCCCGGCGTGAATTTTACGAGCTCGACATCGGTTTCGAGTTCTGGCGCGATTGCAAGGTCGTGTTCACCGCGGGTGGTGTACTCGCGCCAGAAGGTCACCTCTCGGCTTTCGTATTCCACCTCGCCAAGCGGTTTGGCCCCAACCGTCTCGAAGGCATCCCGACGTGAGGTGTGGTTTTTCCGAACGCGCGTCCCCCGATGAAGGGCACACCGGTCGTCCGATTCGCTCGCGTGCATACAGACCAGCACTTCAGCACAGTCGCTTTTTGCCGCCTCAACCGCACAAACTGCGTTCATAACGTTATCGGACGATGGCCGGTCAGCAGAGCGTTGGCTCCCAGTAAAGACAATCGGAACCGGCGTCTCAAGCATGAATGCGAGGGCGCTTGCGCTGTATTGCATCGTATCAGTACCGTGCATGACGACGACGCCATCCACGCCCGCCTCGATTTCCTCGTGGACCGCATGCGCAAGGTCTTGCCAGACATCCGTCGTCATATTCTCCGAGAGGATATTTGCCACGACGCGGCCGCGGTAGTTTGCCAACCCAGCAAGGTCGGGCACTGCCCGAAGTACGTCCTCAGCGTCGAACTGTGCTGTGACCGCACCAGTCCGATAATCGACTGTCGAGGCGATGGTGCCACCCGTCGAGATGAGCGCAATTGTCGGAAGGTCATCATCGAATTCGATGGCGGATTCACCCGCTCCATCCTGTGCACTTTCAACATCGTAGACATCGGATTCGAGCACGTCAACCTGTGCGGTCTCCCGGTCGATGCCAACGTTGTAGCCGCTTTCCAGTTTGAGTACCAGATGGTCCTCGGTCGAGGATGGGAGCAAGACCCCTTCGAAGGTCCGCTCGCCGCGTTCGACCTGAACCCTGTCGCCTTCGTTCATACACTCGGGTATCCGCCCGCTCGACTTGAAACCATCCGTTCCGCCTGGAGGAATTCATCACTCACGGTACTGCAACGGTATCAACGCAACCCGCGTCGCCATGGCAAGGAAGACGGCTGCGACAGTGCCGAAGACAGCCGCAGCAGCAGCCACGTCGTAGGCCGGAATCGAGCCGACGGTTCCGTCGCGGAACAGTGCGTTTAACCACGTATGGTGTGGCCCGCCAAGTACGGGAATAAAGTAATCAACCATATCGTTGAGAACGTACCAGCCCGTCGCCAGCCCGACAGCCCAAACCGGAAAGTCAGCATATCGTGTGAGAAGAAATGCCTGGAGTATCATCCCGACATGACTCCAGATAAGAAACTGCCACATCGCAAACGGCACGTATCCCGGCCCCTCGATCACAATCTGTGCAAAGGCAGCCCAGAAGCCGTATTTCAGACAGCCAATGAACGCGAGCAGATGGATGAGTTGTGCGAGGCGGCCGTTATAGCCACGCTTCCAGAGCGTCAACGAGATGGCGAAATACAGCGTCGCAAGCGGACTGACGGGAACGAGCGGCCACATCACCAGCGGTGTGACAGAGAGCTGCCCAGCATAGTAATAAAAGCCGAACGCAGTGCCAACGAGGTTAATCCCGACGATGAGCCAAACCAAGCGGAAGGCAACGTTTTCAAGCCATGTTGGTAGCGGGGCAACGTACCGGGGAAGGTCTCGCTGATTGGGAACTGAGCCCCCGACACGCCTAGCGACGAGTGTGTCAAGCCGCTCGCCTATCGACTGTGATTCGGTACCGACAGGCTGCTGGCTCGCAGTGGCAGCCGACCCCTTGCCGTCCATGGCTACTGGTTATCGTAATCGCGTATAAGCGTGTGGCAACCGGCGAGACGGAGACAGCAAGCGCTCTACAGCCAGCGGCCCCGAGTGGCACAAACAAGCGTGTTAAGTACGTCTGGTCCAACTACCTGCTATGAGTGAGGCCACAGATTTAGAAGAGCTGCGT
Source organism: Halovenus sp. (assembly GCA_003551945.1). Lineage (GTDB taxonomy): Archaea > Halobacteriota > Halobacteria > Halobacteriales > Haloarculaceae > Halovenus. The sequence goes on along the minus strand of PUNZ01000027.1, from coordinate 3,503 downwards.
CGTGGGACCGAACTGGTCAAACGCGGCTTCGCGAAGATGCAAAAAGGCGGCGTCATCATGGACGTTGTTACCGAAGAACAAGCAAAGATTGCTGAGGATGTCGGTGCAGTTGCCGTGATGTCACTGGAAGCCGTCCCGGCGGATATCCGCAAACGCGGCGGTGTTGCCCGGATGGCCGACCCGGCCGATGTCTCCGCTATCATCGATTCCGTCTCGATTCCGGTGATGGGGAAATCCCGTATTGGCCACACCAAAGAGGCCGAAATCCTCGAAGCAATTGGTGTCGATATGATAGATGAATCCGAGGTGCTGACACCAGCGGATGACAAATACCACATCGACAAACGGGAGTTTACCTCGCCGTTCGTCTGTGGCGCGCGTAACCTCGGAGAGGCGCTCCGGCGCATCGAAGAGGGTGCTGCGATGATTCGAACGAAAGGCGAGGCCGGTACGGGGGACGTCAATCAGGCTGTCCACCACCAGCGGACAATTAAAGGCGCGATTCGGAAGCTGACCGGGATGAACTTCGAAGAACGCGAGCGCTGGGCACGGGAAAACGAAGCACCTGCGGAGTTAGTCCATGAAACCGCTGAGATGGGCCGACTCCCGGTCGTTAACTTCGCTGCCGGCGGGATTGCCACGCCGGCCGATGCGGCGTTGATGATGCACCACGGCTGTGATGGCATCTTCGTTGGGTCAGGCATCTTCGGTGCAGAGAATCCACGGGCGATGGGCCAAGCAGTTGTCGAAGCCGTAAACAACTGGGACGACCCGGAAGCGCTTGCCGAGATTTCCTCGAACATCGGTTCAGGAATGAAAGGAGACGCAAACGTCGACTTGCCCGAGGAAGAACAACTCCAGCACCGCGGCGTCTGAAAGCGATTCCATCAAAAACTGCTTTTTCGGTTATTCCTCAATGAGTTCGCGGTACGCTGCAACGCCAACAAGCGAGACGGCACCGAAGACGGCTGCACCGCTCCAAATAGCGCGGAAGTTTGAGCCATCATCGGCGAGCAGGTCGTACTCAGAGAGGTCAGTCTCGACGTGGTCTTCGCCGACCACGATGACACCTTTCATCTCAAGCGAGGCGTGTGGCGTACAGACGTAGGGATACCACCCTTCTTCATCAAGTGTGAGTTCGTAGATAGTCCCCTCAGAAGCCGGAATGTCGCCGTCGTGTGCATCTTCCATGCTGTCGAAGACTTTTTCATCGCGTTCCGGGTCGGGGTCAGTCTGGTGGACGACGTTGTGGTTTCCACCCTGCCCAGTCCATTCGAACGTAATTGTTGTCCCCGGTTCGATGAGTATCGCGGGTGGGTTATACTGGAGACCCTCTGGCCCTGCGCCAACTTGAACAAAGACCTCTTCAGCCGTCGTTGCGTCAGCCGTCGTTCCATCCCAGTCTGCTTCCGCAAGCCATTCGTTGTACGCATCCATATCGGCACTGACCGGACTGCTAGCTGCTCCAGCGACGGCAAGTCCAGCTGCGCCGGCGGCACCGGTGCGAAGCAGGTTTCGCCTGGTGACGCCATCCGTTGTATCACGGGAGTTCATATACCCCTTATTCATAGGTACCTGATTATAAATCCGATTGTTTCTCATCGTTCATATTCCCGACTATCGAAAGAACAACACACAAGGTGATTGACCCGCTCGTTAGACCAAATGAAGTTGGTGTGGCTTTCGGGGCAGGTCTCGTTTGACGCCTTTCAGTCCTATATTGAGGAGTTAGCGACCACGGAAGGCCGGGTAGCAATTAGTGCTGTGGTTCTCATTCTCGCGTTGGTGCTGATTGTGGTCGTTGCACCGGCGACGATTCGACAAATCGGGCGACTCATCCGAACGCGATTTCTAAACGAGGAGACCGTTGCCGTCATTGATATCATCAACGGATATCTACCGACACGCATCTCGAGGCTTGTCAGTGGTCTCTTCCAGCTTGCAATCGTCTTCGTGACCGCAATCACGTTGCTCATCGTCTGGGGCCTGATTGACCTTGCAATTACGATTGTCGAGTTTGCCGGAATCTCCGTCCCAGTTATTGGTCGGTTTCTCCTTACCGTTGTGCTCTTGATTGTGGCATATATCGGGTTTGATGTCCTCTCAGATGCTATCAGGGATTTCAGTGAAGAGGCAGACCGCGTCACAAAGCATCAAGAAGAAATCATCCTCCGACTTGGTAACGTCACGATTCTTGCGCTGCTTATCACCGCGACGCTGACGCTCTGGGGGCTTGATATCTCTGGCTTGCTCGTCGGTGCAGGGTTTGCAGGTATCGTTCTTGGGCTGGCGGCACAACAAACGCTGGGGTCTATGATTGCCGGGTTCGTATTGATGTTCTCTCGCCCGTTCATTATCGGCGACTGGGTGCAGATTGGCGAAGACGAAGGGGTTGTTACCAAAATCACCATCATGCATACCCGCCTTCGGAATTTTGATGGGGAGTCAATCGTCATCCCAAATGATGTCGTTGGCAACAAACCAGTCACCAACCGAACCAAACAGGGGACACTTCGAACGCGCGTTGAGGTTGGCATCGATTATGATGCGGACCCTGTCCACGCCGAAGCGGTGGCGTTGGAGACGATGGAAGGACTTGAGGAAGTGATTGAGTCCCCACCGCCACAGGTTGTCCCAACGCGGTTTGGCGATTCAGCAGTGACGCTTGAACTCCGGTTTTGGATAGACAAGCCGTTGCCACCTCGTCGCTGGGAGGCGACACGTCAAGTCATCCACAACGTCAAAAAGCGGTTTGAGGAAGAAGGAATTAAAATCCCGTATCCACAGCAAGAACTCAGCGGCCGAGCGGAAACAGATGGCTTTAGAGTAACCAGTACGGTTCCGCAGTCACAGCACCCTGTTTCAAGCGCACAATCTGAGACAGCTAGCGAGCAACAGAAGACGGACTCAACAGACACTGATAACACATCCGAACCCAACGGTAGTAGCCACTGAAAGTCAGTGCACCCCCGATAGCACGACGGCTGTACGGGCGGTGTTAATCGTTCCAGTAGGTACTGTAGCCGGGTGAAGGGGCAGTTCACTGACCAAATAATCAGCCACTTTGTGAATTTGTCAGAATATTGCAATAACTGTTATACGGGTCAGTGAGGTTAGGATGAGTATAATGAGCGGGTATCCGTCGTTAAGCGAGTATTACCGAGGTGCGTTACGATGAGCGAAGGTGGCTCCTCCCTGGGAGTTCTCGTCATCATTGGTGTCGTGCTGGTTTTGATGATTAGCGTAGCAAACGTCGCACATGCCGCAGACAGAACGGTTCTCGATGACGAGACGGTTATTGAGACAATGGATAACGAGGGCGTATTTGCCTCGTTGAGTCAAGAACTACAGGAGGAGATAACAGAAGATGCAGAGCGGGCGCTCACAAACGAACAGGTAGAGCCCATTGTCTTTGAACAGTACGTTGAAGACTTGGATACCACGGTTACCGTCCGAATTGATGGGCTTACCGATGCGTATGCGGACATCGTCCAAAATCAACT
>PUNZ01000070.1 GCA_003551945.1 Halovenus sp. | reverse complement strand
CGGCCCCAGTCGCCCTCGAGGGCGCGCTCAAAATGAAGGAGATCACCTACAAACACGCCGAGTGGTTCGCAGCAGGGGAGTTGAAACACGGACCACTCGCGTTGGTCACCGACCAAACCCCAGTGTTTGCACTCTTGACTGAAGGGGCTGACTTCGAGAAAACCCTCGGCAACGTCAAAGAGGTCGAAGCCCGCGGGGCGCCTGTTGTGGCAGTCACTGATTGTCCTAAAGAGGTAGAGCGGTATGTTGATCACACCCTCGAGGTGCCAAACACACACCCAGAGGTAACGCCGATCCTCGCGAACGTTCAGCTGCAGCTCGTGTCATACTGGGTCGCCAACCGGCTGGGTCGATCAATCGACATGCCGCGAAATTTAGCAAAGAGCGTCACGGTCGAGTAAGAGTAGTTGGCAAAGATTCAGGTGACGCACTCTCTGTGGCTATTATTCAATCGTGAGCGACCACGGTCCATCCGCTTCGACGGTCACGTATCCGACTCCCTCAGCGTCCACCGTTGTTTCTCCTTCAAAGACCCCAATTTCGTTGAACACGAGATCGGAGAACAACCCCTCCTGGGGCAACACCTCGACGATAAAATTCCCTTGCCCGTCGTGCGTGCCCGTCGCCGTTGCTAACCCATCGAACAGGTACGGCCCATCCCACGTCGGATTCTCTCCCTCTAGCTCGAGCGGGAGCGACTGGGCATCGTCTCCCTCGGCTTCCGGCTGGAGGATGGTCAGCTCCCACGCCCCATCCGCGTCGACATCCAGTAGGTAGGTCCCTGGGTCATCGAGCATCGTCCCAGAAGCGCCATCGAACTCGCCGATCACGTTGACGAGCAACTGTTCTCTCCCGCCATCGGCTGGGACGAGATCCACGATGAAGTTCGACTCACCATCGTGAGTCGCTTCCGCGATCGTCACGCCAGCCTCGAGGTCGAACTCGTCGGTGACCGTTGCGCCTTCACCGTCGATGGTAATTGGGTCCTCGACGAACTCGTGGGGATCAGCCTCGTCGTCATCTTGGGCTGTCTGTGCTGTCGCTTGGATTGTGCCACTTGAAAGCGCTAGCAGGCCACCACTGACCAGTAGGTACTGTCTTCGTCGCATAGGTGTCGCTCCCTCGAGTATGCTATTGAATGGCTATCGGTGGTCATCGTGAGGGTCAGGTGCGGTGATGTGAGGTGTTCGGAGTCGAAATTAGATGCCGAAGTGGTAGTGAACCAACACGCTTTTGAGCGTCTCAGCCGGTCACTTATTTGATGCATATCTTGATTACAGGGGGTGCGGGATTTATAGGCGGTCATCTCGCTGAAACTTTCCTCAGGGACGGACACTCGGTGACGGTGCTTGACAATCTCGACCCATACTATGACGTCGGAATCAAACGTCACACCATTGACCGATGTCGAGAGGTGGGAGACGAATCGTACACGTTCATCGAGGGAGATATCCGTGACGCCGAATTGGTAGACGACCTGGTCGATGAGGCAGACGCTGTCTACCATCAAGCGGCACAGGCTGGCGTGCGAACCTCCGTCGATGACCCACGCAAACCAAATTCAATCAACGTCGATGGGACGCTCAACATCCTTGATGCAGCTCGCGATTCCACTGTGGAGCGCGTCGTCCTTGCAAGCTCATCATCGGTGTACGGCAAACCCGAATACCTCCCGTACGATGAGGACCATCCAACCACCCCAGTGTCCCCGTATGGCGTCTCAAAACTCGCCGCCGAACAGTACGCCCGTGTCTACTCCGAAGTGTACGGCCTCCCGACGGTCTCGCTGCGCTATTTCACCGTCTATGGCCCTCGGATGCGGCCCAATATGGCGTTCACCAACTTCGTCTCTCGATGTTTGAACGGGAACTCACCGGTCATCTACGGCGATGGAAGCCAGACGCGGGATTTCACCTATATCGACGATGTCGTTGACGCCAACCGGACGCTGTTGACTGACGGTTCTGCTGACGGCGAAATACTGAACATCGGCTCTACGGACAACATCGATATCCTCACACTCGCCGAAGTTATCCGTGACGAGATCGACCAGGGAATTGCAATCCAGTTCGACGAGCGACGGGCGGCCGAAGCGAGGCACACCCATGCCAACGTCTCGAAAGCGAAGGAGTTGATCGGATACGAACCCTCGAGAACTATCCGAGAGGGGGCCTCGGCGTTCATCGATTGGTACCGAGAGAACCGAGACTGGTATGAGCCACTCGTACTGAACTCCTCAAACTGATCGATGACTCGAATCTGGCAGTGGCCGACTGGTGAGCGGTAATGAGTCGGAGTCTTGGAGTCATGGAGGCCCTCCAGGACCTTCTCCCGGAGTGGGCCCTAACGGTGTCCACTGCTCTCTCGTGGTTGGGTGACCTCGTTTTTATCATACCCATATTGGCCTTTTTGTACTTTGGAAGCGTCGCGACCTCGTTACGAAGGGGAGAAACCGAGCGATTGTGTCCCGACAGAACGGCTTCTCTCATCGCCGTTGTCTTCGGTGGTCTCGCGTTAGTCGTGCTGTTGAAGGGCGTGTTTGCGTTTCCTCGACCGCCTACCGAGTTCCATGCAGTCGAAGCGAGCGAATATGGCTTTCCCAGCGGCCACACGATGGCGGCAACGATTTTCTGGGGAGCGCTTGCGATGTGGGCGAGTG
>PUNZ01000220.1 GCA_003551945.1 Halovenus sp. | reverse complement strand
GAGAAACGATTCGGCCATCGCTGCTCCGGCGACTGTCGTCGCAACGGTAAACCCCACAATGACGAGCGGAACAACGGAAAGAAACGCATAATACGAAATTGCCGCCGCCATGAACGGTAGCTGTTGCGTTTGTGCGACATCAATGAGGGAACGAACCGTCTTGTAGAGCGCAGCGAGCACACCTAGTCCTGCGTATGAATCATACAAATAGTTCCGCTCTCGCGGCGGACTCAGAGCAATCCCTGTCACGGTGAGCAAACCTCGAAAACACTTAACCAACCGGGGTCATCTCTCACAGTAATGTCCGAGCTGCGCGAGCGTGCGTTACGTGTATCGGTCGTCCTCATTGCGGCCAGCGCCGTGCTTATCCCTCCTGGCTTGCTTGGAATGAGCGGCTCGTGGATTTTTGTTGCCGGCTCCGTACTGCTCGGTGCGGGGCTCTTTGTTATCCGAGAGGTCTTTGCTCACTTTCCGACAGTCCTCAACGTTGCTGTCGGTGAATACCTGCCTGACATCTGGCTGGCACCAATCGTTGCGGCTGGTGCACTGGTGATTGCTGGCCCTTCGGTTTCTCCCGGTGAACTCCAAGCACTTGGTGGCATTGCCGGATTCGTGGGGGTTGTCAACTACCTCCTTCGACCCGTGTATCTGTTCGTCTACGGGCTTCTCAAGCGGTTTATCAATGCTCTCTGATTCCCTCAGAAATAGCGGAACGGCCACGTGCATCGGGAACTCACAATCTGCAACGAATTCCACTCCCAATCAGAGTGACTGCTTTGTAGGTACGGCTCTAAAACATCACATGGGTCTCAAACACGACTTCATAAACGGTGTCATTTCGCTCGTGATCGGCGTTGCAATCACCAAACTCACTGCCTCTGGCGACGAGTACGACACGACGGACGTCCTTCTCGCTGTTGCCATCACCTCATTTTTCTCTGGCTTTTTCACGAGTTACTTTGCGAAGTGAGTCGTTTTGGTTCTGGAGAAAGCAAAGTTCAATTTAGAAATCTGATGGCCGTCCCTCGTTCAATTCTGTACAATAGACTGTCGAAAAACGCTCCCGTGTCTCCATCGATATACGCCGATGATTCTCGTATAAAGTCACATTTACCGTGATTTACACTTATGTGTGGTGACACTAATTACAGCTGATTATGGTCTCGATGCTAGCCAACTATCACTTCTCGTTCAGCTTTCATCTACTTGAATCAGTCCGTTCCCGACCCTTACCGGGTCCGTTATGTTCATTATGACTGCCTCGTAGGATATTCGCAATGACAGGATTACGCGTTCCGATTATACTTACCAGCATTCTTTTGGTTATTGTCTGCTTTGGGAGTATCTCCGCTGCGGGTGTCGAGTGCCCGGAGGGTGAAGAGCTTACCTACGAGAGTAATGACTCGGACCAAACGATTTGTCTTGAGGAGGCATTTTCGTTGGATGGGGAGACAACAGAGCGGTATTGGATTGATTCGGCTGATAGCGACTCTTTGTATGTCAATACATTCGACGTACGGCCGACAGCAATTGATGCAGACGACCACCGTCGCCACGCCCCAACGGATACGAGTACGCTTTCTGCTATTGACCAGGACGAACATGATATTCACTGGGAACAGACTCTGGAAGGTATCTATCGGACAGCTGTCGAAGATGATGGGATGCTGTACGTCGGTACGTCAAGTGGGCACTTTTACGCCCTCGATGCTGAAAGCGGCAGTATAGAGTGGGAGACCGAACTGGAAGAGGAACTGCCTGACGACAGTGGCGGCTGGTATTTCAACCCAGAACTGGTTGATGAGACGCTCGCGATTGATATTCACCGGGACCGAGAGTCACAAACGAACCGTGGTACGTACCTGGTTGATGCAACCTCCGGTGATGTGCTTGAGGACCGAGAGACGCTAAAAGAGATAGAGCAAACGCCAACCGGGGTTCTGGTTCGAACTGAAGATACCGTCTATAGCATGGATGGACACACACATGAAACACAGTGGACCTCTGAGGAAGCACCACCGTATGTCGAGCGACAATCGATTAGCGTCCACGATGCAGGATACGGTGACCGCAGTCCTCCGGGGCTTGATGAGCGATATCGGGTGTATCAGGACCTCGAATCAGTGGTCATCCTCGACACTGAAACTGGCGACACACACGTTGATGAAATTGAGGACCCGTATCTGCTTGGAATGCAATCGGCCTATACGGACGGGTACGTTCACTTAGTGTTCAACCGCGACGCTGCGAATACGAGATACGATATTGCTGATATGACTACTGACGGGCTTACGAGCGTTCCATACGCTACTGAGGAGGCGTTCCTCTACTCGTATTCACTTGAGACAGGTGAGCGCGTCGAGGAATTCGAAACACCGTACGTTTCGCAACTGCATGGCGGTGGTGAAACGCTCTCGATAACCGAAGAGACGGAGGGTGGAGATGACGTGGTTAACGTCTACGACACGCTCCCATCGAATGAGTTGTGGGAGACTGACGTTGAAGAAAACAACGCAGTAGAGATGGTCTATCCGAATGGGGACCTCTTACTGTTTGACCATGACCGTGATTCTGACGACCCACGAGACCTTCGCCGTGTTGACGGGACAACCGGTTCAACGCTCTGGGAATATCAGGGTGATGAGTATGAACAGCTCGATAAAG
>PUNZ01000216.1 GCA_003551945.1 Halovenus sp. | reverse complement strand
TTTTGTCCAGGAATCCGGACGGTCGGACCTCGCCAGTGTGACTGACGAAGACAAAGCCATTACCGGCTCCAGTCGAACCAACGGGACGTCCAGCCACTCCCTCCTCGCGTTGGACGTCTTGGGCAACCCGCCGATAAAACGGTGCTTCGACGGTAATGACCCGGTATGGGGCCGACTGGCTGCGTCGGTAGAGCCATTCCATCAACTCGCGGGCTTCGTTTGGTGAGAGCTGTTGGAGTTCCTGGCCGCGACCGACCGGAACGAGGAAAAAGACCTCCCACATCGCCGCATCAAGCTCCTCGACAATGTCGGCAATCGCCGGGAGGTCATCGACGGTCTCTGCAGTCACTGTGGTGTTAATCTGAATTGAGAGCCCCAGTTCGCGCGCCCAGCGTGCGGCTTCCATCGTCTTCTGGTAGGTTCCCGTTTCGCCGCGGAAGCCATCGTGAGAGGCTGGCGTTGCACCGTCAAGGCTGAGCGCTACGCGACCAACCCCAATGTCTGCAAACCGCTCTAAGGTCTCTCGGTCAAGCAGCGGGGTCGTGGCCGGGGTAATCGATGGCGTCACTCCCGCATCGGCAGCCCCTTCAAGCAATTCAAAGATATCCGGGCGTTTCAGCGGGTCGCCACCGGAAAGAACCATAAACGGCTGTGGCGAGAATTCGGCAACCTGTTCGAATAGTTCAATTCCTTCTTCGGTTGAGAGTTCACCAGCAGACCGCTCTGGGTCGGCCTCAGCCCGGCAATGGTCACAGGCGAGGTCACAGGCCTGTGTGACCTCCCATGTGACGACAAGCGGCGATTCGCTGTAATCCCGTCCGTGTGGATGGCTTCGCTCGCCCGTATCTGTTGCGTCCTCGCTGTGGGGGTGTCCTCCGTTGCTATGTGGGTGACCACCGGAGCCATGCGGGTGTCCGTTCACACTACCACTGCTCTCAGCATGCAACCTGTCGACAGACTGACCGTGGTTCATTACGTGAATGCTAGTCCCTTAGGAGAAAAAGGACAAACCCGTGATATCGTGACGGGTTTAAAACCGATACCGCACGCTCTCGGCGTGGGCTTCGAGTCCCTCAGCCTCTGCAAGCGTGGTAATTGTCTCGCTCAGCGCCGATAGCGAGTCTTCGTCGAGTCGCTGCACAGTTGAAGAACGCATGAACTGGTCGACAGAGAGCCCGCCAACACGGTGGGCACCGCCACCTGTCGGGAGGACGTGATTTGGTCCGCTTGCGTAATCACCAGCAGCGACAGGGCTGTACGGTCCGAGAAAGACCGACCCGGCGCTGGCAATGCGGTCAAGCAACGCCTCGTCATCGTCTGCGATGATGCTCAGGTGTTCTGCGGCATACTCATCTGCGAAGAGTGCCGCCTCGCTCATCGAGCGGGCGAGGAAGACGCCGCTTGCCTCGTTTTCCAGTGCACTTCGGATGATTTCTTCCCGTTCGCGTTCGCTAGCTTGCTCGTCGATTTCGGTGATGACAGCCTCCGCAACCTCCTCACTTGCAGTCACAAGCGCTGAGGCGGAGTCGGTGTCGTGTTCCGCCTGTGCGACGATATCCGCCGCGACTAGTTCTGGGTCAGCCGTCTCGTCGGCAACCGTCAGGAGCTCGCTCGGACCGGCGAGGAAATCAATTTCTACGTCACCCTGGACTTCCGCCTTTGCAGCCGTCACCCACCGGTTTCCGGGGCCGACGACGACATTACACGCAGGAACCGTTTCGGTTCCGTAGGCGAGTGCGCCGATTGCCTGTGCGCCGCCGACCTGGTAGACGGAATCAGCACCGGCGACCTGAATCGCTGCCAGCGTCGCCGGGGAAATCTTCTCTGCTGGCGGTGTTGCAACGGCAACGTGGTCGACACCCGCAACGACGGCGGGAATGACGCCCATCAACGCGCTTGACGGATATGCAGCGGTTCCTCCGGGAGCATAGACGCCAGCGGTCTTGAGCGGCCGGAACCGACGGCCAAGTTCTCGACCGTCGAAGGAGTCACGCCAGTCCTCGGGACGGAGGCGTTCGTGAAACGCCCGAATGTTCGCGGCGGCGTCCTCAATCGCAGCGAGGACATCATCATCGACCGTGTCAACGGCCCGCTCTGCCTGGTCAGTGATGTCAATGTTGCCGACGGTGACGTCATCGAACTGCTCGCTAAAATCGCGGAGTGCAACGTCTCCCTCGTCGCGGACACGCTCGATAATCTTGCGGACGTCACTGCGGACAGCATCGACACCGCTTTCACGCGCAAATATCGCCCGGCGTTCGCTCGGGTCTAAGGATTCGATACGGCGGATTTCCATACCAGTAGTCAGTGCGCAGCCCACTAACGCGTTATGCATCCGGGCGGCTGCCAAGAGGTTGTGACTGGTATCGGGACTAGAGCAACTGTTCGAGCTGGCGGCGGCGACCCCGAAGGTCAACGTGGGCATCGACCTCGCTATCAGTCGCCAGTCGGTCTAACACGAGCAACGGGTCGGTACCCGCTCGTTCAACGTCTGCCAGCAGGGCCGAAATCTCGTTCCGGTAGAGCGCGAGGCTATCGAGCAGGCCAAGCAAGAGTGCCATTGGTATCGCAGCGTCTGGATTGGTCGGGAAAGCATCGCTCAAGCGGTCAAACGCCTCGTGATGCGATTCGGTGCTGGCCTCGTCCGTAGAAAGTGGGTGTAATT
>PUNZ01000055.1 GCA_003551945.1 Halovenus sp. | reverse complement strand
CGATACTATTCAACGCAGTTTCCTGCCGGAGATTGAGGTGCTCCTTCGTGAACAGACGCTCTCTTTAGGCGAACTCAATGAATACCTACAGCTGTGGATCAACCAGCACTATGTGTTTGGCAATTAAAAAGTTTATAGATTGGCAGCTAAATAGTTAATATGGTGCACCCTCGAGATGGGTTGGGGTTGTTGTCCTTCCCCCTCCCCGGGGAGGGAGAGTTTTCAGAATTCTTTATTCTTCCTCGTGTTTCGTCGTTGGCCCTGTGCTTTTGGGAGACCGCTTGGCCATGGCTTCCTCAAACCGACGGCTTGGCCCCGTAAATCCAAGAATGTTGGAACGATGCACAATGCGGTCAATCAATGCTGCTGTTAAGCGATCATCGCCAAAGATTTCGTTCCAGCGGCCGAATTCGAGATTGGATGTGGTGACGATGGTTTGGCTTTGGTAGCCCTGCGATACAACCGAGAACAACATTTCCGCTGCGCGTTTGCTGAATGGAATATAGCCAATCTCGTCTAACACCAGCATATGGCATTTGGCGATCGCCGCCAGGGCTGTTTTGGCACGACCTTTTTCATAGGCTTCCACGAGCATGTTCACCAAGTCAACAGTGCGGTAGAATTGCACAGAATAGCCCTTCTGGCAGGCTGTAAGACCCAGCATAACAGCCAGTCTGGTTTTCCCCGTCCCGCATGGGCCAAAGAAGCAAAGGTTCTCTTTCTGCTTGAGAAACTCCAGTGTCATCAATTCGTCTGCATCCAAACGGTCGGGAAAAGAGATGTTGTCATAGCTGTAAGCGCGGCTCATATCCATCGGTGGAAAGCGGGCTTGCTGAATCAGTTTCTGCACTCGATTGGCGCTTCGCTGCTCTACAGCCAATTCCAGGAGTGCGGTCAAATATTGCTCCGGATTCTCAAATTCTACGTCCTCGGCGAGTGCTTCCAGGTTGGCGATGCGCAGTGTCTTGCATAACCGGGGAATGGTGCTCATGAAGACCGCCTCCCAGGTGTTAGTGCATCATAGGTACCAAGATTCGGGTTCCAATCCACTGTGTTGAGCGGGCTCCACGGCTCCTGCAGCGGCGGCTGCGTGTCTACAGCATGCAGCAGTTCGCCCAGCATTCGTAATTCGTCTAAAGAAGTAACATCATACGCTGCAGCTTTTTCCAGTATTCTTTGCACCATGTCGAGCTCGTACGTCTCCAATAATGCGATCACCGCTTGCACGCGTTGGCGGCGCTCGGAGAGCTCCTGTGGCAAAAGAAACGCTTTGATGGACTGTGGCAAAGCTTGGAGATGACTGGCCTGTTCGATGCCCCGCGGCTTGTTGCGATACACGGCCAGGGTGGCTCTCCAGTCAATGGCCTCTGTCTTTTGCACATACGCACGGGGCAACGTCGCCAGTTCTTGGTCGCCATAGCTATCGTACACATGGACAGTGTCCCAAAACAGCTGCACAAACACTGTTTGTTTCACGTGAGCCTTCGGGATATGGTAGATCTCTTTGCCGATCTTGATCTCGCCGTATTTGTTCACGGTGCGCTGCAGCGACCGTACAGGGGCATACGGTACTTCCGGGAGAGGCAAAAGAACGGCTGCATCGTCTTTCCAAAGCTCTTGGATGGGGATTTGCTCTTGGTAATGGAGCGATTTGCGATCCTCTTGTAACTGTTGCTGCAGTTGCGCATTGGCCGCATCGTAATCGGTAATGGTCAGTTCTGGAACGAGGAAATTGCGCCGTATGTAGCCCACGGCATTTTCTACGCTCCCTTTTTCCTCGCCAGCTCCTGGGGCTGCAAAGAGGTACGCAAATCCGAAACGCCGGCAAAAATCCAAGAAAGCGTCGGTCAGCTTGCGTTCGCTGCGGCTGACGATCTCTTTCACAACGGGCGTCAAATTATCGAACAGGATGAAGGGCGGGACGCCCCCGATCTCCTGGAAGATTTCAGTCAGTCCGAAAAAGAGACATTCGCTGTTTTGCGCTGGCAAGATCCTAGCATACCGGGCGTTGGAATGTGGAAAAGCCACCACGAGATGATGCAGTGTTTTCACAGCATGCGTTGTGGGATCAAGGGCTTTGAAACTTCCAAAATCCACTTGCGCTTCCCCACAGGGGTGTTCCAGCCGAACAAATTGATCGCTTTTGGCTTGGTTGGCTTCCTGCAGTTCTTGCTTCCTTCGCCGCACATAATCCCGTATCGTTTCGTAAGACCCTTGGTACTGGTTTTCCCGTTTTAAACGGTTATAGATACGATTGGCCGAGTGCCTATGCTTCTTGTGTCTGTTTTGATCTTCTTCCAACCAGCCATCGATGATCTCTCTTACAGGTTCCAATACAGGTTGCTTCCGGTGCTGCTTAGGCTTTTCCGTAAAGTCCCCGGGTTCGTCCGCGTACTTCTTTGCCGTACTCCAGCAGATGCCGAGCCTCCTAGCGATGTCCGCTATGGTCGCCTCTTCTTTTTCCCGCAACTCTTTGATATACTGGTCTTGAGTCATTGTTAGCATCCTTTCGTTCCCTTCTCTTTTGGATTTCGCTCTCCAAGAAGGGTTCTTCAAGGGTGCAGCAATGACTCTTTTTTTTCTTGAGTCAGCTATTAACTTTTAACTACCATACTCTTCACTTTTAGTTTGCCATAAACACTCCATGGAAGGACTGCTGCTCCAAAACTCGCCGGCGAT
>PUNZ01000201.1 GCA_003551945.1 Halovenus sp. | reverse complement strand
GACCACCAGCAACCAGCCAGAAGTAGTGGAACGGGAAGCCCAGTACTTCGAAATCCGGTGTCCCGAACAGAGAGAACCAGATCCCTCCATGTATTACTGCAATCAGTGCACCTGCACCGAGTAGTGTTGCAGCCGCTTCTTTAACGTGGGTCTGCATGTACCAGTCCGCAATTCCCAAGCATTAATACTTTATTATTCTAACCTGATACATTGGTTATGTGTCAGGGCGAGAATGCCGCTGGATGGTATCTAAAACCATTTACTCGGGGAGATGGACCGCAAGGTCATGGAACGACCGAATCGTCGTTGATGGCGCAGGAGCGAATTTGTCCCACGGGCGGTTATCGCGATTGAGCCAGACACCCTGCATTCCGGCATTCATCGCGCCTTGTACGTCAAAGGTGGGCCCTGAGACGTGTGCAACCTCCGCAATCGGGGTACCTGTTCGCGCAGCAGCATGTTGGTACAGTTCGACCGCTGGTTTGAACGTCTTAAGTTCATCTGCGCTGATAGTATCGGTAATCAGGTCACCAATGTGGGCATGGTCGACCATCGAGTTGAGCATCGCTGGGTTACCGTTCGAAAGAACATACACCTCGTATCCTGCATCGACAATCTGGGAGAGTCCCGCACGAACGTCATCGAAGACCCGAAGTTCGTGGTAGGTTGAGAGAATATCCTCGACTGTCTCGTCATCCAAGTCGGCGCCGTGCGTTTCCAATGCATGGGTGAGTGCATCGCGGTTCATGTCGTAAAACGGCTGGTAGGCACCAATCTCGTTGCTCACCATGGTATACATGAGCGACCGGTTGCGCCAGTGATTCGAGATGGTTGTGGTCTCCTCAACGTGTTCGGCGAGGGCGGTCTCAACCGCTGAGGGGTCGACAAGGGTGCCGTAAGAGTCCACCGTCACTGTCGTAACGCGGTCTGGGTCGAATGACATGTAACGTGTAGGACAAGCAGCGTCTTAAACGTACAGTGGGTGCAACGGAGACGATCTGAACGGAGTCTCAAACGAGTCTCCCCCGCCGATATGCTGATAATGGTCGGCGTTGACCCTTGGCACATGACCGAAACGGTAACTACCGAGCGTGAGGGTCACCACGGGAAAATCACGCTTGCAAGACCTGAAGCGATGAATACGTTTACAACACAGTTGGCGCGAGAGTTGGATGAAGCGCTAGGAACCCTCGAAGCGGACAAATCAATCCGCGTGGTGAGTATTCGTGGGGCAGGAAAGGCGTTTTCCGCCGGAATCGAACTACGTGAATACGACGATTACGAGACGAAAGAAGCATACGAGCAGTGGGTCTCCACCATGGAACGGCCATTCGTGACAATTGCTGAGATGGGGACACCAGTCATCGCGAGTGTCCACGGCCACGCTGTTGCAAACGGTCTCGGCCTGCTGGCCGCCTGTGACCTGGCAGTCCTCGCAGAGGGGACAAAGCTTGGCGCGACGGCCCCGAAAGTTGGCCTGTTTTGTATGGGGCCAGCGGTTCCACTGATGGATAGTGTCACGCAAAAGCGGTGTCTCGAACTGTTGCTGACGGGCGACCTTATCGATGCACAGACGGCATACGAGTGGGGGCTTGCCAACCGACTCGTCCCGGAAGCACAGTTAGCGACGGAAACTGCCTCGCTTGCCGAGCGCATTGCCGAAAACAGTCCAACTGCCGTCCAACTGGGAAAGCAAGCGTACTACGAAACGGAGCCGTTGCCATACGGGGAAGCTATTGAGCGGTCAAACGAACGGTTTGGTGCACTCTGTACAACAGCGGATGCTGCGGAGGGAATCGATGCATTTCTCTCCGGCCGAGAACCGAACTGGACTCACCGTGACTAACAGCCTGGCACACAGTCAGCCCGCACCGTAACTCGCTCTCTTGAGTTCACAGCACTGCAAACGATCCTGTCAGAGAGCGCGACAGCAACAAATATATGTTTTCCCACAGAATCGAACACAACATGGGAGTAGATTATCAGCAGGCAATAGAATCGTTCGAATGGGATATCCCAGAATCGTACAGCGTCGTCTCGGCAGTTGAATCACACGCAGAGGAAGTCGGCGACCGCGTGGCCGTCCATTTCCTGAGCGAAGATGGAAGCCGCGAAGAGCGGACGTACGCCGACATTCGGGACGATATGAACCGATTTGCGAACGGACTCGAAGAATTGGGCGTCTCGAAAGGAGACCGCGTCATGCACCTACTCCCGCGCCACCCGGAGATTTTCGCTATCCAACTCGGTGCACTGGCGACGGGTTCGCTCCTCGTCCCGTGTTCCTCGATGCTCCGAGCGAGCGATATCGATTTCCGCGCAAACGACTGTAACGCGACGACCGTTGTCGTTCACGAATCACTGACTGACATGGTCAAACCCGTCCTCGATGACACGCCGCTTGAGAACGTCATCGTCCTCGGCGGCGACGGCGACGAGTTCCAGACGTATGAGGATGTCAGAGAAGGCCAGTCCACGGAGTACGACGGGCCAGAACTCGCTGCACAGGACCCGATGTCAATCAACTACACCAGCGGAACGACAGGCAAACCAAAGCCAGTGCTCCACAAACACCGCTGGATGCATTGTTTCAACCGTGTGAACGCGCCGTACTGGTGGGGTATTGACGAAGAAACCGCCCTCGACGAGGAACTGCTCTGGGCAACCACCGGAACTGGTTGGG
>PUNZ01000013.1 GCA_003551945.1 Halovenus sp. | reverse complement strand
TGCGGCCACGAGTTCCTCGCCATCCGTCGCAACCGCACCGACGGTGTCGCTGCCGCCAAACTGTTCGTGGACCCACTCGATGTGCGCTTTCACATCGCCGGTCTCCGGAGGGGTGAGTTCGTTCCATCGCTCGCGTACGCGGTCACTCCAGAGGTCTTCATCAGTCGGAATATCGAACGCCGTGGCGAGTTCAACGGCCTGTTCACCGGCTACCAGAATGTGTGGTGTTTCCGTTGCAACGACGTGTGCAACGTCGACTGCTCGTTCGACCCCGGGCATTGCACACGCCGCACCGGTTTGTCCGCTTTCGGTCATCACTCCCGCATCGGTTCGAATGACTCCGTCGCTCTGGACGGCGCTCCCCGTGCCGGCATTGAATCGGGGTGAGGCTTCGAGGACGTTGACGGCCGTCCTGACTGCTGCCATTGGGGTCTGCGCTGTTGCACCGCGTTCGCTGGCAGTATCAAGCACAGCCTGTCGGCTCGCTGGTTCATCTGCTGGGCTCCCTGCCCCACCGTGAACAATAACGTGCATGTCTTTCGCTTTGTGGGGGCAGACTATAGAAACCACGACTGGTGGGCAGTAACGACCTGCTGGTCTCATTCAAACTGAACGTCCTGAAACCAATCACCACCACAGGGGAACAGTCGTCTATTGACATTCTCTCTCAGTGGAACAAACAAACGAAAACACCGTTTTTGAGTTTATTCGCCCGAGGAAAGCGCCATTACTTTAGACCCCCGGAGTGAACTACCGAGTATATGACGTACGACAAAGTCACCGTGCCAGACGACGGAGAGCCTGTAGAGGTGGTAAACGAGGAAGAAGACGAGTTCGTCGTACCGGACAAGCCAATCATTCCTATTTTGCATGGCGACGGTATCGGAACGGATGTCGGTCCTGCTGCACAGAAAGTCCTTGGCGCTGCTGCCGAGGCGACTGGTCGAGATATTGCCTGGATGCGTGTCTATGCCGGAGAAAGCGCTCGTGAGCGCTACGGTGAGAACCTCCCGGATGACACTGTTAACGCGATTCGTGAATTCCGTATTGCGATTAAGGGCCCGCTCACGACGCCGGTCGGTGCTGGGTTCCGGTCGCTGAACGTTGCACTCCGAAAGAAATTGGACACATACGCAAACGTTCGCCCGACCTACCATCTCGATGGCGTTCCATCGCCAGTGTCGAACCCTGAGCAGATGGATATGGTGACGTTCCGTGAAAACACGGAGGATGTCTACGCGGGTATCGAATGGGAAGAAGGAACTGATGAAGTTGAACAGGTCAAAGAGTTCGTCGAAAACGAGATGGGCTTCGATTCAACCATCCACGATGGTCCAGTCGGTATCGGCGTCAAGCCGATTACGGAGTTCGGAACGAAACGACTTGTCCGACAGGCTATCGATTACGCCCTCGAACACGACCGCGATTCGGTCACCCTCGTCCACAAAGGGAACATCATGAAGTTCACCGAAGGACAGTTCCGTGACTGGGGCTATGAGGTCGCCGAAGAGGAGTATGGTGACGAGGTCATCACCGAAGATACGCTCTGGGAGGAACGCGACGGTGAACAGCCTGATGATGCTGTGGTCGTCAACGACCGTATCGCCGACAACATGCTTCAGCAGATTCTCACCCGGACCGACAACTACGACGTTATCGCCACGATGAATCTGAACGGCGACTATCTCTCCGACGCCTGTGGCGCACAGATTGGCGGTCTCGGTATCGCACCTGGTGCCAACTTCGGGAACTCGCTGTGTTTGGCTGAACCGGTTCACGGCTCTGCGCCAAAATACGCAGGACAGGACAAAGTCAACCCGACCGCACTGATTCTGTCCGGTGTGTTGATGTTTGAGTATATGGGCTGGGACGACGCAGCCACGTTGGTTCGTGACGCTGTCGAGAAGACTATCTCTACAAAACAGGTCACCTACGACCTGCACCGACAGATTGAGGGTGGCGAAAAACTCGCCACATCGGAGTACGCAGACGCTATCGTCGAGAACATCGAGTCGCTCGCATAATCCGCCGCTCGCTTTTTTCACTCAGTCGAAAGGGAATGCTTTAGCGGCCGCCGCAACAACGAAGGTGCAGATGGACCGCGGCGACGCGACAAACTTCAGCCGGCTTGGAACGCTTGGAATCGAAGAGGAGTATTTCATCGTCGACAGCGACGGTCGTCCAACGGCTGGTACTGACGAGTTAGTGTACGGGAGTGAACCGCCAGCGCCCTTAGCGGGACGTATCGACCATGAGTTGTTTAAATTCGTCATCGAAACGCAGACGCCATTGATTACGGACCCCTCAGATGCACGTGATGCATTAGTGACCATGCGTAACGCGCTTGTTTCGCATGCAGAACAGCACGGATATCAAATCGCTGCAGCAGGGTTGCATCCGACTGCTCGCTGGCGAGAACTCGAACACGCTGAAAAGCCACGGTACCGATCACAACTCGACCGGATACAGTATCCACAACACCGAAACGTTACGGCGGGGTTGCATATTCATGTGGGCGTCGATGATGCCGATAAGGCCGTCTGGGTATCGAACGAACTCCGTTGGTATCTCCCCTTTTTGCTTGCGCTTTCTGCGAACTCGCCGTATTGGAACGGCTACGACACGGGATTACAGTCCGCTCGGGCGAAGATATTTGAGGGGCTGCCAAACACCGGAATGCCGACAGCATTCGAGTCGTT
>PUNZ01000010.1 GCA_003551945.1 Halovenus sp. | reverse complement strand
TGCTCGAAGCCGTCATATTCGGCAATCGTCGTCGCGATTTCGTCAGCAACAGCCGTCCGCTCGGTCTGTTCGTCAACGAGTGCAACGTCCGGCGTACATCCTGCCGTCAGCAGGTGATAGGTGACGACATCGCCGACGGCAAAGAGAGGGCTCCCGGCTTCGGAAAGGAGCACCTCTGTGTCTGTCACAATCGGGCCGGCAGGCTCTTTGAGTTCGGTTCGTAACGACGCTGGAAGTGAAACAACGGGTGTGGCCACGGATATTACCGGACTTTCAGTGCGTAAGTCCCTGGCTGGCTTACGTTCATCTCCTCAGCAATCTGGCTTTCGTCAGGGTGTGAGATGACGACATATCCAGCCCAATCCTCGGTCAGTGAGGTCGACCCACAGGCGAAACAGGACTCGGCTTCCTCCGAATCCTGAATGAAGTGACATTCACGACAGGCGAGCCGTTTTGCCATCAGTTGTCACCCGTCCCTGCGGTTGCTTCGCGCTGTTCGCGCTCGGCTTTCAGCCAGCCGTGTTTTCCGAGTCCGACCTGTTTTGCCGTGAGACCAATTTTTGAGTCCCGCGGGTTACGCTCATCGATGCTTTTTGTGACGATGCGGGCACGAACGGAATCCCCAACGGCAAGCGTCTCGTTTGATTCGCGGGAGGCAAGCGCCTGATTCTCTCCGTCGTAGGCGAGATACTCGTCCGAAATCTGTGAGACGTGGAGCAATCCGTCGACCGGCCCAATTCCCACAAACGCACCGAAGTTGACAACTTCGACGACCTCGCCGTCGACGACCTCCTGCATCTGTGGGTCGAACGTCAGCGCATCGAAGGTTGCGTCGTAGTAAACGCCGGGTTGGTTTGGCAAGACAGCGCCTTCCCCAATCTCTCCAACCTCGATGACAGAGACGACGGAGCCGACTTCCTCGTCGACGCGCCCTTCCAGTTTCTCCTGGAGAAGTTTCTTCACGAGTTCTGGCGTGACATCTGCCAGATGCTCCGGTGGTACCTCGACCGTATCGCGTAGTGTAACCCGTTTGTACATAGCTATCGATTAGTTGTTGATGCCGAGTTTTGTCCCCCCGCGTAAACTAATTACCGATACGCCTTCGGCACGGAGGCGCTCTTTAAGGGGTTTGTCGTTCGTCACGACGTAATCTGCATCCACGGTGTAGGTCAGTTCGATAACTGCATCATCCGCGTAGGTGTGTTCAGTTTCCCGCCGTTCACAGCGTGCAAGTAAATCCAATCCGACGCTCGCTGCGGACGCTTCGGTTCCTGAGCCATCGGCCAGTTTTTCGAGTTCCTCCACAACGGGCTCGGGAACCAGATACGTTGGTCTTCCAATGAGCCGTTCGACCTCATCAAACAGCCTGACGTTGCATTCGACGGGCATCATCAGCGCGTTGGTATCGAGAACGACGTTCACTGTAGCGTTCCGAATCCGATAAGCCGCCAGCGTGCGCCGACACGGCGGTTGATTGCGATTTTGATTCCCGGTTCCGCACAGACTGGTCGTTTGAGTGCGACCTCACACTCGCCATCGCGGGCGCTCGTCACTGACCCAACCGTCGTTGCGGTGCCGACGGTCAGCATCAGCGGTTCGCCGGTCGAAATGTCGTCGATGGTGTCGCTCTCGTCGCCGCCGACGACGCGCTCAAGCAGCGTAACCGCCATCGTGAACTGCTCGTGGGTCGGTGGGAGCGTTCCCGGTGGACCGGCAACCTGCCCGGCCAGCGCATCACCTTTCGTGATTGCTGGGTCGAGTCCAGTCCCGACACCAAGCAATCCGCCCGGTGTGGCTTCATCCACCGATTGTCCGCCAGCCTGGAGCGAGCGAATCGTCGTCTCGATTGGCTCCCACTCGGTCTGCCCGCCGTGTTCGCGTTCGCGTCCAGGGCGGAGTTGGATAGGTTCATCAGGGGTGAGTTTCCCCTGCACCAGCGTGCCGCCAAGAACGCCGCCAGTGAGCGAGTCCCAAGTGGTTCCCGGCCGGTTGATATCGAAACTCCGGGCGACTTGCATCCGTGCATCCGCATCCGGGTCGCGCTCCGGCGTTGGAATCTCTTCTTCGATGGTCTGAATCAACAGATCGAGATTCACTTCCTGTTGGGCGCTCACCGGGACGATTGGGGCGTCCTCGGCGACGGTTCCCTCAACGAAGTCCAGAATCTGCTCGTAGTTCGCTCGCGCCTGTTCGGCGTCGACAAGGTCGATTTTGTTCTGCGCAATGACGATATTCTCGATACCGATGATATCGAGCGCCATCAGATGTTCTTCTGTCTGTGCCTGTGGGACTTGCTCGTTTGCGGACACGACGAGGACGGCACCGTCCATCAAGGACGCGCCTGAGAGCATCGTCGCCATCAGCGTCTCGTGACCCGGTGCATCGACGAACGAGACCGTTCGCAATACCTCGCTTTCCGTGCCGTCAGGACACTCCGGCTCGACGGTGTATTTGTCCGGTGCGTCTAGCTCCGGACACTCTCTGAAGGTCGAATCAGCGTATCCAAGCCGAATAGAAATGCCGCGCTTCAGCTCTTCGGAATGCTGGTCCGTCCACTCGCCGCTTAAGGCCTGCACGAGCGTCGTTTTCCCATGGTCGACGTGGCCGACCAACCCGATGTTTACCTCCGGTTGTTTGTTCGCTGTCATCTCGGGAGTAATATGGATTGAGGTATCCTCCTGCGGGTCATAAACCTACTGTTTTGCAAGCGCAG
>PUNZ01000167.1 GCA_003551945.1 Halovenus sp. | reverse complement strand
GCAGCATTTTCGAGGGTGATTTCTTGCGGTTCAAGCGGCTCCAATCGGTCCAGCGAGCCGGCCACGTTGCTTTTTGTCTCTTCATTTATCTCCGCAGACGCATCGTCGCTCTCAGCATAATCGAGAGAAAAAGGCTCATCGGTTGTCTGTTTTGGATGCGGATAGTCGTGAGAGGGGAGTTCGGTTGCTGTATCCGAGGTGTCGCTCTGGTCGGGTTGTTCAGCAACTGAGCCGGTGTTTGGTTCCGTTCTGTCGTCCGTCTCGTCCATTAGGTGTTCAGTGGGCACGCACGCACAAAAGGCTGGCCAGAAAACAACCGTCGACGCTGATCGCTCGGAACCGGACAGGATTGAGGGCGAAGAACGCAACTTGGTGTAAATTTCAGGATGATTCAGCCCGCTTTCCTTAGAAGGGAGGAACCACAGATTGGTTCAAGTGAGCGAAATACCACCAATATCCTTCGAAGGAAACAGTTCAATTAAAACGAGATTCCTTCGTGTGTCGAGATATCGCTTCGCCACGAATCCGGGACGGGGAGCGCTGTTTGTTCGGTTTCATCGAAGGGCACCATGACGGTGGTTGCACTCGCTGCAGGTTCGCCATTTGCGATGACATCATATTCCATCAGAATACTCGATTCGCCAATCTCGGTCACACTGATTCCGACGTGTACGTCATCTCCATACGTAATTGGTCGCAAATAGTCGATATTGATGTTCGCAATAACAAATCCGGGGTCGACTGGTTCGACAGCCATTACGTCGGAAATATACTCCGTTCGAGCGTGTTCGAGATAGGTTACGTAAACCGCGTTGTTGACGTGACTGACGGAGTCAATATCACGATAGCGTACCGTTACTGGAACGGTGAAGTTGTGGTCGGACATATCCTCACTCTGGCTGGTGTTCTTTTTGTTCTGTCGTTTTGTCAACCAACGCTGCTGGTATAGACTTTTCAGCCATCACCTGCAAACAGAGGTATGACTGACGTCGATTCGCAAGAGTGGCGGATCATCGCCGAGCAATCTGCTCCCGGGCCACAGCAGATGGCCCTTGACGAAACCGCCGCGGAAACCGTTGCAGATGGTGGCCCAGCAACGGTTCGCGTGTACCGATGGGAACCAAGCACGCTCTCTCTCGGCTACCGACAGGACCCTAAAACGGTCGATTGGGAGTATTGCGACGCCGAAGGCGTGACGGTCACCCGTCGGCAAACTGGTGGCGGTGGCATCTATCACGATTCGTTCGGCGATATTTCCTATTCGATTGCTGTCCCAGCCGCGGCGGTTCCCGGTGACCTCCTCTCGTGTTACGAACTGCTCTGTGAGCCACTTCTCGACTTTTTTGACCAGCTTGGACTGGATGCAGGCTTTGCTGAGGACGAACAGCCCTCGATATACCAACCGGCCTGTTACCTCCGGGATATCCACCCAGCACACGATATTCTCGTGGGTGGGCGAAAAATCAGCGGCAACGCACAGTACCGAACGAAAGATGCAGTCGTCCAGCACGGCTCCATTTCCGTAACCACGACTCCTGACCGACACCTCGCCGTCTTTCACGACCACAACGTGACTCCGGAAACCTTCAGCGAACGAGTAACAGGGATCATGGAAGAATCTGCGCTCGACAGAGCCACAATCGTCTCGACACTGGAGCAGACACTCAGGGAGTGGGTGGACGCCACCCCGGGTGAGTGGACTGCTGCGGAGCGGTCACGGGCCGACGAGATTGCAGCGAACAAATACGCCACAGAGTCGTGGGTGAGAGACCGAGAGAGTGGCTCGCCTGTCACACGGTAAGCAGGCAGGACAACAGAGCGGTGCAGTCACTGCCGAAACAGATTTGCACCGGGCCACCGGTAACCAGACTGTGCTCACGAAAGAGCTCCTGCGGGTGACCCGACGCGGCGGCGGTTACCAACCCTTGTTCGTCGACGCAGCTGCTGAACCGCTTGCTGCCCGAGTAATCGGCATCTATCAAGGGCATGTTGGAAAATCAAGGGAGACGCTGCAGGAGGCACTCGGTACGCTGGAACGCGAAAGCGAGGATTTCAAACTCGTTCGCGGATTTGCAAAGCTGGTTGAGCGAAAGACGAGTTGGCGGGTCGACGCACCGATGGACCCAACACGAATCCGTCGGCGCGTTTTCGAGGAAGCTGAGTCCGTCGGTGTCGTCTCGATGGCTGAACGTGAACAGGTCCTCGACAATGCAGCAAACAGCCTTGGCCTTGAAACCGATGTGCTCGAACACGCACTGTATGCCGATCTTGAGCGAAACGCGGTGCTTGAAGCAATCGACAGACAATGGAGTCCCGAAACGTTACGGCTGCAGTATAACCTCTCGCTAGCGCAGACAGCACTGTTTGATGCTACCGAGGTCCGGATTCGCACCAGCGACCCAAAAGCGGTTGTCTCACAGCTCAAACGACTGGGACTCCTCTACGAGATTCGGAAGTTACCGAACGACCGACGGCGAACCGTTGCAAAGACGGACCGCGAGATACTCGTCACCGGACCGGATGCACTCTTTTCACAGAGTCGGCGGTACGGAACGCGGTTCGCGCAGTTACTCAGAACGATTGCCAACACACAGGAGTGGGAACTACGCGCGAGTATCAATGACCGTGGAACTGAACGAGAACTCGTGTTGACCGACGAAGACGTGACGGTTCCGGAGGCAGATCCGGTGACTGTTGTCGACTTCGACAGCGAGGTCGAAGCCTCGTTTGCGCGGCGGTTCGAAGCGCTGGATACCGACTGGACGCTGGTGCGTGAACCAGATGCCATTGCTGCGGGCGAACATGTTGTCATTCCCGATTTTGCGTTCGACTGGAACCATACGGACTTTCGGCTCTATTTCGAGATTATGGGGTTTTGGACGCCGGAGTACGTCGAAAAGAAGCTCGCACGGTTCGATGCCGTTGCTGATGTAGAGCTGCTGGTTGCCGTCGACGAAACTCTTGGTGTCGGTGAGGAAATCGAAGCGCGGGGCCACCAAGCAATCTCCTACCGTGGCGATGTCGATTTGGGAGCGGTTCGAACCGCGTTACGGAGCTACGAAACACAGCTCGTTGCCGATGCCGCAACATCGCTCCCGGAAGAGTTGGTTCCTGATGCTGCTGTGACGACAGTCGAGGCGGTAGCTGAGAAACAGGGAGTGAGTGTGGATGCACTCTCAAACGTAACCTTTCCAGAACACGAACGGGTCGGACGGACACTGATTCGTCCGACAGTTCTCGCTGCGCTATCGGAAACACTGGAGGCAGGGATGGAACTGGCCACGGTCGAAGAGCGTCTCTCAACGGCCGGTATCGACGAACAGAGTGCAGTGCTCGCAGCGCTTGGCTACCGGATTGAATGGGCGGGGTTAGGCGGGGGGACATTACGGAAAACCGAAGAGTAAAAGAAGACCGTCTTGCAGAGTTAATCATCAGCACCAACGTCAGCTTCGCCGTCCGCGACATCGGTTTCACCCTCGCCAACTGAGTCAGATGTGTCGGATTGTGGCTCAGTTCCCTCGTCAATAACGTTTTTCGCCCACGTTCCCCGGAGGAACCAGGCACCGGTAATCACGGCGGAACAGATATACGAGATAGCAACCGCATACCAGACGCCCTCGATGCCCATTCCACCCGGGACGAGCAACAAATAGCTGATAGGTATCCGGAAGACCCAGAGTTCGGTCGACCCGAACAACATAGCGGCGCGGGTGCTCCCGCTCCCGCGGATACCACCAAGCATTGTCTGGAACACGCCCAAGAAGATGTACGCAGGGCCGACAATCCAGATATAGAGCGCCCCGATTTCGATGACACTCTGTGCATCAACCCCGCCGTCCGCTTCGACGCTCAGGAAGAAGCCAACAATTGATTCTGCAAAGGGATATGCTAGCGCGATGACCACAATAAAGGCACCAACAACGACACCTGAACTGAGAGAGACCGCTCGCTTGGCTCGCGCTATCTGGTTTGCCCCGAGGTTCTGGCCGACAACGGTCTCGGTTCCCCGAGCCAGACCAAGCGCGGGAAGGAACATCAGCGACGAAAGACGGTTAACGATACCGTACGCCGCAACAGCATCATCACCTGCAAGGGCAATAATAGCCGTCAATGCGGCAATTCCACCGGCACGAAGCCCCTGTTCGGCGGCAATCGGCGCACCAACATCGAGAATCTTCCAGATGGTTCGTGGGTCAAGCCAGAGGTCGGACAGCGACGGTTGAAGACCGACACGGCCTGAGAACAGAAGCCACAGCCCCACAGTCGCAGCAAAGCCGCGTGAGATGACGGTGGCAATAGCTGCACCCTCTACGCCATAGCCAGTGAATTCGGTTGCCGCAAAGAGCGTCGCTTCGAGCGATTCGAGTCCGAACCAGACAAACATTGGGTTATCCTGAAACCCAAGGATGAGAAACGGATCAATGACCACATTTATGAATACGCTGATGACCATGAGATATAGCGGTGTACGGGTGTCTCCCCAGCCCCGAGAAAGAGCATCAAAGATGAAAAACCAGAACATGAACGCAACGCCGATGAAGATGATTCTGGTGTAGGCCACCGCCATTGCATGGGGGTCTGTACCAGGCGTTGCGCCAACGAGAGAAATGAGTGTGGGAGAAAGAACATACCCAATGAAGGCGAGCAAAAACGAAAGCAGCGTCACGAACGAAAGGGTCTGTCCAGCGACGTGGTGAGATTGCCTGAAATCTGCGGCACCTTTATATTGGGCAACGAGAACCGTGCCGGCGACTGTCAACCCACCACCAACGCTGACGATGAGGAAGACAATTGCCCACGAGTATGAGAGTGCGGCAACGGGGTCACCACCAAGACGGCCAACCCAGTAGGTGTCTGCAAGGTTGTAGCCGACCTGTAAGAGTTGGCCGAGTACAATCGGTGCCGAAAGCACCATCAGGGGTTTGAACAGCGCACCGTCAGTGACGTTCACCGAGCGGTCTTTGCCTTTTCTGGGTGGCGATGGAGGGCTGTCCGCGCCGCCGTCAGTTTCGACCGAATCTGTGTTTCCAGACTGCAAAGGGGCCGTTTCTGCCTTGTTTTCCGAATTTCCCTGAGTCCCGTTGCTCGGTGACTGGTTTCGAGTATCGTCTGGTGGGAGGTCAGGACTCATATACGCAGCGAGGAAGTCAGTTCCTGACTGACCAGTCAGTCAAGAGTGCGTAAAACGGTTATGATTCACGTCGAAATCGAAGTAGGCTGGCGTCGTGACTCAACGGTGAAAAGAACGAGTCGGCCAGGTGGTGGCCGATTAAATGACGCGGTTCTGGAGGTAGTCGAGGTGTTTTGCGTTGTAGACGATTTTGACTTCATCAGTCACTGCGTGACCGATGCAGGTCAGACGGACGTTTTTCTCTTCGACTTCTTCGTCGGAAAGAATCTGTTGCATGTCCATTTCGACTTCCCCTTCGACAACGATTCCTGCACAGTTTGCACACGCACCAGCGCGGCACGAGAACGGCCAGTCGTAGCCCTGCGCTTCAGCGGCTTCAAGGATGTACTCGCCTTCGTTGACTTCGAGAACGCCGTAGTCTTCATCGTCGAGGCCGGCATCGGCAGCCATCTCGAACGTTTCATCGTCGTACATATCCCAGTCGTTGTCGTCGACCACTTCGTAGTTGAGGTATTCTACTGTTGGCATCATTCGAATGTTTACTCCCCTCCGGGTTAGACTTTGCTGTTTTTCTCAACCTACCTGTACAATCATGATGGACCGTGAAATATCGCCAGAGAGGGCATAAAAGGACGATTAATGAGTTAATACGAGCATCTGCGTGTCAGTTCGTGCCAAACAAACGGGCGAATCAGGACATCCAAACGATTGTGTCTGTCTTTCGCTCACAAACAGCCGGTTGAATGCCTTCCCACAAGCTGGACAAGCAAAGACATCGTCCGGGTTGTCAAGAAGCAGTGTCTGTCGGTCTTCTTTCACCAATTTGAGTCCATGACGGTGGTCATGGATGTCGAATGTAGGATCAATCGTCAACTGTTGCATATACCGGGAGTCTTGGCCGGAGGTGGCTTAGCCTCTATGGGCAGTGACAGCCCATCTGTGCACCCGTTTCGGTGCTCGCCGAGTCGAAAGGTTCAGGTGTCCCGAACCTGCTACGAAGGGGTATGGAACTGCGGGTTATCGACAAAAGCGACGAGTTGCTTTCCATTGAAATTGCTGGGGAAGACCACACGTTTATGAACGTGTTGAAGGGCGCACTCCTTGAGATGGATGACGTAGCGGCGGCAACCTATGATATGAATCCCGAGCAATCGGGTGGACAGATTGACCCCGTGTTAACGATTAAAACGGAGTCAGGCGTCGACGCACTGGATGCACTGGAAGCCGGTGCTGAGCGGGTTATCGAAAAGTCAGAAGCATTCAAATCAGCCTACGAAGCAGCGGCGTAAACGTCTGGTTCTCCTAACGGAATCTCCTCAGTACAGCACTTCTCTCGAAGGTGGCTGGTGGTTTCCGTTCGCAACTTGTTTCCGACTCCATCAAACAACCCCGAGGTTCAGGAGCCTCGCGTGTTCCAGCACAGACCCTAGAAATTCGTTCAAAAAACGGTTGCAATTGCCCTTCTCACCCTTCCGCTTCGTCTTGCATCGTTAGCTCCGGTGTTGTCCAGATAACGAATTCGTCGTCGTCATCGCGGTCGATGACACCGTTGATGTGGTCATCCGCAACCGGCGGGTCGTTTACATCTGATGGCGTAATTGGCGAAACCTGCCGCACATCATCGACGACCCATCCGACGTTGCCCTGGTCGTCGAACGAATCAGCGTCAAAAACGATAATCAGTTCGCTGGCATCCGTTTGCTCTGTCTCCAGAATCACTTTTGGGTTGAGAATGGTGGTAATCTGTCCGCGGAGGTCGACAACCCCTTCAACATACTCTGGAGTATTTGGAACGCGCGTGATGGTTTCTTTTTTCACAATCTCTTCGATATACTCGATATCGAGACAGAAGTGTTCACCATCGAGCGTGAATTCGAGCACCCGAGTCTCTTGTTCATCCTCTTCCTCCTCGTCTTGGTCGACAGCGGGACCAACGGTTTCCGCCTCTGTATCCGCATCGGCCTCATCAAGTGCGGCTTCGAGCATATCGGCATCGGGGAGCGGTGCGCTCACACCAGAACTATCTCCCGCAAGCTCCGCCGTCACGTCCGTTGGCGCCGTCTCAATGTCGGTGACAGTAGGAACGGATACAGCGGGTTGGTCATCAGTTGACTCCTCACTGTTCCCGGTAGCAAGAGACTCATCAGCAGGGGAGCTATCCGTTTCATCCGTCTCTCCCTCAGGTGCCTCAACAGCCGCTTTTCCTTCCTCAGCTGCACCGGGTGCGTCCTCCTCGGTCACTGAGTTGTCATCCTGTTCCGCTTCGGTTGTCCGGCCACCCTCTCTCAGTTCCCTGATACGGCGAGCGCGGTCCATTCTGTCGTTATCTGTCATAGTGTTTCCTCCGTGAAACCGAATTTCCGGTCACACGCTCTGGCAATCTCTAAAAAGACAGCTTCCATATCAACCGGTTGGTCGTAGGCGAATATCGATGTTCCGGCTGAGAAGGCACGCTGTAAGGCCACGCGCTTTCTCACTTCCCAGACCGGATGGTCAGCAAAGACAGCGTTAAACCAGTCGACCATCATCTCATCTTCGCTCGTCTGTTCGACGCGGTTTGCAACGACACCGATGGTATCAACGGTAATACCCGCGTGTTCCTCAAGCGCTGCAACCTGTTCGATGAGCAACTCGATTGCCCGTTCTGACGTGGCCTCGGTCAATGCTGGAATGAGGACGTTCTGCGTTGCAAAGATACTCGCATCCGTGAGTTTCCCGTAAAATGGGGGCGAGTCGATTAGGATGTAATCGTAGTCGTATTCGATGGCAGCGAGTGCAGTATCTAGCGCACGGATTGCATAGCCCGAGCTAATGTGCTCACGTTTGGTGTTGATAGCCTGTGATTCGAGTGCCTGAACGGCTTCGGGGTGGTTGCTCCCGAGTTTGTCCATCAAATCCGCGATTGTGAGTTCATGTTCGGCATGAAGGAGGTCGATATTCGCCGGGAGAACATCCATCTCCTCATGTGATTCAATCAGGTCGTTGACTGCACTCCGCTTTGCCGGGTCGGTCAGCGTATCGAACAGCGTTGGTGGGGCACGGTCGTACGCATCAGCCAGACCGAGTCCCTCAGTCGCGTTCCCTTGAGGGTCGATATCGACAAAGAGGACATCCCGACCGCGCTCGTTTAGCGCCCCCGCAACGTTGATAGCGACTGTCGTCTTTCCGGTCCCACCTTTCGCGTTCGTCACACACAGCCGTGCTGCCTCGCCTGTCATCGTTACGTAGCCGGTCGTGACGGGAGGTAATAAAAGTGATAGCGTTTACTCTCACTGGATACCGGGTGGCGGAGCCCACAGACTGTCGTCTGACAATCGTCTGACCCGGCTAGAAGATTTATCATCGTGCGTAGAGTATCGTGTGGCAATGAGTCTGAACCCGCGGGATTACGACCTCGACGAGCTTCGGAAGATGGCCCGCGAGCGTGGCGGCACGACGGGTGGCGATATCGACGAACCAAACATGGAGATGGGTGCTGTCAGCCGAGAGAGCAACCAACACAGCGCCCCCAGTTCGCTCCGAGCCAGTCTCTATCGAGAGTTACTTCCGCTCGAAGTTGGAGCCGATGCCGAAAAGCCCTACCTTGCGCAGGTACCCGAAGAGTATGCCGGCGAGCACCTCGTTTTTGAATGGCTTGAGTTTCTTCTGTTGCATGCCGGGTATAAGGGAACGATGGATGCCCTCTCGTATTATGAGTCGGTCGATTGGATTACCGAAGAGTGTCGCGCGACGCTGCATGATTACATTCTCGGGCTAGAAGCGGATGCAACGAACGACCCGGCAACGCTCGATGTTGACGACCACCTGCTGAGTCTGGTCTATATCGGGAAGTTGCAAGCGATGCAATAGTACCTTTATTAGTACCTTTTGCGCCTCGGGTGCTTTCGGCACCGCTCGGCGAAAAATCTACGCTAAAGAGACTGAACGCTCGGCCATGCCTCGCGTTCAGAGAATCGCGCCCTCGGCACGGATACGTACGTGACTGCCACACGCCTCCCCAACCGACTGCGTTACTCGCTCGGGTTGGCCTCACTTTGCTCGGCCAGTCCTCGCTGCGTTACTCATCCCTCGCACAGCGTCTGCTCGCGGCCCTTCGGGCACGCTCACCAGTGCGCGCCAACAGTTTGTTTGCGGGGTCAACAGGTATGCTGGTGAGAGAAGACTGCGAACAGTTCCCCTTCCGATTCTTATATACCTCGGGCACATGAATTTCAGCTATATGTCAGTCGAAGCTGAAACCGAGGAGATTGCGGGCGAGAAGACGGGAGCCGAAAGCGAGGTCGTCCCTGTGGGGGTGAAGCTTGGAAGTACGCGAACGGTCATTGCACTCCCAAGCGAGGATGGTGAGGGTCTCCGAACCATCCGCACCCTGACATGTCTGGCGAGTTACGAGGATGCACTCACTGGGGAAGAAAAATACCTCTACGGCGAGGAGGCCGCACGAGAGTATCCTGACCGCGTCGAGTTCATGCTCCGGTCCGGCTTGCCAGAAGATGACGACAGAGCCGAGTTGACCCAGCAGTTTTTCACGGCCGTATTAGAGTCCCACGATATTCCCGAAGAGAGCGCAGTGGTCTACGCAATTCCAACGATTGACAACCCTGTCGGGCTGGACAATCTGGCGGAGGTCATCGAAGGAAGTCCAATCGGTACGGAGCTAATCGAGAGCTACCCGGAATCGCTGTGTGGCTCAATCCCGGCATTTGGGGACGGTCTCGAAGCAGTCGAGGATATTTTTATTGCGGTTAACATGGGTTCGACCAATCTGGAGGCTTCAGCGTACCGTCGTGGCGAGCAGATTTCGCCGTTCACCACAGGGTCAATCACCGGCAGCGAAGTTGACCGCGTCATCAAAAGTTACGTCGAAGAAGAAACTCAGGGCCGGGTGAACATCGATATTACGACCGCTCGTGAGTACAAAGAAAACCACGCAGATTTCGATGGATTTGAGCCGTTTACCGACATCATTCAACAGCCTGGCGGCGGCAGCCACGAGTTCACCATCGAGCGTTCGGTCATGGACGCCTGTAACGAGTACCTGGACGACGCCGTCGACGCGTTTGCGAATACCTTCCTCTCACAGTTGGCAAACGACAACATGAAAGTCTATCAGCTCGCGCTCGACAACCCAATCGTTCTGACCGGTGGAATGGCCTGTATCCCCGGTATCGTTGAAGAGTTCGAACGCCGCGTCAGCGAAACAATGGACCGGGATGTTTCGGCCATCACTGCCGACCGCCCAGACCTTGCGGCGACGGTTGGCGCACAACGGATTGCTGTTCGACTTGCCGAAACGCTGTGAACGGTATTCGGGGAGTCAAGTATGTGAACAAAACTGTTGTGCTTGGTATATACAGCCGTTCCTGCTACTGATTCTGTGAGTTCAATCAGTGAAAATGGGAACCCGGCGAGTTAAACGGGCTGAAACGGTCTGATGGATTTAAGTAGAACGCAATCATTTCATAAGCCAGATGGCAGCGAGTGCGAACATTGTAGTCGTCGATGACGATGAATCGACAGCCAACGCCTACGAAGACCACCTTTCACGGTACCACACGGTTGAGGCAGTCTACTCAGGTGAAGCGGCGCTTGAGGTCATTTCAGATGCAACCGATATTGTGCTCCTGGACAGACGGATGCCAGGAATTGACGGTGACGAGGTTCTTGCACAAATTCGAGAGCAGGGTATTGACTGCCGTGTCATCATGGTCACTGGCGTCGAGCCAGATACGGACCTGATTGATATGAAATTTGACGAGTATCTCGTCAAGCCAGTGAACGTCGAAGAGATAGAAGCGGCTGTTGACAGGATGCTCACCCGTAACAAACAGGACGAACAGTTCCGGGAAATGTTCGCACTCGCCTCAAAGTTAACCACACTTGAAACGAAACTGGACCAAGAGCAACTTGAAGAAAGCGAGGAGTACGCAACCCTTCGAGAAGAGTTTCTTGAATACCAGCGTGAAGTTGGATTTCCGGAGGACGAAGCTGACCCGTACCTCGAATCGATGCTCGAAAAGATCGAAGCACTCGTTGCTGAGGCAAAATATTCCGGTTCTAGCTAACAGTCCTTTCGTTCAGGCTGCCCTTTCGAAGCCGTTATCTCCCTTTGAGGTTTTTCAGGCAAATTAATACTACCCTTATTTCTCTCTTATTCTTATCCAGACGGTCAGACCAATTTCGAATAGGGTCATGGCCACGTGGGAATTATGAAACGGGAGATACTCGTCGTCGCGTTACTCGCTGCAGCGGCATTGTTATTGCTGCCTACACTGGCCAGTCCACTCGGAGATACTGCTGATTCGGAGTTACACGAGGATATTGAAATGGCACCATCGGACGGTCCGAACGGCGTGTACGCGACGTTGGATGAAAATGATGAGCTCGCAATCGAGATGACGGAGGAAAATCAAGAAATCGCTGATGGCTTCGGAGGCACTGCAATATTCGAAAATAGTGTGACCGAAGTCGATGCCGTATTTGACATCGCCTACACCGGCGACGAAGAGGCACGAGTTTGGCTCAGCGAAACAGAAGAACCGGGCGTGACGTTTTATCGCAACGACAGCCCCAGTACAACCGTGGAACAGCAAGCGAACAACGTCTCGCTTGAGTCCGGTGAAGTTGTCTCAATTGGCGTACTGATTGATGCAACCGAAGATGACCACGGTATTGAAGATATCAGCGATTTCACCATCAATGCTGAAATAGCAGAAGAAGAGGACGATGATGATGACGAACCCTCGACATCACCCCCACCGGTGACGGATGGAGAGCTTGAGCCTCAGTTTGAATCGGTCACTGTCAACCAATCGGGCCTGAACGTGGATGCTATCGTCGAGAATGCTGGAGAGACCACGGAAAACGATACGGTCTCACTATCCGTGAACGATGAAGAAATTGCGACGCACACAACGGAGTTAGCTGGCGGAGAAGAGGAACAAGCTTCCTTCAATGAAGCACTGTCGCTTTCAGCCGGCGAAGAAGTGAGGCTCGTGCTCGAAAGTAGCTCACATATGGATGAGATGAACGTGACGGTTGAGGAGGATGAGGACGATGAAACAGAGTCAGACTCCGAACGCATGTTGAATGCCTCGTTCGAGGACGTGTCTGCAACTCCTGATAGAGTCGACGTATCGGCGATCGTCGAGAACCCATATAACCAAACAATAACCGAGTCAGCCATTCTGGCGCTTGATGGTGACCAGATAGCGTCGGAATCACTCTCCGTCGGAGGAAACGAGACAGAACCACTCTCGTATGACCACGAAACTTCGCTTGAAGCCGGTGAGGAAGTCGAACTCACCCTCTTTGGTGAGCAAGAGCGATTCGAGACGATAGAGGAAACGGTGGTAGTGGAAGAACCAGCGCCAGCAGAGTCGGGTGACGAAGGCGATGAAGGAGATTCAGCTGATGAAGAGGATGAAGAAGGAGAGTCTGATGCAGAAACCGATGAAGGTGAAGAAGCTGGCTCGGAACCAGACGAAGGTGGACTTGGAGAGACTGTGGG
>PUNZ01000206.1 GCA_003551945.1 Halovenus sp. | reverse complement strand
CGTGATGGTAACTCACCGGAGGTACAGCCGCAGTTATTCGCACGGACGCTCGCCAGACTAGGCGACCTCGCATGTAAGCAGGGCGAGTTGAAGCTGGCTCGCGAGCGGTACGAACAAAGCCTCGAACTCATTCGCGAGTGTGGTGACAGGCGGGCAGAGGCGGAGATACTCAACGGCTACGGCGCAGTTCCCTGGGTCGAAGGAGACAACGAAGAGGCACGAGCCCGATACGAACAAGTACTCGAGTTACGGCAGTTGCTGGGAGACAGACACGGTGAGGGAAAAACCCTCTACAATCTCGGTATTCTCGCCAAACGACAGAGCCAGTACAAGCTAGCCGCAGAACAGTTTGAGCGGAGTCGCGCGTTACTCCGAGAGGTCGGCGACCGGCATACGGAGGTCAAGGTACTGGGGGCACTCGGATTGAACCTCATGCGTCAGGGGGACTACGCCCGTGCAACCGACCTGTTCGAGCAGTGGCGGGCCTACAGCCAGGAACTCGGTGACCAGCACGACGAAGCACGTGCGCTAAACAACCTCGCACTCGTCGCAAAGCGAACTGGTGAGTATGAACAGGCCGAGAACTACTTCCAGCAAAGCCTCGAACGAAAGGAAGAAATCGGCGATTCCCGCGGCGTCGCTCGAACCCTGAGTAACCTCGGAGAGGTCGCCATCTTGCAAGGTCGGTTCGACCGAGCGACCGATGTCTTGGAACGAAGCCTCGAACTGAAAGAAACGTTCGACGGCGACGCAGAGATTGGGAGTTCCCGCAACAAACTCGGTACTGCCGCTCTCGAAATGGGCGACCTAGAACAGGCGCAGTCACAGTTCGAGCGCGGACTCGACGCCGCAACGCAGGCTGATGAGATGAACCAGCAAGCACTCGGGCTAAACGGGTTAGCGAACGTTGCACTGGCTCACGGAGAAACGGAGACGGCAAGCGAGTACCTCGATCGCGCATTCGAACTTATCGCCCAAGAAGAGACAACGCTTGAAACGGAGCTCACGATATCTGAGGCACGACGTGCTTGCGCCGAGAGTTCGTTCGAGGAGGCTCGACAGCAGGCAATGGCGGCTCTCAAAGAGGCTGAGAAGCTAGCGGCACCGCACTGGCAGGGCACCTGTCAGCTCGTTCTCGGTCAGATTGCTGCAGGGACGGGCGATGATGACCGCGCCCAGGAGTATTTCTGCAACGCCTTTGAAACGTTCGAAGCGCTCGGTGTCTATCACTACGCTGCTGCGGCTCTTGAGCAGCTCATCTCACTCGAATCGAGTGACTCGACTGTCCAGCAGTATCGTGAACGCGGTGCAACCCTCCTCTCGAATGCACCGGAGGAAGTCCGTAAGCGCCACGGAAGCCCGTGACGCAAGCCATGACTCGCACAGGTCGCTGATGTCGAAACCGTGGCCACAATTGTCGATGACTGCTATGATATTGGGTTAATATAACCGCTTCTCAGGAATGACACCACGAACCCCACCCCTCGGGTCTTCGACATCGCCCACATAGCGGGGAATGAGATGCCAGTGGAGATGTGGAACTGTCTGGCCAGCTTCCGGCCCGTTATTCAGACCGATGTTTGTTGCATCGGGCTCATAGCGGTCGTTGACAATCGCAAGGCACTCCTGCAGAAACTCGAACAAGCCGTTCGTATCGAGCGCTTCGAAATACTGGACGTGTTCTCGTGGGACGACAAGCGCGTGTCCCTCCGTGACTGGATAGGCATCGAGAAAACAGACGAACGACTCCGATTCAGCGAGGATTTCGGCATCCGCGGCACCATCGAGTATCTGACAGAACGGACAGGGCTCTGAATGAGTCATGGATGTGCTATCGATACAACGCCGTATACAGAAACGTATCGGCGGGGTTAGCTCAGCGCACTTCCTGCCCGAATAATCGCTCGTTCTCCAAAGGATGGTCCGATGAACTGCACACCCACCGGCAAGCCGTCGCTGGTCTCACCAGCAGGGACCGAAATTGCGGGAAGGTTTGCGAGATTCACTGGCGTCGTGTTCGCATCGGCCAGATACATTTGCAGCGGGTCATCAAGGCTTTCGCCGAGTTCGAACGGCGGCACTGGCATTGTCGGTGAGGCAAGCACGTCGGTATCGGCCAGTGCCTCATCAAAGTCCTGTGCAACCCACGCACGAGCATCCTGTGCCTTCTTGTAATATTTGTCCTGATAGCCAGCAGAGAGGGCGTAGGTCCCAAGGAGGATGCGGCGTTTCACTTCCTCACCGAAGCCTTCCTCACGCGCTCGGGCGAAGGCGTCGTTCCAGTTGCCATCGTAGCCACCGGAGACACCGTAGCGAACGCCATCGAATCGGGCAAGGTTCGAGGACGCTTCGCTCATCGCAATCACGTAGTACGCCTCGACGGCGTGTTCGACGCTCGGGAGACTCACCTCATGTGTGCTCGCACCAGCCGCCTCGAGTTCGTCCATTGCCTCCCAGAACCTGGCAACAACATCCTCGTCTGCCCCATCGAGCAGTTCTGTTGGGATGCCGATATCGAAGCCATCAACGTCACCGTCGGCGGCAGCAGCATAGCCGTCACCAGCATCACCACCACTCTCCGCAGCAGGTGGCTCGCGAGTCGTTCCGTCCCGCTCGTCGGGGCCAGCAATGACATCGAGAAGCTCTGCGGCTTCCTCGACTGTCGGGGCAAGCGGCCCAATCTGTTCAAGGCTGTTGGCATAGGCAACCAGTCCATACCGTGAGACCAATCCGTACGTTGGCTTGATACCGACGACGCCACAGAAGGCGGCAGGACACCG
>PUNZ01000115.1 GCA_003551945.1 Halovenus sp. | reverse complement strand
GTCGAACCGACACGGTTTTGTGAACCGACCCACTCCTTCCGAGTGCGCAGTTCCATGGGGTAGTGGCCAATCCTGTTGCCTTCTGGGGGCAACGACCCAGGTTCGAATCCTGGTGGAACTATGACTTCGGACGTTCTAATCCTAACAGTGGTAATATCGAAGGGTTGAGGTTTGTACTAACTTGGATCTGTTGAACTCCTCAAGTGTGGAACATAGGCGTTTGGTGACCTCACTTGGCTCGCAGTGAGGCACCGGTAACAAGCCAGAGCAGCACCCAGTTGCTGAGCGCGCGCCGCGCTGAATCAGAAAGGGCGCATAGAAGGGCTGAGAAAGCCATTAAACGGTTTTACAGATTTTTAATATTTTTGACTAAATAATGTTGTATAAAATCGCTTTTGTAGCAGAGATATTTACCATCGACAGACAGCGTCGGGTTGGTTGTCGCCCCCGTCGACAGCGCGAACATAAGGGGGTGTATGGGAAAAGGATCCCAACCAGCAGACAGACGAGAACAGAACGATGGCCGGACCGATAGCATCGAGACGGTCACACAGAAGTTCAAGAACGCGGGCATAGACATACAGCGTTTCGTTGATGTTGCAGAGGGTCGAAAGCAGTCGTACAACCACACCCAGCGCGCCCCTGACAAAGTAAACGGAAACTATGGCATCTTTACGGGGAGAGGCTTCGTCGCTATCGACATCGACAGCGTCCGGCACTGGGAGAACACGCCCGGAACTGAACGACTGAGCGAGACGTTTACCGTTTCGACACCACATGGCGGTGAGCACCGCTACTTCTCCGCGACAGACGAGGTTCCGTGGATAATCAACGCCATGACCGACGGAGCGTTCAATCCTTCGTTCAGGTGGGGAGAGCTGTACACGACAAAATATCTCGTCGGGCCGGGCTCCGAAATCCGCAGCTGCAACAAACCAGACTGCTACGTGTGTACCGACCGCAACCCCCAGACGTACGAGATCGCGTCAGATCGTCCAATCGCCCGACTGACTGCTGACGAAGTTGTCGGATTGCTCCGATCAAGCACCGACTCTTCAGGACCGAGACAAGCATCAATTGCGGAGTACAATAGAAACGTCTCTCCCGCACGAACGTCCCAACCGGCCACGGGCACTTCTAAGAGCTCCAACGGAGCGGTCACCCTCCAGCTCTGCCTAGATGAAAAGAAACCAGCTAATTCGGACAAACGCATCATGTGGAAGATCATAACAACCCAGTCGAGTAGTTCCACAGAACAGGGTGCGAGTCTAAAGCGTGTCATAGAGCAAGCTGAGAGGAACGGCATCCCCTGTCACCACGCATTCGGCATCGTTAGGTCGTGGTTACGGTCAGACACTCTCCGAAAGTCACCGCAGCACAACCGAGTCGTTCCAAACCCGGATCGGTGGGAACGATGAGTCGGTGGCACTCCACAGCGGTCAGCGAGGACCAAGCACGCCTCGCTGGCACGGGGTCTGCCAGTTCACCCTTCGTTGTCAGCTGTTTTTTCACCTATAAAGGAACGCTGACGAAGGGTGAACTAACCACGCAGAACTCTGTAAGCCGGCACAGCTCGCGCGGAAGCCAGCGGGGCTGTCTCTCTTGGCTCACGTCAGCGGCTTCCAGCTTGCGCAGGCCGCGTGCCAGACAGCCGCCGAACGCTAAGGGCGACAAAGAGAAAAACACGGCGAAGGCGTCACCACCGGACCACGTGCGTGGGGAGCCCTCGGATGGAGGTCCAAAAGGGACAAACGCGATGTCCCAAGAGAAAACGAAGACAGACACGGTGCTGATCTACTGTAGCCGAGAGACCAAAGAACGCATCCGAAAGCTCAAACGCGGCGGGGAGACCTTCGACGCTCTCCTCACGCGGATGGCTGAGCAGTACAACCCGGACGAAGCCCCCGAAAACGACGAGGAAACCCAGCGATGAGTCTGCCCGGCCAGAAGCAGAAGCTGACGCCCGAACAGGTAGCCGAGCGGCACAGAGACAAGCTGGAGAGCCACGCCACCAGCGACCGAGCGTCGTCGTGGCTCGCCGAGGCACTTCTCGACTACGTAGACGAGGGGACAGAGCTATGAACGCCGACGAGATCGACGCGGTCTGGGCTGCTCACGAGAGCACTGTCTCGGCGGTAGAGGTCGAACAGGCCGTATCAGACGCCGCAGAGGACGAGGTGGTCTGTCGAGTGTGCGCCGAGCGGTTCGGACAGATCACCGACCAGCACCTCCAGACGCACGGCATGAGTCTCAGCGAGTACCAGTTGGAACACACGGATGCACCGATCTATCCGTCCGATCCTGACCGCCGACCGTGACGCGAGCCCGGATTCAGACACTCCGAAGAGACGAAGATGAAGATCGGAGAGAAAGTCCGACAAAGCCATCAGCGGGGTGCAAACGAATGATACTACCTAACCGAGGCCAACGCCCGTGGATAAGATACCAAGCACGCATTAAACAGTCTATGTTGTTTAGCAAAGAATCATATGCGATTCCTGAGATGCTTATCGTCGATCTGGCGGATTGCGTAAACACCCTCAGACACAAAGAGACAACTATAGCCGAACTGGACAACCCTGCCGCAAAAGAAATTGCGGTAGCCTTAGAAAACCACGCCAAAGAGGACGAAGTCCAGTTCGATGATGCCTGTGCAGCTAACATCATCACGGATCACATAAACGCCTACCTCAACGCGGTGATTGGCTCCGGGTTATGACGGAGGCTCAAACCGCCTCACGGCTTCTACATACGAGGCCGGAGCTTCTATCTAAGACC
The DNA here is from genome assembly GCA_003551945.1 of Halovenus sp. Taxonomy (GTDB): domain Archaea; phylum Halobacteriota; class Halobacteria; order Halobacteriales; family Haloarculaceae; genus Halovenus. Next base: position 5 of record PUNZ01000115.1, on the reverse strand, counting down.
GACCG
>PUNZ01000072.1 GCA_003551945.1 Halovenus sp. | reverse complement strand
GGCTACTTCTGCGAACGAATGTGAGTATGAATAGCCACTGGATTCGAATCAGGGAACGGAACCCAGTGAAGTGACTGCGGTTCGGTATCCAGCCAGGGCTACTTCTGCGAACGAATGTGAGCATGAAGTGATAGGTAGCTATCAGGCACCTTCTTTGAGTTGCTCGTACTGCGCTCGAAAGCGAGACTGGCACGACGAACAACAGAAATGATAGAGGTCGCCATCAAACCGCTCTTGTTCGCCTTCGTCCGAGACGCGATTGCCGCACTCAGCGCAGGCAATTGCGAGGTCGCGTTCAGTCAGTGCTGGGGACCAGCGTTCGCCCTGAAGCGGACTCACCGAGTATTCCCGAACCTGCTCAAGTGGGAGCGCATCACGGAGGACAGAGCCAACATCTTGTTGCGTCGCTATCGTGCAGACAATGGTGTCGTCGACAGTAACAAAAAGATGTTCAACCGTGTCAACCGCAGCTAGCGCCTGTTCCAACGCTGGTGCTGAGCCCGGCGTTCCAGTAATAGTCACGAGGAGAGATTGGGACTCACGGAGCTTTGACTGGTCGATGTCGACGGTAAAGCGCGTAATGACACCGAGGTCACGCAACCTATCGATGCGGTCTGAAACAGCCGGTGGTGATAACCCGACTGAATCCGCGAGGTCACTGTATGAGAGTCGTCCATCCGCAAGGAGGAGTTCGAGTAGCGCTTGGTCAATGTCATCAAGTTCCCGCATGGTTACTGAGAGGCCAAGTTTTCGGTTGCGGCAGACGCTGGTTCGACATGGATGGAAGCTGCCACTCTGTCAGGAACGGAGACAGCTGTGCCGTCGGAGAGTTCGACCGTTATCATCCCTATTGGCGCAACCTCGGTAATAGTAAGTTCCGTTCCAGGTGTGAGGCCAACATCCTGTAAATAATCGAGTTCATCTGGGTCGCGGTCTCGGACTCGTGTGATACTAACAGCCTGTCCTTCAACCTGCTCACACAGCGTTGGTCCCTTCGTTTGTGTCAGTGGCTCAAGTGCGTCGTTTGGGATAGGGTCACCATGCGGGTCGAATTCAGGTTCGTCAAGCACTTCGGCAACGCGTCGTTCGAACTCCTCGCTGATGTGATGTTCTAACCGGTCGGCTTCGTCGTGTACATCCGCCCAATCGTATCCGAGTCGTTCAGTCAGATATGTCTCAAGCAGGCGGTGGTGACGAATCACTTCAAGCGCAACGGTCTCGCCCTCTGGAGTGAGTTCGACGCCTTTGTACTTTTCTCGCTCGACTAACTCCCGCTGTTCGAGTTTTTCCATCATACTCGTCACCGTCGGCGGCGTCACATCAAGATGCTCAGCAAGGCTCGATGTCGAGACTGGCGGCTCTTCGAGCCGTGACAGTTCATAGATGGCCTTCAGATAATCTTCCATCTTGGCACTGAGCATCTGTACGTAGGATTTGATACGACCGTTCCCTTGAAAAGCGTGCCGACCACACACGGAGTAACGGCCAGGCACTGAGTTGGTGGGTTACTCACTATGTTGGCGTTCGTCATCACCAGGCCCGATATCAGGGTCATATTCAGTGCTCCCGCGAGACCCTCGCGAGAATAATCGTTCCCAGAGACTTCTCGCTGCCGGTCGCTCTGAGAGGAGAACCGAACAGTCAACCTCATCGACAACATCGAACACAAGTCGGTTCTGGAACAACCGTGAAAGCAGTCCCTGTCTCGTAGCCCCGATAAGCACCAGCGAATGGTCCGTTGCAGCACGCTGAATTACGCCCTCAATATCACCGTCAGTTTCGACGAGCAGGTTAGCATCGCCAAGTCCGTGTTCATCAGCCCAGCCACCAATAAAGCTCATTGCCTTTGCTCGCTCGGTGTCCTTGCCAACGACATGCATAACAGAGATATCTGCACCAGCAACATCCCTGAGCGCCTTGGCTGTTTCTGCGCTGAGGTCCGAATCAGGGCCACCGGCGGTCGGTAGCAATACTCGAGATGGGTCAAAGCCACGGTCTTTGAAAATCAGGAAATCGCAGGGAAGGTCCATGGTCAGTTCGTCAAGCGCCGAACCTGTTCGACCGCTGGTCCATGGTCGTCGTGGTGACCAGCCCATGACGACGGTATCTGCGTTGTGGCGCTCAGCAGCATCAAATATTTCGTCGAATGACCGCCGGGAAAAGACAGTATGTGTTTTGATATCTGCCCCATACTCCTCCGCAGTCTCTCTTGCGCTGTCAAGGAGCGTTTCAGACGGAATATCACCCTCACGGTACTGTTCGGAGACGTAATCGAGCGGTGTCTGGTCCGGGACAGACACAATATGGACTGCATGAACAACCCCGTTGTTGTGGTTCGCTAACGCGCTTCCGATAGCAATCAACCCGCTTTCAGTCTGCGGGTTAGAAACCGGAACCAAAACAGTATGCTCATCAGAAACTTCAGGTGATGTCGCTTCTGCCGCAGAGACTGCAAAGTCAGGCATGTCGTCTGAATGTTCTCGGATATACCGGCCGGCCTCTCCCTCGACTGTTGTGTGTCGTTTGGCATAGAGGAAATACCATCCGACTGCACCGAGAACAAACAGGATGCTCAGTACCTGTGCCTCCCACTGAATGAAATAAATCAATCCGAGCGAGGCGGTTGCACCAACAATCGGAGTAATCGGATAGAGTGGGACTCTAAAGTCCGGGTCATAGCCAGGAACATCCGTCTCGCGGAAGGCAATCAGTGCAAAGTTCATCAGCGCGTAGACGATGAGATGGAGAACACTGGCGGCCGTTGCGAGAATCTCAAGGTCTTGTCCGAG
>PUNZ01000165.1 GCA_003551945.1 Halovenus sp. | reverse complement strand
GCCTCATCAAGTGGCTGTGGCGAGTGCTCACAGAATTGCTTCCAGTCGTCGACGCCTTCTTCAGTCGCTTGCCGCTTAGCGTGTCCTACAGCATCGACCCACTCTGACTGTGTTCGCTTGTGATACTGTCGAATGACCTCTTTCGACACCTGCTGACCATCGTAGGAAAACCGGTTTTCGTCGAAGGTTCCGACGACATCCGCAACACGAATTTCTCCCTGATAATAGAGACACTCGATTTTCCCATCCTGATGGACAAACCCCGTTCTCTCTGCTTGCTGGGTAATAGCGTCATTTACCTCGCGTGCAAATGATTCAAGTTCCGAGAGGTCTGCTGGTCCGGAAATTGCCTCTGCTTTCTCCGTCGAAAGATAGCGGTCTTGCTCTTCGTACTTTGTCGAGAACTCGATTACCGGCTCTGGGAGGTCGACTGGTTCGTCTGGCCAGTCATCTCGATCAAGCCCAGCCTCCGCAGGTGAGAGGCGGGTGCGGAGGGATGACCCAACAGGGACCGCATTTCTGAAGACCACTTCGAGTGGAATGAGGTAGTTCTCTTCTGCCGCTTCGAAATAGCTTTCGTAATCATACGCCCCATCTGTAAAGGGGAGGTCGGGAACCTGAGTCAGTTCGATACCGAGTTCCCGCGGGACCGTCCCGGACTCTAGTGCCAATCCAAGCGATGTCATCCCCTCATCAGTCTGGACCCCACGGTAATGCGTTGGAATCCCGGCCTCTTCGAGCAGTTCGAAGTTGTAAGCCCCCATCGTACAGAGCGACTGTCCCTTTTGTGGGATTTCATCCGGCATCTTCCCCCAGTCAAACACGGAGTAGTCATCCGTAAACTCGAACCGGCCGCGGCCGAGGTGGTCAGCGGTCGCAGGCCGCTCAACCTGGAAATTTTTGACACTCGTCATTACTGTCCGTTTTCACACCCGTCGTAATATACGTGGTTATCTCCTGTCGTTTTACGTGTCTGCTTTCCCGAAACACACCATGCAGTGAAGTCCTGTTCAGCCATACCGGTTGCTCCCCGATACAGGGGCAATTAAGCCGACGGCGACTAGAGTTCACCTCACAGAATGAGTATGACGACCGTGGTGATACCGCTCGTTATCATCTTCTTAGCCACTGCAGCTATCTGGATTGGCAGCGGCTGGCTCGAAGAAGCGAGCGCGAAACTCTCTATCCATTATAGCCTTCCCCCGGTTGTTCAGGGTGGTATTATCGCTGCAGCGGGGTCGAGCTTTCCCGAGCTTGCGAGTGTTATCTTTGCCGCGCTTGCAGGCTCGTTCGAACTAGGCGTTGGCGCTATCATCGGCTCAGCTATTTTCAACGTGCTCGTCATTCCGGCGCTCGCCGTGCTGGTCGCTGACCGACCAATCGAAACAACCCGCACGGTCGTTCACAAAGAGACACTCTTTTACATGCTTGCCGTTGTCCTGCTCTTTTTGACGTTTGCGCTTGCGCTTATTTACTATCCTGCTGACTCGATGGTCGGCGAACTTACCCGGCCGCTCGTTGCATTGCCGCTTTTTGGGTATGTGCTGTACCTGTTTTTACAGTGGCAGGACACGGCGGATTTTCCCGGACACACGGGTGCACCGACGATCGACCCGGTACGTGAGTGGGGATTCCTCCTCGGTGGACTTGCTATCATCCTTGTTGCTGTCCATCAACTTGTCCACAACGTTCTCGTGCTCGGCGAACTCGCCGGAACGCCTGATTTCTTCTGGGGCGTGATTATTGTCGCAGCCGCAACCAGCCTGCCAGATGCACTTGTGAGCATCCAAGCAGCCGACAACGACCGTGACGTTGCAAGCATTGCCAACGTCATGGGGTCAAATACGTTCGACCTCCTGGTTGTCATCCCAATTGGTATCTTGTTGACCGGTGCTGCGGCCATTAACTTTGTCATCACGGCACCAATGATGGGTTTTCTTGGTCTGTCTACCATGCTCGTGTTTGTTCTACTCCGAACCGACCTTCTCCTCACAAAGCGGGAGTCAATTGTCCTTCTGGCCGCCTATGGTGGTTTCACACTCTGGGTGCTGCTTGAAGCGCTTGCAATTGTGCAGATTCTCGCCGGCTGATGTCCGTTTCTGTCAACGACTCTGAGTACGGCAAGTCAGACCCATACCCGGCAATTTTTACGCATCTGCATAGATACAACAGTAATGGCAGATGCCGACCGCCGTGCAAATATCCCTCGCGGCCAATTCGATTTTCACCACCTTCCGGAGACGGACCAGTCATTTGAGAATGCGCTGGAGAAGGCACGGTCGGGGGAGCGACTCACGATTGCTGACGGCATTGCACTGCTAACGACAGGGACGGAGAGGCTGGGTTTCGACCCGATTCGAAAGGAGGAGGTGCTTGAAGCGGCAGATAGACGCCGTCAGGAGGTTGTCGGTGACCGCGTGACGTTCGTTGCAAATTTGAACAATAACGTAACCACGGCCTGTAACACGGGGTGTTTGTTCTGTAATTTCAAGGACCGCTCGGAGTATTTCCGCACGGAAAGCGACGTCTCGCATAACGGATTCACGAAAACCCCAGAGGAGTCTCGACGAATTGTCGACGAGGCCCTCTCGACTGGTATTTCCGAAGTGACCTCAGTGAGTGGGCTTCATCCGGCATTTGTCCTTGATGAGGCCCACCGCGAGATTCTGGAAGCCAGCGACCGGGGTGATTTGAACTACCGTCCTCCCAGTGAGTATGATACTGACCCCGGCACATACGTCGAGCAGATTGAAGCAATGTCTGTCGATGACGTGCATCTTCACTCGATGACGCCTGAAGAGGCCTAT
>PUNZ01000032.1 GCA_003551945.1 Halovenus sp. | reverse complement strand
TCGAGCCTCGGTGCGGATGAGGGAATCGCCGAGGAGCTGGCCGAAACGCAACGGGCCATCTCTATCGCCGAGTTTTTCGAGAAGAACAAGCATATGCTCGGGTTCGATTCTGGGGCCCGTGGGCTTGTGACAGCGGTCAAAGAGGGAGTCGATAACAGCCTTGATGCGTGTGAAGAGGCTGGCATCCTCCCTGATATCTATGTGGAGATTCAGGAAGACCGTGATTATTACCGCCTCATTATCGAGGACAATGGCCCCGGAATTACCAGAGAACAGATTCCGAAAATTTTCGGGAAGTTGCTGTATGGGTCACGTTTTCACGCTAGAGAGCAATCACTTACACCATCACAGGAGCTGTTGATTCGCCGTAACGGCGAAGTTGAAACGGTTCCGATTGGCGTGCTCTGTGATGCCTATTTACCATCGGAAGGCGAAGCAACGCGACGCATTCCAGACCATATTGAGGCCCCGTCGTTCAATCGCGAGACACACGAGATGACGTGGCAACCGGTCACCCATGCTATTCGTCACGAAACGGACGAACGAACGTACGAGATAACAACGAAAAAAGGTCGCACAGTCGAGGTCACTGGAAACCACAGCGTCTTCTCAGTCACCAAAGACGGCGAGACGAAAGAGGTCAAAGCTGGCGAACTCAGTCCGGGCGACCGAATACTCACTCCGCGGCAACTGCCAAGAAGTACTGGCGAAGTTGAGGAGATTAACCTTCTTGAGTACCTCAAACCGAGCCAGCTTGCGGGTCGTCGAATGTATGTCTACGGGTTCGAAACTGACCATTTGCAACAGTTCAAAACTGGTGAGAAGGTCCGGAAGAAGCCGACCGAAGACAGCAACCGAAAACGAACCTATTATCGGTATAACGGGGTCGATATTCTCAAGGATAGCCTCGAAACGAACTATCTTGAGAATGGGTATCTCCCTGCGGAAACGGTCCTTGAACTCGGCTGGGAGGAGCTTGCTGCCGAGCAGGAGTGTGTCCTCAAAACCTACCAGGTCGGCGGCGACGAGACGACATTCCCTGTTACGATTCCAGTTGATCACGATTTGATGAAGCTCCTTGGCTATTACATCTCCGAGGGGCATGCTGGTCCGAGACAGGTTGGCTTCACTTTCGGGTCACACGAGGAGACACTCATCGAAACAACCGAGACAGCACTTGCTGGCCTCGGTGGCACATCCACCACGGTGGCCCGAGAGCGAAACGCTACACGAGTGAAAGCCTTCGGCTCTCCTTTGGCGCTCTTTTTGAAAAACGCCTGTGGTGACAGTGCACAGACCAAGCGTGTCCCGTCCTTTATTTTTGATGTTGCCTCTGAGCGGCAACGTGAATTTATCGCTGCACTCTACGAGGGTGACGGTTCTGATTCACACCCAAGCAACGAACTGTCTCATACGACAACCAGCGAGACGCTTGCACAACAACTTTCCATTCTCTGGAATATGCAGGGAGTGCTTGCCAGTACGGAACATGGTTCTGGGAGTGGATACAGTGATGACCCCTCGACGCAGTATCGAACAAAAGTTTATGGGGAAGATGTCGAACGGCTTCCTGCGTTTGAGTTATCGAAAGACCCTGGCAAACAACAGTATAAACGGATACCAGTTTCCCTTCTTGACGCTGTCCGTGTCGATAGTGTGTCACACAAGACTGTTCCTGACTCCATTCCCGGATTGCTGATGGGTGCGGGTGTTGGGTCAAGTCCTGAATTCGCTGCAATCTATCAGTCGCTCATCGAACAGGCGCTCGACGGTGAGTATGTCGAAAAGCCACGGTTCGTCAATAACCTCAAAAAATACGGACTTCTTGATGAGGAGCATCGACCAACTTCACGGCTTGAAGAACTTTGGGAAACGATTACGAACCTTCAGGGACTCACTGAAACCGACATGTGTCTCCTTGAGGTCAAAGCCGTCGAGGAGACGGAGGCTCCTGAATACGTCTATGACATCTCTGTTCCTGGTGAGACAGGGGCAGACGAGAACTTCGTCGTTGTAAACGACGGACCACTGGCGGTCAAAAACAGCCGCGGTCAACAGGGAATTGGGATTTCAGCGGCTGTACTGTACTCTCAGCTCACTTCCGGCAAACCGGCGAAAGTCACATCCCGGACTCAGGGTAAGGACGAAGCACAGTATTTTGAGGTAATCGTCGACACTGATGAAAACGAACCCGAGATTAGCGTGGATGAGACAACGACGTGGGAACGACCACATGGAACGCGCATCGAGTTGGAGATGGAAGCCAACATGCGCGCTCGCCAGCAGCTCCACGATTATATCAAACACACGGCGGTCGTCAACCCGCACGCCCGCGTAGAGCTTCGCGAACCACAGGAGCATTTCAAATACGAACGCGTCACGGACCAACTCCCGGCTGAAACCGAGGAAATTAGGCCACACCCTCACGGGGTCGAATTAGGGACGCTCATCAAGATGGCTGACCAGACTGATTCGTACTCGATTTCCGGCTTCTTACAGGGTGAGTTCACGCGCGTTGGGGCAAAAACTGCAGACAGCGTCATCGACGAACTGCGAGACAGACACTTCGGCCGGGAGATGACGTGGCGGCCGCCACAGGCACATGAGGACGTGGACATCGAGTCGGCAATCTCAGACGCTGTTGTTAACAAAGGAGCAGATGCGACAGCGGAGTTTGCCGAGGAGGTAACTGCGGCGTTGACTGACCGAGAGAGAATTGCACATCACCATGTTGTCGAAGCGGTCGACTCGGTTGCCGATACGGTACAGGTCGAGTACAGCACGACGTTTGGTGCAACCGTCAGAGAGAACGCTGTTGAGGCAGC
>PUNZ01000022.1 GCA_003551945.1 Halovenus sp. | reverse complement strand
GAACGACCACCATCGGTATCGCCACCGAAAACGGTGTCGTCATCGCAACGGATATGCGTGCCAGCCTTGGCGGTCGCTTCGTCTCCAACAAAAACGTCCAGAAGGTCGAACAGATTCACCCGACGGCAGCACTGACGCTTGTCGGCTCTGTCGGTGGTGCACAGTCGTTCATCCGTACACTTCGTGCCGAGGTAAACCTCTATGAAGCCCGCCGTGGCGAGGATATGAGCATGACCGCGCTCTCGACACTTGCTGGAAACTTCGCCCGTGGTGGCCCGTTTATCGCTATCAACCCAATCCTTGGTGGCATCGATGACGACGGGAGCCATGTCTACTCAATTGACCCTGCAGGCGGTGTCATGAAAGACGACTACACAATTACCGGCTCCGGCCTCACTGTCGCATACGGTACCCTCGAAGACCGCTACGAGGAGGACATGTCGATTGATGAAGCCAAAAAAGCCGCCGGCGCGGGTATCAAAGCCGCCGCCGAGCGTGACACTGGCTCTGGAAACGGAATTTACGTCGCCACCGTTACCGAAGACGGCGTCGACATCACCGATTACGAACTCGACGAACTCGTCGTCTAACGACCACCCTTTTTCCGCGTCCCACAGAATTACAGTCATCGGTAGCAACAGTCGTTACATGGAGCGACAGCAGGGAATTTTCGCCCTCAGTGTCGGTAGAATACACTCCCTGCTGTCGGAGTTTGCGTGGTGTCAGCCGCTTGTCGACACGAGGTGGGTGCTGTGAATCCAACTCCTGCTGTCCAACTACAGGTAAGCAGCCATCTGTTTCGACTGGCGATGGAAGCCGCAGAACGGAGTGTAATTGCGCCTGACCGACTGGCAACGCTGTTGACCGCTGATGTTGGGCAGACGAAGAGTGAACGCATCTACCGCGAAAACAAACTCGAATTACATCAGTACACACCCGAGACGAAACGCCACGAGACGCCAATTTTCATCGTCTACGCGCTGGTCAACCGGCCGTATATTCTGGACTTACAGCCCGACAGGAGCGTTATCCGTCGCCTACTCGAAGCGGGCTACGAGGTGTATCTCATCGACTGGGGGGAACCCTCGCGCCTCGATAGCTCGCTTGGCCTCGACGATTACGTCTGCCGGTATCTCGATAACACCATTTCAGTCGCGTGTGAGCGTTCCGATGTCGATTCGGTGCATCTGCTTGGCTACTGTATGGGCGGGAGCCTCGCCACGATGTACACTGCGTTGTTTCAATCACGCGTTCGAACGCTGTCGGTGATGGCAACCCCCGTCGTGTTCAACCAAACTGGCGGGCTACTCGAACGCTGGGCGACTTACTACGACCCGAAAACAGTCGTCGAAACCTACGGCAACGTCCCTGCCGAGTTGTTGGCAGCGCAGTTTGCGATGATGGAGCCAATTGCCAACCTCGTCACGAAATACGTTGGCTTCTATGAAAACCTCGATGACGAGCAGTTCGTTGAGAATTTCGCCCGGATGGAGCTGTGGACGTGGGATGGCGTTGATGTGGCCGGGAGGGCCTTTCGGGAGTTTGTTGAGGACGTCTATAAACAAAACAAACTCATCAACGGCGAGATGGAACTCAACGGCCAGTCTGTCAACCCGTCCGCTATCGACGTCCCACTCCTCCAGATTGTCGGCCAATACGACCATATCGTCCCACCAGCATCAAGCAAACCGCTCAACGATGCGGTCGGCAGCACCGACGAACAAATCATCGAGTTTCCGCGCGGCCATATCGGTATTTCAGTGTCGACGAAAGCACATGAGGAGCTCTGGCCGCGGGTTGCCTCGTGGTATGCCGGGCGCGGGCCGTGACGCAGAATGCCACTGGAGAGCGCAGCTATGCGCCCAGCCAGCTTCCAGTCGAAATCTCTTCCCCGTGGTCGCGACAGATACGCGCACCGCGTTTTCTGACGCGGCGTGCCGTTGGGAGCGTTTGTTTGTCCGCAATCTCTTGGATAATCCAGTCTGTCAACTCGCGCGCTGCGTCCCGCCCCGCAATGGCGTTGACCTCCTTGATGCCTTTCTCGTAGGCCTTTCTTCGTGAGCCTTCCTTGCGCTTTGCCGCTCGTATCGTCCCCAAATCGAAGACCTCCTGTGTCGTCTCATCAATCTCCGTGAGGAACTCTTTGGTCACAGCGCTCATGCGCGAATATATGCGACGAGTGCTAATAAATGAGCGTGGCTGGGCTGTTGGGCCGCCGTTGACGCGACTAATGGCGACGGGATGAAATACGGTGCCCCGGTAAACGGCACATGGAGTTATTTGGCACGGCCGGGATTCGTGGGCCGGTCACGACGGTGACACCGGAACTCGCCCTCTCGGTAGGGCAAGCGGTCGCTGAACGGATACGAGAACGAGACGAAAGCGGTGCGGAAGTCGTCCTTGCACGCGATGGGCGCGAAACTGGCGAGGCGCTTGCGAGCGCCTGTGAGGCCGGACTGGTGAGCGGCGGCGTCGACGTCCAACGACTCGGAGAGCTCCCGACGCCTGCACTGGCATTCGCCTCACAGGGCCGCTACGGAATCATGCTCACTGCCAGCCATAACCCACCGGAAGACAACGGTATCAAGCTGTTCGATGATGGCGTCGAGTACGACCGCGATGCCGAAGCGGATATCGAACGCCGGGTTAGCGAAGGGACAACACAGGCAGCGTGGGATAGCTGGGGAGTCACCAAACAGCGCACGACGCTTCCGGGATACCGGGCCGCGGTCTGTTCGTATGCAGAGCAGTTTGGCGACCCGCTCGATGGAGTGGAGATTGCAGTTGACTGTGGCGGCGGGATGGCAAGCCTCGCAACCCCACAGGT
>PUNZ01000255.1 GCA_003551945.1 Halovenus sp. | reverse complement strand
GCGGCTACTGTGCTGGCTGTGAGAAGGGAGTACCAACAATGAGCGATGACTCAACGGGGGACACCGGTGATGAGAAGAACGAACCGGGTTCCGTCGTTCGCGTTGCGCAGACGTTAACTCCTGATATTGTCCGCCGGAACTTCGCGCTTAAGTTCGGGATTGTCTTACTCGTGATGGCGCTGTCTATCGGCGTTATTGGGTTCGGAGCAACGACGCTCGTGACAGCCGAAACCGAAGCAAACGTCGAAGCGGAGTTCGAGAGCGACGCGAATCAGGAAGCGGATATCGTCGAACAGTGGATAGACAGTAATAGCTTACAGACGGAAATACAGGCGAATAAGGGCGAGTACGGCGAAGACAGGGATTCGGTTAACGCCGAATTACGAGATGATAATGCACGCGCCGCGGATGACGTCCACTCGCTCCATATTCTGGAGGATGATGATATCGAAGGACTGCGCGTCTTTGCTTCGGCTGACGATACCGTCGACCCGGATACCCCACTGGCGGAGTTCGATGACCGCGAATGGATGTTCGAAGGGGCAGGGGGCGAGATTCGTCTCGAAATAACGAACCTGCAGACTGACCCAAACGATCCGGAGGCCAGCGAAGTGTTCGTCTCTGACACGTATGAGGCAGACGGCGAACAGGTTGTTGCGTTCATCGCACAGACCGCTGCTGACCCTGACCGCTATCTCCTTACCGAGGTGCGGGTTGACGAAGTCCAGGAAACACTTCGGGGGGCGACTGAAGGGGATGTTGGGTTTACACAGGTCGTGAGCACCGGCGATTATCTCGGTGAAGAGGGTGACATCAACCGAGTGATGATGGACGCCCGCGGCGATGGTGGTTCCTTGCTGTCGGTCTATGCCGAAAACGACGCGACGCTTGCCCCGTTGCAGTCCGATACCCAATCTGGAGTCTTCAGCGACATGTCCGCGGATCCTGACGTACTTGACGAGGATTACGCAGTCGGCTACTCGTCAGTTGACGGCACTGATTGGGTCGTACTGGCACACGGTCCGCGCTCTGAGGTGTTCGGATTCGTCGATACGATGAGCACGTGGGGATTGATTGCAACGGCCTTTGCTGTGCTCCTTATTGGCGTTACGGGCGCAGGATTAGGATACAGCACTTCGACCTCGATTGACCGCCTGACGCGGAAAACTGACGAAATCCGGGAGGGTAACCTTGAGGTCGACCTCACAAGTTCCCGCATTGATAACATCGGTCGACTTTACGGCGGGTTTGGGGAGATGCGTGATGCGCTGATATTACAGATAGAGCGCTCGGAGGAGGCACGACAGGAGGCCGAACACACCCGTGCCGAAGCCGAGGAAATGACCGCGTATCTCCAAGAAAAAGCCGAGGAGTACTCCGAAATCATGCAACATGTCAGCTCCGGTGACCTCACCCAGCGGATGGAACAGGACGGTACTGAGGAGTCGATGGACCAGATTGCCGCGCAGTTCAATGGCATGATTGAGGAACTCGAAAAGACGACTGGCCAACTGAAAAGCTACGTTGATGAGGTTGAGGAGGCCGGTTCTGAGGTCGAATCAAGCGCGGGGACGGTCAAGCAGGCAAGCGAACAGGTTGCCGATTCCATCCAGAAAATCTCCGACGATGCCTACACACAAAAGGAGCGACTGGAGACTATCTCCACCACTATGGACGAGGTTGCAACGCAGCTTGATTCGTTCGCTGCCGAATATGACAGCGACGACCTTGATGCGGCACTGACACAGATTGATGCCGTCGCAACGAACCTCAACGAGGTTGCGACGCTGAGCGAGGAGACGATGGCAGAATCACAGCACGTTGCGGGGGCAGCAGAGGAGCAGGCGGCAGAGTTGAATGAAGTGTCCGAGCGAGCAAACGACCTGCAGCGGTATGCAGCGCCACTTCGCGACATTCTTGGGCGGTTCGAAACGGAGGCCGAACACGAGTTCGTCTTCTCGGTCGGCCCGACGGGCGGCATTGCAAGCCCAAGTAGGCGCTCGGATGGGGGCAGCGAGGAAGAGAAACAAGAGTAATCAAGCGGCCTGTCACCGATTCACAGATACAAGAAAAACCGGGGTACCTTCCATCGTGCGAGAAGTTCCCATAAGTATTTAAACTACCCATCATATGCATGGTCCATACTGGTTGTCCTTTGCCTGTGAGTATAGTGTATGAGCCAACGACAGATGGCACCGTTGCGTCCGTCCCCACACACACAAGCCGAGCGAGCCGTTGTAGATGAAGAGGTACTCAACTGTGTTCTCACCGCACTCGAAGACCAGGACTGCCGAGATATTCTCGAGGTCACAGTCGATGAAACGCTGACCGCGAACGAACTTTCCGAGGCCTGTTCGCTTCCTCTGTCGACGACGTACCGAAAAGTAGAGAAACTCACTGATGCAGGCTTACTCGACGAACAGGTTCGCCTGTCTACCTCTGGAAAACATAAAAGCGAGTATACGCATGATGTAACTGATATTTCCCTTTCCGTCGATAGCGATGATGGAGTTTCACTTACTGTCTCACTCTGTGAGGATGCCGACCCGGCAACGTCTGTCTTTGCTGGTGCCGACTGACCGGATTTCCCTCCCCAAAACGCCACCCGTTGTCTGCCGTTTTTGCCCTTCCCTGATACGAATGCTTATTGAAATACGCCGGTAACGATAGACATGGAAACAACCGCGAGTTCGGCTGAGCAGGCCCTCAGCGATGTCAAGGACCCGCTGGAGCGAGCGGTTGTCCGTCGGCAGGCCGTTTTTGTCGCGCTGACGTTTCTTGGAATGATGGTCGGATTGCTTGGCAGTTGGTTCGATGCGTCTCCCGCCGTTGTCTGGGGGAGTTATGCAGTTGCCTATGTTTTTGGCGGTTGGTATGGGCTCAAAGAGAGCATCAGAAGCATTCAGGAGCCGGCTGTCGAGATTGACCTGCTGATGATTCTCGCGGCGCTCGGTGCGCTCATTATCGGCGCGCCGTTCGAGGGAGCGATGCTCCTCTTTTTGTTCTCGCTTTCGGGCGTGCTCGAAGAGTACGCAATCGGGCGGTCGCGCACCGCCATCAAATCGCTTATCGATATGCGCCCGGAGTCGGCACAGGTCAAGCGTGGTGGCGAGGAGGTTACGATCTCGATTGAGGATGTCGAGGTTGGTGACGTGTTTGTTGTGCGGCCCGGGGCGAGAATCCCGCTGGATGGCGTTGTTCAGTCCGGCGAAACAACTGTCGACCAGTCATCGCTGACGGGTGAATCTGTTCCCATCAGGAAAGAGCCTGGAGACGAGGTATTCGGCGGGACAATCAACGAAACGGGAAGTCTCGAAGTCGAGGTCTCCCGTGAGGCACAGGAATCTGCTATCTCGCGGTTGATTCACATGGTCGAGGAAGCACAGGAAAAGCGCGCCCCAACGCAACAGCTTATCGACCGCTTCGAGCAGCCATACGTGCTGTCCGTCCTCGCAATGACGGCGGTGGCGATTGCGCTTCCGTTTTTCCTCCTCAACCATGCGTTCGAGCCCACCTTTTATCGGGCGATGACGCTCATGGTTGCCGCCTCACCCTGTGCCGTTATTATCTCGACGCCCGCCGCTGTCTTGTCGGCCATCTCAGCCGGCGGTAGACAGGGTGTACTGTTCAAAGGTGGCGAACATATCGAGACCGCAGGCAACGTCGATGCTGTGGCCTTCGATAAGACGGGGACGTTGACCGAAGGAAATACGAAACTCGAATCTGTGACAGCACACCCGGATGCGACTGTTTCAGCTTTGGGCGATACCAACGCAATCGGTGGCTCCGAACCGTTTGAGGAGGACCACCTACTATCGCTTGCCGCCGCCGTACAGTCCCGGTCAGAGCACCATTTGGCTGAGGCAACCGTTGAGGCAGCAACCGACCGCTCTCTTTCGATTCCCGAGTCGAGTGGATTCGAAGCTGTGGTCGGCAAGGGTGTCCACGCGACTGTTGAGGGACAGACACTTCATATCGGTAACCGACGGTATTTCGAAACCGTGACCGCAGGCCAGTCAATCGACGGCCTGAACCATGGACTGGCGGCAATCCGCGATCTTGAAGCAGAGGGGAAAACGGCCGTCCTCGTCGTCAGCGAAACCGAGGAGCAGTTACAGGTGCTTGGCTGGCTTGCGTTTACGGATACGATTCGTGCGGATGCAAAAGCAATGATACAGAAACTCCGCGAGCGCGGCGTCGAGCAGATTGTCATGCTCACCGGGGATAACCAGCGGGTTGCAGAGTACATTGCCGATGAACTTGGTATCGATGAGGTGTACGCTGAACTCCTTCCTGAGGAGAAGGTAAACCACATCGAGCAGTTACAGGAACGCCACAAGGCGGTGGCGATGGTTGGTGACGGTGTCAATGACGCACCTGCGCTGGCCACAGCCGATATCAGCATCGGGATGGGCGGGGCCGGAACCGATGTCGCCCTCGAAACGGCTGATATCGTCTTGATGTCGGACCAGCTCAGCCAACTTCCTTACGCGTTTGCACTCAGCCGTGAGACGCGAAAAACGTTGTATATCAACTTCTCAATCGCCTTCGGCGCAATCGCGATTATGATTATCGCCATCCTGACCGCGGGTATTCCACTGCCGGTCGCCGTCGTTGGCCACGAGGGCTCGACGGTGCTCGTGAGTCTGATTGGCCTTCGGTTGCTTCGGTTCTCGGAGTGAACGGTCCCCTGCACCTATTTTCTATGCAGCCGTAGTGTTCGTATGTACCGCCACATCCTGCTTGCAACCGATGGGAGCGAGCACGCACAGCGCGCGACTGAGCATGCTGTTGCACTCGCTAGTTTGGCAGGGGCAAGGTTACATCTCGCCTCAGTTATCGAGACGAGAACGGCGTACGATTCTGCGATTATCGAACGCGAGGCCGTCGAAGAGAGCCTCCGCGAGCACGCCGACGAAGCCATCACTGCTGCTGAGGAAGTCGCTGCTGAGGCGGGGGTCGAGACGGAGCGCTGGCTGTTGCGTGGCGTTCCAGCGGAGGAACTGTTGACGGTTATCGGAGAGCAGGATATCGACCTCGTTGTGCTCGGAGAACAGGGCCTTTCTGCGTTTAAAACCGTCTTGCTCGGGAGTACGGCAGAGGCAGTGATTCACCGAAGTCCAGTTCCCGTGACGGTTGTTGGGGGCGGGTGAACGAGTGAGCTGTCGCTCTGGAGAATGAGGACTGGCCTTTTTACCGTTTCTGTGATAACGAGAATTTGGTCTTTGGTATGCAATTCGTTGAGGCGGATGAAACGGCTCTCGGGACGCTTACCGAGTTATGGTACGCACTGGCGACGGAGATGGAACCGTATTCCGACCTGAATGACCTCGTCTACTCATCCGTCGATGAGGTTTCCGAGGATGGGTTCAGACGCCAGCTCGAAAGCGACAGCGTTTCCAACGTCTTACTGCAGGAATCGGGTGAGACAATCGGCTTTCTCACACTCTCCGAAGGAACGCATCCCTCACGGGAGTACCGCGAGTATCTCAAACTGGTCAATCTCTTTGTGAAACCGGAGCACAGAAACCAGGGGTACGGAACGGAGGCCGTCGACTGGGTCAAAGAGCAGGCAGCAGAGCGTGGCTGTGACCACCTCAAGGTCTCCTTCGAAGTGAACAACGACGGAGCGAGACGGTTCTATGGGAGGCATGGCTTCGAGGAGAAACAAATTGAGTCCGTGTATCGATTAGAATGAGGGCCGGATGGGTCAGTACGGGCCATATACTGCCACAGGGAGAACTGCTTGCACATCATCTTTCCAAAAATGCTTTTCTGCGGTGGCGAAGGTGCCACCGTGTTCCCGGGCTGTGGCGGCAATCAGCGTATCTGGATGGTCAGCAGGCACGCCTCGACTCAACAGCTCTTCCTGCAACGAGACGGCTTCGTCGGCCGTGCGGTTCGTGACTGGGAGCACGTCCATTGCCGTGGTGACTGCCTGACGGATTTCGGCCGGAGTGCCGTCGATATATCCATGCACACAGCCCATGTATGCCTCATATAGAACAATCGACGGGACTGCCCACTCTTCGTTTTCGTACCCTCTGAGGAACTGCCGCGCAGACGCTCTCCCGTCGAGATAATCGCTGAGTACGTTATTATCGAGAACTAACATTCATTTTCCCTCTGCTCTCGTTCGGCCATTCGCGAGCGCATCTGCTCTCGCATTCTGTTCATGCCGGGTCGTGTCTCGCGCTCAGTCTCCGAGAGAATACCAAAGCCTGCCCACTTGTCACGCTCAGTGAGTCGAAGGATGACGTCCTCGTAACTCTCCCCTTCGCGTTTGTAGAGGTCGAGTCGGTCTTTTGCCTCCTCCGACACACGAATCGATGTATCTCCCATGCATATGCATACGTATGCGCATACAAAACAACTTTGGCTTCGTACTGGACAGACAGTGCTATTTTGGTGGCGTTATACTGACAACCAAACGATGACAGAATCCCCATTCGATGTCACGATTCAGGTGGCAGAAGTGACCGATGCGGAGCCGTTTCCGGAAGCAAACAAACCCGAGATGGTCAAACTGTGGCTAGATTTCGGTGACGAAACCCGCCAGTCGGCCGCACAGCTTGGGTATCACCACGATGCCGAGGAGGTTATCGGGGAACAGGTCCTCTGTGCGACCAACCTTGGTTCGGTTCGGATTGCCGGCTTTAAATCCGAGGCGCTCACGGTTGGCGTTCCGGGCGATGACGGTAATCCAGTCCTCGTTACCCCTGAGGCAGATGTTCCGCTCGGCGGGAAACTGTACTGACTTCGCTGTTTCTTCCCTTCGTTTCGTGTGGACAGCAGGATTAATTCCTTTCACCACCAACAGCAATCAATGAGTTCCGAAACGACCGTGACCCTCCACAAAGCGCCTCGGACTACCGTCGGCCAAAATCAGGGGAAATTTCGGACCTATTTCAATTTCCCCGGACGGAACCTTCCTGACCACCACGACCACGGATACGGCCCGCTTTCGACTGTCGTCGAGTCGTTCATGGACCCGGATACGCTCATTCGGATGCACCCCCACCAGAATGAAGAAATCATCTCGTGGGTGCCTCGGGGGGTGATGCGCCACGACGATGGCGAGGGGAACAAACTTGTGACCGACAGCGACCACCTCATGGTGATGAACGCCGGACGGGAGTTCTGGCACGAAGAGAAGACGCTTCCGGAGGACCCACCGCTGCGAATGCTCCAGATATTCGTGCGACCACACAGCCTTGACCTGCCGCCGAACATCCAGCATGAGCCAATCGAAGAGCCAGTTCAAAACGAGTGGCGACAGCTGTTCGGCCCGGAGGGGTCTGACGCACCGCTTTTCGTACGCAACGATGTCCACTTCTCTGATATTCGTCTCGATGAGGGTGCGACTGTTTCACTTCCAGCGAAGGAGGGCTGGGATACCTACTTCTACGTTTTTGATGGAGCGGTCACTGCCGCGGAAACGCGATTCGATACAACCGAAAGCGGATTGGTGGTGGAGGGAGCCGATTCGGTATCGCTGACCGCCACCACCGATTCGCTTGTCGTTGCGTTCGTCATCAATCCTGAGGCACCAGTGACGCGGCAGGGAACGATAGGTCGGTAATCACGTCGCTACGCTGAGAGGGATAGCTTGTAGGCGAACGCTCTTTATCTCCCGGGCCAAGGCACAGACACTATGACCGCCAGCACGCATCTCATTCGCCTCAAACGGCCGCTTCTGTATGTGATGGCCTCGATTTATATCATCGCCGGCATCACGCATTTCATCATCCCGGGAGCATTCGCCCAGATTGTCCCGCCACAGCTTCCGTATCCGGTGGCGCTTGCCTATCTCTCCGGTGTCGCTGAGATTGCACTCGGTGTCGGGTTGCTCCATCCCCGAACGCGAAAACTCGCTGCGTGGGGTATCATTGCCATGCTCATCGCGATTTTTCCGGCCAACATCTATATGGCTGTCAGCGATGTGACGGTGACGGGGGTATTCGGCCGAACGCTCGACCCGTCGCCCGCCGTCCGGTGGGGACGACTCCCGTTCCAGGGTGTCCTTATCGTGTGGGCGTGGTGGTACACTCGGCCGATGCCCGGTGAGTGATTGCGGGTGCCGCTTCGGATGAACGACTGATACCGCTGGACGTCGAGTGCCGGTATCGTTAGCGAAACTGGTGAAGCGACGCGTCTTCTTGTCCAGACAACTGCTGCATAATGGTATTCTCCCGCCAGCCAATCGGTGAGAGGATGCTCTCCGCTGCCCGAATTAGCTGCCTTCGATAGAATTCGATGTCGTATTCTGTCTCTCCTTCGTGGGCTAATCGAACTCGTTCGCGTCCTGTTTTGGAGTCATCCACCACAACGTAGGAGACGCTCTGCCCCGGTGCAGCGTCAGTCCCTTCTGCCCTTTGTCGATGGAGTGCTGCAGTCGTCCGGCTTCGCTGTGTGTACTCCTCCAGTTTCTTTGACGCCCGCTTTGTGATGACCAGTCGTTTCGGGTCGACTGACCCGGCTTCGAGTTTGTGAATCCACTGGCGCAGTTCTGCACAGACTGCCTCGGGGCGTCGGGTCGCATCGAAGGTTTCAATCAGCGCCTGTTGACAATCCGCAACGAACTCCGGAGTGCTCCGTTGGCGACACTCGATACCGCGGTATTTGTAGCTCCCATCCCGACGTGCGCCGAAATAGTTTGTGAGGGCTCCGCTTTGGCTGTCACGACGCGGGACAAACGCTATCCAGTCGTAGGTTGCCTCGTGTTCGAGGCGAATACCGGCTTCGTCGGTGACTATCTGTGTCACCGCTTCGAGCGGTACTTGAGACGAATCATCGCGAGCCGTCACCCACAGGCTATCGACGATACCGTGAACAACGCGCCAGCCTGCTTGCTCCAACGTCTCTTTCGCATCGAGGAGAATCTCCCGAGCGTAGGCGTTGATGGCCTCGTGACATTCGATGCGGCCGAACTTTGCGTTCGAGAATCCCTGATAACCAAAACAGGAGACGAGTATCCACTTCAGCGCAGCAGCCTTCCCTTCGAGTTCCGCCCGTTGCTGTGTGTCCTCGGTTTCCTGTATTCTGGCTTTGAGTGCGTCTCGCTCGTCGATAATCGGCTGGAGGACCGTTGGCAGATACCCCTCCTTTTCACAAATGCTGTATCCCAACCCCGGAACATCCTTCCGGTCGTGACAGTCACAGCGAATCGTCTCCGGGCTAATGTTTCGAGTGCAGATGATATTCGGATAGAGCGATGAAAAATCGAGTTCGTGGACGCCTTCGTGGACGCCGACGTCGGGCGAGAACGTAAACCCGCCGCGGTCGGCGTTGTGGAGTTGCCGCATCGTTTTCGGCAACTCGTGTCGCCAGCTTTTCCAGGGAACGAGGACGCCCCGTGCTGTCGCTTCTCTGATTTGAATCGCGGTCAGGACGTTGCCAATTGACGCCCACGAGAGTTCCTGCAGGGGCTTTCGAGAGCGGCCCACGAGGTCAAGACAGCCAGCGAGATTCGTTTCGTAGTAAAAAAACGTATTCTCTCGGTCGACAATCGCGCGGCCCGGGACAGTATACCGAGCAGGCGAGTGACCGACCTGTCCGTAGCTTTCGTAGGTGGATTCGCTCGCCAACTGTTCGTAGCCGGGGCGGCGTCCAAGTTGGAACGGCCGTCCAAGTTCATTCGCCGTTTCGAACAGCACAGGGACGAGCGCTGCCGTCGAGAGGACGAGCACATCCGGGTCGGTTGCATCGAGCTGTTCTTCCAGCGCACTCAGTACCGCTTCTGGGCTTCCATCCACGATTTTCTCACCAATTTCCAGTCGCTCGATTGGCGCTGTTTGTGAACCGGGTTCTGGATACGACAGGTGGAGGACACGGAGGGGGTGTGCCGGCTGTGGGTCCAGCCCTTCTTCGAGACAATATCTGAACTCGCGAGAGAAATCGACGTTGAACAGTCGGTACTCTCCCGGACGAGCGCTCCGACGAATCGACCCTGCCAGCGGTTGGACCCGGTCGATATCCGAGACGTCGATTCGAAGCACCAATCCTGGCTCCCGGCGGAATGCAGGCCGCCACCGTTCTCTGGAGAGGCGGGCGACATCACTCCGGTGTGAGAGTGTTTTAGCCAGTGAGTCGAGGGTTGCCTCTCCGCCTGTCTCCGCCATCGCATAGATTGTCGGTGTGTAGTCGGTGTTTTCGCGTACTGCCACGCCATCAGCAGTCCGATGCCATTCCATGACTCCGTTCTCCGTGTAGTCAATCTTGAACGGCATCGTCCTCCTGCGTGCAGTGATGACAACAACCGTATTCTGCCAGTTGTCGCTCGTGAGCCAGCACCACCGAAAGGAGGAATGCGATTTCGGGCGTTGGGTGGTTGAGATAGCCTGCTGCGTGGGCGTAGGTCCGCCCGTGCTCGAACAGCGCGTCGAAATAGGCCTGTTCGCTGGCTCTGAGTCCCCGCCGGTAGTCGTTCCAGTCTGCTTCGAGGCGGGTGAGTTGGTCGCGATAGGTGGGGTTAGTTCGCCCCATGAGCGGTCACCTCCTGTGGCGTTATCGTCCCCTCGCTCTGTTGGTATCGTGACTGGCGCGCAGCGAGTACGTCGGCCCAAAATGTGAGTGTCGTCTGGACCCAGAGCCCGCCTTCAACAGGGTAAACCAGCGTTTCGTCCGTTTCCGTGCGAAACCGCGGACCGAATGGTGTTGATTCACAGCGAAGGGTCTGGTGTGCTGCCGTTTCGAGTGGTTCCGAAACGTCGTCGTCGGTCATTCGCGTTACGAGCACGGCAATCTCATGCTCACGGGCGACACGAGCGAGGCTGGCAATTCCGGAAACTAACATCTCCCTTCCTTCGTCGGCGAACAGCGCCCCATCGCGGTAATAGCGGTCGAGATGTGGAACGACGACAACCGCTGTTCGGTCCGTCACCAAACCCGGAAGCGACCTGAGCAACTCGACGTGCTGAAACGGGGTGAATCCACGGGCAATGTGAATCCGATCGAGGATGCGGTCGGTCGGTGCAAGCTCGACGAGCGGTGCTGTCTGTGCGTGTGTTCCGGGGTCAATCCAGAGCGCATCGCCGCCGGACAGACCGACAGAATCGACAGCAAGCGCGTGGATGACACGGCTGAGTGATGCGTCGATCTCTAGGAGCGTAATGCCTGGTTCAAGCTCCGGGAGTGAGACTGACCGGGCCAACTCTCTCGTGTGGTTGGATGCTGACATAGACAGTGCATGGGACGACACGGAAGTAAGCAAGAGGGGGTCGCTTCCGGGTTTCCGGGTTTGCCGTAGAGACCAAGCCCAAGAGGTCAGTGTCAATCACCTCAGACCGGTAAGACAATACTTCTGAGCAGTGGTACATGAGGTATGTCGAATGAGTTGACTGGTGATTCGGCGACACCATCCGATGAAGACGGCCCTGGACCAACGGACCCTGCTGACCGGATTGTTGCTCTCGACGCCCTCCGTGGGTTTGCGTTGCTCGGGATTTTAGTTATCAACATCTGGCTGTTTGGAATGCCGACGATTGCGTCGTTTAACCCCACTCTCTATGGCGATTTTACCGGTGCAAATTACCTCGCATGGCTGGTCAGCCACGTCTTTTTCGAACAGAAGTTCGTGACGCTGTTTACGTTCCTGTTCGGTGCCGGGATGGTCCTCTTCCTTGAGTCGAAAGAACGGAAAAACCAACCGGGACGAAGATTACACCTCTCTCGGACGTTCTGGCTGCTCGTCATCGGCCTTGGTCACGCATATCTGCTGTGGTATGGCGACATTCTCGTCTTCTATGCACTGTGTGGATTCCTCGTGGTCTGGGTGTGGCGGTGGCGACCCACCCGACAACTCATTCTTGGGGTTGTTATGTTCGCGATTCCGTCCCTGATATATCTCTTGGCAGGAATTGGCTATCTCTCCCTTGGTGCGGATGGACGGGCAGAACTAGAATCCGAATTACTCACTGCGTTCGGTGCTGAGTACTCGCCGGAACGGGAAATCGAAGTCTACCAAGGTGCGTGGATTGACCAAGTTGTCCACCGCGCACCCCTTGCCGCTGATGCGCATACCTGGGGATTCCTTTTTGAAGCCTTCTGGATGCTCGGCGGAATGATGATTATCGGCATGGCTCTCTACAAATGGGGAGTCATCTCCAACCAGCGGAGCACACGGTTTTATACACGTCTCTTCGTCGGGGTTGGTGGGGTTGGGTTGACACTCGTCCTCGTGGGTGTCTGGCTCCGTGAATTGTTTGCGTGGGAAACTGTCCCGGTCCTGACGCTTGCGTTCCAGTTCAACTACTGGGGAGCACTGCTGCTTGCAACGGGCTATCTCGCAGGCATCATGTTGCTCTGTCGGTGGCTTACCGATGGGCTTGTCGTCCGCGCGTTATCCGCCGTTGGCCGAACCGCGTTCACGAACTATCTGCTTCAAACGGTCATCGCAACGACGATTTTTTACGGATACGGCTTTGGGCTGTTCGGCGAGGTGAGTCGCGTCGGATTGCTGGGTGTCGTGGTGTTGATTTGGGCCATTCAGATTCCACTTTCGATGTGGTGGGTAAACAGATTCCAGTTCGGTCCGGTCGAATGGCTCTGGCGGACGCTTACCTACCGGACGCGCCAGCCGATGCGACGTGAAGAATGAGGCTGCCTACGGATTCGACGAGCAGAATGAGACCGCTCACGGATTAATCGGTTCAAGCGAGCGCATCGAAAAATGTGAGGTCGAACAGTACTGCTCGGCGACCGCAACCAGTTCTCGCGTGCGACGGATGTCTGCGAGGTTGTGTCGAAGCAGTGGCTCAAACTCGCCGGCTTCCCAGTGATCGACGGCCTCGCCGCTGTCCTTGAATGGGTCTGTGGCGTTCAACCCACCATCGACAAGTTCTCCGTAGGTCGTTTCGAGGTCTTTTTTCGAGACGTTGAACCGCGTCCCGACAACCTCGTACACATCGATGTACGGCCCACAGAGCGGCCAGCCGATGTCGTACTCCCGACAGCGGGTGCGGATAAACGGCAAATCAAAGCCGCCGTTCCAGGTCTCGCCG
>PUNZ01000006.1 GCA_003551945.1 Halovenus sp. | reverse complement strand
GCGAGGTCTACGGCGAACCCGCAAACGAATTCTCTATCGCAGCCAGGGAGATGGACCTGTTCGGTCGCGATATGATAACGGCGCTCCGACGGATGTCACGGCGAACCCCGAGCGACCAGTTTAAAACGTTCTCCGAAAACCTCATCAGCGTTCTGCAAAGCGGAAGCGACCTCCCCGGCTTTTTCGAAGACCAGTATGAGCGCTTTCACGACGAGGAAGAAGACCGACAGGAGGATATCCTCGAACTGCTCGCAACCATCGCGGAAGGGTACGTGACGGTATTGGTTGCCGGGATGTTGTTTTTCATCACTATTTTGCTGGTGTTCGGACTGACCGTAACCGATACGCTCTGGCTATTACAGCTTATCATCTACCTAATTATCCCGCTTGCAAACGCCGGGTTTGCGGTGTTCTTACAACAACAGCTTGATTCGCTGGGAATTGCTCAACGGGAAAGTTCGGGAATTCTCGACGCCATGACGGCGGCGACGCCGGTGAATGCCCGACCAGCAAGCAGAGCGACCCAGACCGATGGGGGACACTCCGCTCGTGAAGCAGAGAATCAACGAATCGTTTCCCTCCATCACCGGGTTGGTCGCATAAAACATGGTGTGACAAATCCCATTACGGTGTTGCGGTGGAATCCAACGCGGATTCTCTGGATAACGATTCCCCTCGCGCTGGTGTGGTTTTTCTGGCGACTCCCAGAGGCGTTTCAGGGGGAAGGCGTTTCAATCCGTGTCCTGGATGATTTTATTATTCAGTCGGTGTTGCTCGTGCTTGGTTCGTATGCCATCGTTCGGTATCTCTACAAACGACGTATCGACCGTATCGAGAACGCCACGCCCGAGTTACTGGAGCGACTTGCCAGCCTCAACGAGGCGGGGATGTCAATCGTGCAAGGGCTACATCGCGTTCGTGGGAGTGACCTCGGCGTGTTGACGCCCGAAATTGAGCGTATCTGGCGAGATATCGAGTATGGGGCGAACGCCGACGATGCACTCATTCGATTCGGTCGACGGGTCCGAACGATGGCGATTACCCGTGTCGTGATACTGCTGACAAATGCGATGCGGGCAAGCGGAAATATGGGGCCAGTGCTGCGCATCGCCGCCGAGCAGGCGCGAGCGGAGGTTGCGCTCAAACGCCGCCGCCAGCAGACGATGTTTACCTACCTAATCGTGATTTACATCTCGTTTTTCGTCTTTCTCATCATCATCCTCGCGGTTAATCAGGTACTGGTGCCAAGTTTGCCGGATGTGGTTCCCTCACCAACTGGTGACGGGGCACAGGCAGTTGGTCCCGGTGCGCTCTCGCAGTTTGGCGAGGTTGACCAGGCCGCCTACACGTTAATTTTCTTCCACGGGGCGATGATTCAGGGTGTCTGTGCCGGGTTTATCGCCGGGCAGCTCGGAGAAGGGTCACTCCGCGATGGAGCCAAGCACGCGACAATCATGCTCGGCATTGCCTACGTTGCGTTCATGTTGCTGACTGCCCCGATTGCGTCGCTCACCGTTGAGACAAACGAAATCCAGACTGATGCCGGCGTACAACAGTACGAGGTGACGACTGACGGTGAGCTATTGATGGGGATACAAGAGGTATCGCTCTCGGATGGTGGCTTCGTTGTAGTCTATGACGAGGAAGGGATTAACGGCGAGTTACTTGGTCATACGGAGTATTTACCACCCGGTGCGCATTCGGATGTTGCGGTTCCGCTGTTTGAAGAGCTTGAAGACGAGACAACCGTCCGGCTGGTGGTCCATCAGGATACGAACGGAAACCAGCTCTTTGATTTCCAACAGCCGTACCAACCCGGCGAGAACCAAGTCGACAGGCCGTACGAATCGCCGAGCGAGGATGGCGAGCCCGGAATCGACGTACAAGTACTCTATCTCGACGATGAGTGACGGTCACTCAGGTATAACAGACAAAGCTGTCAGCTTTTCGGGCAAACTAACCCAATCGTTTAAGAAAACGAGCGCCGAATAGTTGTTTATGTCATCAATCGAACTGACCCCGAGTCAGCGTGCCATCTTGCAGGAGCTTGTCAATCTATACCGCGAATCGGAGCGCGCGGTAAAAGGCGAGGATATCGCCAAGGAGGTTGACCGAAACCCGGGAACAATCCGCAATCAGATGCAGAGTCTCAAAGCGTTACAGCTTGTCGAGGGTGTACCAGGGCCAAAAGGCGGCTACAAGCCAACGGCAAATGCCTATGACGCACTCCAGATAGAAAAGATGGACCAGGCAGCGGACGTGCCACTGCATCACAACGGGGAAGCACTCCCCGGCGCAAACGTTGAGCAAATTGACCTGACCAGCGTGCACCACCCGGAAGAGTGCCGAGCAAAGATCAAACTCCGCGGTTCAATCTCGCGGTTTAGCGAACTGGATACGGTGACAGTCGGTCCAACACCACTGTCGAAACTCCAGATTATCGGCACAGTCGAAGGGAAAGACGACACCAATAACGCGCTCATTCTGACGATTGACGATATGCGCGCACCAACCGAGGAGCCAGCACACTAACCACACACGAAAAAGAACGCTGTCTCGGATGTCCACGGCGTTTCGGGGTAATACAGACCAATCAATGTTAACACATACCGAAGCGCTGTCAATTCCAAAGGCTTTGTATGGGTCACTCCTGAGGGGAGGGTATGACGGAGCAGGTTGTCGTCCTTGGCTCGGGGTACGCGGGAGCCGGGGCGATAAAGAGTCTCGAAAGTGCCCTGAGTGGGGATACCGAACTGACGTGGGTCTCCGATGTCGATTATCACCTCGTTTTACACGAGTCACACCGGTGTATCAAGGACCCAAGCGTCCAAGAACACGTCACCATTCCGATTG
>PUNZ01000264.1 GCA_003551945.1 Halovenus sp. | reverse complement strand
CTTCAGGCGGCGTGTCGTTGTCTACCAGCTCAGCATCGACCCCGATATCACGGAGCGCACGCTGTTCAAGATGCGTAAACTGCCCGTGATTGTCGATTACATCAATCCGTGTCATTGGCCCCTGATAGACGCGGGACCGTTAAATGCTGCCCGTTTGCCGCCAAAGCTTGCGACCGAGAAAATCGGGGACGCAAACAAATTTGCCTACGAAGGTAACAAGGGAGAATTATATACCTTCGAAGGAAATAATTGCAGTCTGCTCACAAACAGCCGACGTGTCCGTCCTTTCGAGGTTCAGTCGCTCCGGAAAGCGTCCCCTTGTTGTTACGAACTGCCTGTGCCCCGCCGAACTGTCCCGGTGGGAGGATTCGGATATCGTGGCCACGGCGGGCGAGTTTCGAGGCGACACCGGCTGGCAGGCGCTCCTCGACTGCAAGGGTGCCGTCCGAGCGGTAGCGCCATCGTGGGGCATCTAGCGCCGGTTGGAGCGGCATTTCATAATCAAGGACGTTAGAAAGGAGTTGGACATGCCCCTGTGGTTGCATGTATCCGCCCATGACGCCAAAGGCTAGCCAGTCATCCTCAGCAAGCTTTGCAACCGCTGGAACGAGGGTATGGAACGGACGTTTGCCCGGTTCTAACCGGTTTGGTCGGTCAGCAGAAAGCGAGAACGACGCCCCGCGGTTCTGGAGTGCAATCCCTGTGTCACCCGCGACGACGCCACTGCCGAACCCAGCGAACCGGGAGTTAATGTAGGAAACGACGTTCCCCTCGTCGTCTGCGACACAGAGCAACACGGTATCAGCATCTTCGCCAGTCGCGCCGGGTGTCCCAACTTCGACATCGCTCAGTGGTGTCTCACCGATTTCGTTCGCTCGCTTGCGTGCGTAGGCTTTGGAATGAAGCGCTGGGACGTTCTCGTACTCTGGGTCAGTAATATGGTAATGGCCATCCTCGAACGCGATTTTCATCGCTTCGGCGAAGGCGTGGATTCGTTCCGGGGACTCGTATGGATGGTCGCCTGCCCCAATCTCCTCCGCGATGTTCAGCGCTTCGAGCGCAATCTGTCCCTGGTTATTTGGTCCCAGTTCGAAGACTTCAGTCCCGTTGTATGTCGTCGACAGTGGCTCCGGCCATTCGACTTCGAACGCCGCCAGGTCGTCTACGGTCATGAATCCTCCCTTGGACTGGATTTCTTCGGCGATCGCCTCGGCAATCTCACCTTCGTAGACGATATCTGCACCTTCCTCGGCAATGCGTTGCATCGAGTGACCGAGCTGTGGGAGCGTTACGTGTTGGCCGACGGACGGTGTCTCGCCATCGAAGAGATAGGCTTCGCGTGCGTTCTCGTCAGTGAAGACATCCTCGCCATGTTGCCATTGGGCGGCAACGACTTCCGTCACCGGGTAGCCATCGATTGCGTAGCGGATTGCCGGTTGAAGGACCGCAGACAGCGAGAGTCGGCCAAGTTCCTCAACGGTCGCTTCCCAGCCGCGCGCCGTACCGGGGACAGTAACCGTATGTGGGCCGTGGTCGGGCATCGTGACGCCATCGCGGGTGCGGTCGCTCCCGTAGTTTGTTGTCGCATCCTCCCCGACGGCTTCCCGTACTTTCTCTCGTGTTGCGCCCTGTGGTGCGCCCCCTGTTGCTCGCATCGCGCCAACCTCGCCATCTGCGGTGCGGTAGCACGCAAAGACATCCCCACCCAAGCCGGTGCTGGTTGGTTCAACGACGTTCAGTGCGGCGGCGGTTGCAACAGCGGCGTCGAAGGCATTTCCACCGTCGCGGAGGATATCTCGGCCCGCTTCGGCAGCGAGTGGTTGGCTTGTCGCGACAATGCCTGTTGGTGCGTATGCAGTTGAGCGGCGTGATGAGAAGTGGTCCCTATCAGGTTCCATGGGCCGTGTTTGGTCTGTACCCACAAACCTGTTTACTTTGGTGGGAATCAGTCGCATCCGTCCACCGGTTTCGGAACGTTTTTATCTTCCATCGCGGTAGAATAGGATGCACCCTGCGCTGGTGGTGTAGTGGTATCACAGGACCCTGCCACGGTCCTAACCCGAGTTCAAATCTCGGCCAGCGCACTTCTACCGAGCACAATACCGCAAGCGACCAGCTTGCTGTGTCGCTTGCCTCAGTGCGAGTGTGTGTGCGGAACGCAGAGATTTGAGCAGACGAGTCGCAGTGCGCACAGCGAACGAAGTGAGCGAGCACAACCGTCTCGGCCAGTTCAATATCTCGGCCAGCGCATCCGTTCCAAGTAAAGTTGCGTAACGAGTGAGCAAAAGTTACGCTCTCAACTCAATTCTGAGATAGATAGTCACGCGCACCAAACAAGAGGGGAATATATCCTGGCTTTCTGAGGTGATATATGGAGTAGTATTTCAAACACTGATAACGTTGATTGGTGTTCATATTTGTGTTGGTTGCAATACAACATAAACTATCAAATCCTCTGATAAACGGTCTATTCCATGTTTTTCGGCAATTTTCTGTGAGACAGTCCGTCTCTTCACAGCAAGAAAATACTGGTGTTATCGAGTGAGAGATTCAACATTTGATAATTCATCACCTATGTTTATATCATCCTACCGAATAGTCGGCGCTGTAATGTTCGATAACATACCGCTGTTCAGAACAGATGAAGAGGGAGAACGCGCAGTAAGTCCAGTGATAGGGGTTATCCTGATGGTTGCGATTACCGTTATTCTCGCAGCCGTGATTGCCTCGTTCGTGCTTGGGCTTGGAGATACTGATGATCCAGCGCCGTCGATTTCGTTCAGTACGGATGAGGATACGAACGCGAATGCGACCGAAATATCAATTACCAGTGGAGACTCCGATGCTGATGCCGACAATTT
>PUNZ01000039.1 GCA_003551945.1 Halovenus sp. | reverse complement strand
GAATAGTCTTGTCCTCCGGTTCCTCATCAGGGTCGGCAACGCGCCACCCTAGCTCTTCGATATATTCGGCGAAGATAGTCGCACACGAACCGTACTCTTCACGGACGTCAGTGAACGACCGGCCGGTTCCGTCTCCAGGATGGTGGTCGACGACGGCAATTGGGTTGATAGTCCCCGCGTTCGGAAAGCTGCGTGCTTCGTTGTGGTCGACGAGTACGACCGCGTCCTCGACTATCTTGTCTGCCGTGTCGATCTGTTCAAAGGAAATCTCAATCTCGAACTCCGACTCCAGAAGGGTTTCGAGTGCGCGGTTTTCGTGATGACGAATCTGTCCGGGATAATAGACCGAGGCATTCGTGTCGCGACTTTCAGCAATTGCTGCTGCAGCTAGTGCACACGACATTGCATCGGGGTCCGGATTCGGATGCATTAGTATCCCAACGGCTTCGTTTCGTCCAACAGTTCGAGCAAATTGCCTGCCTGGCAGCCGGTAACTCCGCCAGAAGATCGCAACTGCAAGCAAAATAAGGAGAATAACGCTCGCGACGATGCCAACCACGAGCGCTGGGTCGTCCCCAAGCGGTGACGGCAACACCTCGATGGCTTCCGTCACGCTTTCAACGACACCGGTTACCAACATGCTGCTAACTGGTCCGTCCTCCTACAAAGGTATATCGTCGTTTATCAGAGATACGTATCGCATAGTTATTTGAATCGTGCCCATCTTGTACTGGTGTTTCAACCCACATAGTTGTCAATGGCTGCCTGATATCCCTCGCGATATGTCGGATATCGAAACTCGTAACCAAGGTCACGTAGATAGGCGTTTGAACAGCGCTTATCGGAGAGAATCCGTCGACGACCTCGCTCCGAGAGGTTGGCCGCTGCCAGCCGTTCTTGGACAGTCTGCTTTTCGGGTTCTGGCTCACCACACTGCTTAGCTAACCAGTCGGCTAACTCCCACCGAGAAACTGGCTCGTCATCGACCACTAATACGACTTCGTTGCGAGCAAGGTCTTGTTCGATAAGATGTGCAACTGCTTCCGCAGCATCGTCACGGTGGAGGAGGTTCAGGTATCCCTCGGTGACTGGTCCGTTCAGATACCGCTCGATTCGGAACCGCCCTGGTCCATATAACCCGGCATACCGAGCGACAGTTCCATCCATACCATGCTCGACTGCAGCAGTGAGTGCTACCTCTTCCGCTGTTGCGAGCACCTCTGTTTTTGCGGTGGTTGGGTTGAGTGGCGTCTCTTCATCAACCCAGTCACCGCCGTGGTCGCCGTAGACGCCCGTACTTGAGGTATAGATATACCTGTCAGGCGACGCCTCGCGCGCAGCAAAATGCGAGAGCACCGTCTTTTGTGCATCGACGTAAATCTCCCGTGCAGCGTCCGCATCGCGGCCACCAGAACTCGCTGCAAAGACGACTACGTCCGCATCTGGAACTGACTCCAGTGCAGCATCGTCGCTGATATCGGCCCGTACTGGCGTGAACCCCGCAGCCTCGATAGCCGCACAGCCATCGGCTGACCGCCGTACGCCGACGACATCGTGGCCTGCCGCCGTGAGTTGTTTACCAAGTTCCAGACCAACGTAGCCACAGCCAAGGAGTGCAACGGTCATCGCTTTCGCTGCTCGATATACTGGTGAATGAGGGCGTACTCATCGAGCGAAATCGGGTAGCGCCCCTCGATTTTTTGTTGAATCTCTTTCGGCTCCAACTCGTCGTCAATGCCTGATGCGAGCGCCTCCACATCGAGCACAGCAATCGACATTCCCATGAGCAGGATGTCGCGTGCCTCGTAGGCGATGCTTTCTGCATCGGGGAGATTCTCATCGGTTGCGAGAATCTGTGCCGCCTCGTCAAGGGTGAGCAACGGCGCTTCGCCGTCTATGAGCGCTGTCACGGTTTCCTCGTCGAGTTCCGTCTCGTTCAGTACCGTCTCCGTTCCGACGGCATCAATTGTCTCTACAAGCCGCTGGTCGTATGCTGCTCGAAGCTCTGTCGGGGTTCGGTCACCGGGCGACTCGAACGCATCTCTCAACATACCATCCGATACGGGACACTGGGTTTTTACTCCGCGGGTTTCCGCAATTGCCGCTCTGTTCATATTAACAGCGTTGCCACCTGATACGCACAGAGGTAGGTGAGGGTTGCACAGACGAGCGCTCGTCCGGTCCGGTAGCCGACAAGCGGGCGGTCGAACCCACGGGTCAACCCAACGGAAAGCACAGTGAGAATGGTGGCCATGCTGAGTACGTAGAGTCCGACAGGGCCGCCAAGCCAACTGAGGGACGCTGCACTCACGCCAAATGCGCCCTCTGCCCCGATTGCACCGGCGAGCGCAACCGTCACGCCGGCAACAAGTGGACCGAACAGGGCACCGGTCGTTCCGATAGTCTGGGTGACGTGTGTGAGAGTGTGCTGCACCTCGCGCTCGACTCGCTGTAGGTCATCGAGATGTTCAGCAAGTGCAAGCAGTGCGCTCCCTGCTGGTCGTCCCTCTCGTGCGGCGACGGAGAGAAATGCCAGACTGCTTTGCACCCTCGGACTGGGTACGTCGGTGAGCGCACCGTACCGTCCAAAAAAGGCCTCATGAACGTCAACCTGTAGTTGCTGTTGTTGTTGGACGCCGGCAGCCAGTGTCTCGCCCATTGGCCCTGTGAGTTCCGCTGCTGTCCGGTCGAGTGCTGTCTCGACGGCGGTTCCATGTGCGACCTGCCGTCCGAGCAGTGCCAGCGCATCCGAGAGGTCGGTCTCGATTGCTTCGATACCGTCATAGCCTGCAATAACTGGGCTGTACCAGAGCCACAGCGTCAGGCCACTGCCAAGGCCGAGTGCGGCAAGTGGCGGCCCCCACGCTGGAAAGAGGGGCGCAGCACCAACCCACCCACCGACTGCGCCGGCCGTCCCAGCGAGGGCGGGAACGGTCGCCGACGCATCAATCAGCGGATGGGACCGACTGAGAGTGGGCGGTGGGAAGGCAAGCGGGCGATGTGAGAGCAGCCAGACCACAGCACCGATGAGCATCGCGGGAAGGACGAGATTATACAGCAAGACCACGGAGAGCGGCGAGACTCCGACGCCAGTGACTCCGGCAGCCGGCAACAGGGCAACTAATGCGGTCGGCAGGAGGACGCCGAAGGCATAGAGTGCCGTTACTGGACTTCGAATCCGGGCGGTAAACGACTGCATCTGGTCGGTCGTTCCATCGAGGACAACACGCAGTGCTCGGTCGAGTAACTGCGTACGGTCTGAAGCCGGGGCTGTTCCTGCTGCTTCGATGAGTGCAAGCGACCGTTCCAGTGCGGGAAAGCGGTCGCGCCAGTATGCGCCGAAGGTTCCCAATCCAGACCGTCCGGTTCCACTCGCCCGCTGAATATGTCGGTTGAGACTTGCTGCAAGCAAGCCGTTGTCGCGCTGTGTCGCAAAGGCGGCCGCCTGTTCGGGGGTCGGGGAGAGCCGCATCCGAAGGGTTGCACGAGCAACGAGGTCAGGTGCCGCACCGAGTGCACGCGTCTGTCTCGCTGTTGCCCACACAACCGGAAGCATATGAATCAGGTGACTTGTGAGAAGGCCGAGCGAGAGCGCCGCAAGAAGACCCACTGGCCGAAGGGAACTCGGTACCAGTACGGCTGACAGTAGCGCACAACAGAGGCCGACAAGGATACCGGCGCTATATCCTGCACGGACGAGTGTATCGGGCTGTATCGACCACTCAAGGAGGGTGAGCGAGTGGACAAACCGGTCGCTTGGCTCCACCGCAACTGGCAATCCCCGTGCAAGCACTGTGGCCGCCTTTTGGACTGTCGCCTTGCCAACGTGTCCTGCTGTCCTCATACGTTGTCACCGGTTGGTTGCTCTGTTGTTTCCGCTCTCTGTCGGTGCGCTCCGCTGGTGTGCAGCCCTCGTTACCGTGTCTGCTTCTGTGTCTCCCCGGGCGGCAAGTGTCTCCAATAGCTGCTTCCGTCGGGCGATATCCTTCCGTACGTCCGCGTACGATTCCTCGGGACGCGCCAGCGCCTCGACCAGAGTGCTTTGTCCCCTCCCGACCCGACCGGTTGATTCGAGACCGCATTCTGTCCGTTCGAACAACGGCGCAAACGAGTCTCCCTTTGCTGTCACCTCTTCAATTTGACGAACGCGGCGTGTTCCATCTGGGGTTACTTCACAGGTGACGATGAGGTCGGTTGCGGCGAAGGAACTGGCTGGGACAGCGAGGTCCGTGACGACCCGCTCGTAGACTGAGTTTGCGCCGTCACCGTGAATCGTTCCTAACACAGCCTCGCTTTGTGCGCCGACGCGCATTGCTTCGTATAACACGGCTGCCTCCTCGCCACGAACCTCACCCACGACGAGTGCACCGTTCCCCAGACGAAGTGCCGTTCGTAACGCCTGCGTTGGTGTGCGTTCGGCTTGCTGCGAGTCGGTGAGCAACGGCTGGACATCACGACCCGAGCGTTGAAGCGACTTGACCGGCAGCTCCGCGGTATCCTCAATGACCACGGTTCGCACGGTCGGTGGAAGCTCCCAGAGCAACGCGCCAAGAAGCGTGGTTTTCCCCGCCCCTCTCGGTCCGGCGGTCAGGAGGGCTCCACCGCGCTCGACGGCAACCGATACCACCGCTGCTGCGTGTGCGCTGAGAGTTTCGTTTTGAATCAGCGCCGGAATCGTCCACGTTCTGTCGTCCGCTGCCCTGAATGCGAACGCGGTTCCTGTACTTGCCGGCTCCGTCACCCCAGCCACCCTGATACGCCGGTTGGCAATAACCGTCGTTGCATCGAGCGTAGGGTCGGCGCGCGAGAACGGCCGCCCGCTCTCTTTGCGAAACCGAGACGCAAGCGCACGGATGCCGGCGACAGTCACCTGCACGTTCGTTTGGAGGGTTTTCCCGTTGACCGTCACTCGCAATGGATTTGCCTCGGGTGGTGCTGTGACAAAAACATCTGAGACCTGCGAGTCGGAGAACAGGTCCTCAAGCAACCCATATCCCCGTGCGTGCTTTTCAAGCACCGGCACAAGCGCTGTCGCTGACTCCGCGGGCTCCCTCTCGCTGTTTGACTGCGTTGTGGCTTGCTCGATGGCCCGCGCCGGTGCGCGAGTTGTTCCGGTGACGGTCCCCGAGGCGAGTGCCTCATACGCTGTTGCTAGTCTGGAAAGTGCAGCGTGGCTAAACGACTGCTCCGGTGGGAGTAAGTGATACTGGTCATAGTCGTCGCTGCGTGTGTAGATTCTCACTGTTGCACCGGTTTCGAGTGTCCGATGAGCGGCTAAGGTTGCAGCAGTTGGCGGGACGGATTCCACCTGCCAGTGGCTGATTATGGGGCCGCGCCAGCAACGAAGTGCATCTTCATAGCCTTCACTGTGTGCTACACACGCTGCAAGCCCGGTCTCTGCGGCGAGTGTCGCCACTTCCCCGGGACGGCCGACCGCTTCTCGTGTTGCTGCAAGTGGGTCTCTCTGTGCCAACGTTGCGAGCCGTTCGTCGAGTTCCTTCCCACGCTCTACAAAGCGTCCAGCAGCCACGAGCAGTGCCGTTGCACTATCGCTGTAGCGCCGTTCCAATCCATTGCATTCGATACGAATCTGTTCGACATCACGCTCTGTCAGCGCGGTAATGACTGCCCCCCGACAGTCGCTGCTCTGTGCAAGGTCGCCATCGTTTGGACAGTCGCTCGCGTCGACGACTAGGTCCGTGTCGTCAAATCGGGGCTGACAGCCACATCCGCTCTGTCTGTCGTCTGTAACTCGGTCATGTAGGCGTTTGACTCGACTGGCCAGCCCGGACATGGGTTCTCTGGACCCGTTATCCCTTTTAAAACCTGGCGCTCTTGGACACCTGGCTTTGGCCGTTATCACGTGCTGTAACGGGCCGAATCACATTTATTGAGTCCCCGTCTAGTCTCGGTTACGATGGTAACACAGAGCAACCGCGGTGTCTCCGAGACGCTCGGTGTTGCCGTTCTTATCGGTATTACGGTGCTTGTGACCGGTGCTGTCGGGGTTGGGGTCTTTATCGACACCGTTGCTGATGACGACAGCGTTGAGTTTACGTTCGATTATGCCGAGCAACTTGACCAGCTCGTTATTGTCTATCAAGATGACGACGACTTCGCTGCAAATGAAATCTACGTTGAGGGGCCGGCTGGCAATTTCACCTGGGCGGAGCTCACTGAAATGGAAGACGAAACGGCATCGATACTGGAGGATGACACCGTCTTCCTGAACGATGTGGGGCCGTACGGTGCTGATGTCGGTGAGGACGACCACTTTACTATCACCTATGCCCCCGAAGACGGCGAGTCGCGGGTGCTCGCTGAATGGGGCGACGATGAGGACGTGATTGATGACCCACTCGACCCTGACACTGGACCTGACCCAGGTGGCCCCGGCGGTCATGATGGGCCGTAAGCGGCGTTTAGTTTCTGACTCTGAACCAAGCTTAGCCTTTGATATTGCAGACCGGATAGGTCCGTGCGACGCGGTCACCAATCCCCAGCGTATCCGAGACATGCACCACTTCATCAACGTCTTTGTAGACGCCCGGTGCTTCTTCGGCAACCGTTGCACCGCTCTGGGCCTTGATGTAGATTCGCTCTTGCTGGCGCAAGTCGTCCATCACGTCCTCCCCCCAGTATTGGCTTTTAGCCTGTGTCCGGGACATCAACCGCCCGGCACCGTGTGCCGTCGAGCCAAACGTCTCCTTAATGGAGTGTTCGCCACCTCGCAGGATATAGCTGCCAGCTCCCATACTTCCGGGGAGGAGGATTGGTTGACCAACATCACGATAGACTGGCGGAAGCTCCGGTCGACCGGCCGGAAACGCCCGCGTGGCTCCTTTCCGGTGAACGTAGAGTTCGCGTTCCTCGCCGTCGATTTCGTGTACCTCTTTCTTTGCGATGTTGTGTGCCACATCGTAGAGCAACTCCATCTCCATTTCTTCCCACGAGCGGTCGAAGACGTCAGCGAACACCTCGCGTGTACGGTGCATGATGAGCTGTCGGTTCACCCACGCAAAGTTAATCGCGGCACACATCGCTTCGTAGTAATCGGTCGCCAGTTTTGAGCCCGCTGGCGCGGCTGCAAGCTCTTTGTCAGGTAACTGATTCAACAGTCCCTGATGCGTCTGCTCTATCTTTCGCAGGTAATCCGTACAGACCTGATGGCCCAAGCCACGTGAACCACAGTGTATCATGACGACAATCTGGTCTTCGCGTAAGCCGAACTCGTGGGCAACTCCATCGCGGTAGATGTCGGTCACGCGCTGGACTTCGAGGAAGTGGTTTCCGCTACCGAGACTGCCGGCCTGATTCCGTCCGCGGTCGATTGCTTTCTGTGAAACTGCATCGGGGTTCGCCTCCGGCCGGAACCCTTCATCCTCACAGTGGGACAGGTCGGATTCGATGCCGTGTCCCTGCTCGACAGCCCACTCGACACCCCGTTCGAGAATCTCCTCAACTGGTGCGTTGTTGACGATAC
Source organism: Halovenus sp. (assembly GCA_003551945.1). Lineage (GTDB taxonomy): Archaea > Halobacteriota > Halobacteria > Halobacteriales > Haloarculaceae > Halovenus. Next base: position 5,620 of record PUNZ01000039.1, on the reverse strand, counting down.
CCCCTGCACCAAGCCCGGCCGGAATGGCCTCATAGAGTGCGTTCACGAGCGTTTCTTCGTGCCCTCGAATATCGTCATAGGTGAGGTTTGTTTTCAACAATCTGACGCCGCAATTAATATCGTAGCCGACCGCTCCAGGGCTAATACAGCCGTTTTCGGCATCTATGCCAGCGACACCACCAACCGGAAAGCCATACCCCTGATGGCCGTCAGGCATACAGAGTGCATACTTCTGGATACCCGGTAAATGGGTCGTGTTTTTGAGCTGTTCGAGCGTTTTATCCTCTGCAATCTCTTCGAGGAGGGTTTCGCTTGCAAGCACGCGTGCTGGGACGCGCATGTCGCCTTCCTGTGGGATCTCCCAGACGTACTCCCGGACCTGCTCAAGGGTAATGTCGCCAGCATCGAAGGTAGTCATATCTGTATATCGTTCGTCAACGGTGAAAAAGGTTCGACAGGAAATGGTGGTGGGTTAGGATAGCTGTGCCGTAATATCGGTTGAGGAAATCATGCCAACGTAATCGCCATCCTCGACGACCGGGAGGTGTTTGATGCCGAAGGTGGTCATCATCTCGGCGGCATCACCAACCCGGAGTTCAGGTGGAACAGACTCAACTGATTCCGTCATCAGGTCGGTTACGGAGAGGTCAGCGGTCTGTTTCCCCTCCGCGACGGCATCGAGGATGTCGGTACTCGTGAGGATTCCTGGTGGGTTTGTTGTGACGAGAAGTGAGTTAATCCCCTCTTCGCGCATTCGCTGTGCGGCATCGCTCGCAGTTGCTTCGCGAGTTATGGTTTCGACTGGCGCGGACATAATTTTCGAGACCGGCGTTTCTTTATCTGACATATGTTATTACTGACCGGGCTTTACCTTCATTGTTTGCACCAGCGTCAATATTGCGCGCTCATTGCTGACAACTGTGGGGTTTTTCTGGTTCACCGCCAGGGGAACGCTGGGATGTCGAGTCGTAACAACAGCGGAAGCGCAACGACTGCGATGGCTATCTCTGAGAGACCAACGACGAAAAATGCTGTTTTAAAGCCGTAGGTTGCAGCGACCGTTGCACCGATGACGAATCCGCCCAGAAAGCCGAGGCTTCCGAAGACGTTGAACCCACCCATTGCAGCGCCGCGAGCGTCCGCATGTGCGAGGTCGGTGACCAGTGCCATCGTTGCGGGGGCGACCAGCGCGCCGAGGACGCCGACCAGTGCCATCCCAACACCTGCTGTCACTGGCGTTGGCATGTAGAAGACAGCAATAACCGCACCGCCGTAGGCAAGCGACCCAATGGCGACGGGAATCACTCGGCCAATTCGGTCCGATAGCCTGCCGAGGGGATACTGCAGAAGGGCAAATGGGACGAAAAACGCACCAAGCAGAATGCCTGTTCCCGCCGCACCGAGGTCGAACGTTGCCTGAAAGTATACTGTTCCCACGAGAGCAAAAAACCCGGCAGTCATCCGGTCGATAAATCCCAGTGCGTAGGGAATTGCAAGTTCGGGAACTGTCCGAAGGCTTGCAAGCGAGGCGGTCACGCTTGTCGTCGTTCCGGGGGTCCTGTCGGTTACCTGCGTGACGAGCGCCGCGGCACAGCCCATCAGCACTGCTGAGCCAAGGAGTGGGACGAGTGGGCCAATCGTGTAGAGCTGTCCGCCGACAGGCGAGCCAACCGCTGCCCCTGCGCCGATTGCCAGCCCTGCAGCACCCATATTCTGTCCGTGGCCGCCATCCAAATCCATCAGGGTCGTAATCGCCAGTGAGAACGCCCCAATGGTTGCCGCTCCCTGAATGAATCGGAGGCCGAGAATCCCCGAATAGGGGAGTGAGACGAGCGAGGGGAGGATGGCAATCAGGAGATAACAGAGGGCACCGACTGCGGCTCCCACAGCGGTCAGCGAGACACGAACTCCGCTTGCATCGCTGAGTGCGCCCCACAGAATGACGACCACAATTCCACCGACGAACTCCGCCGTCAGAAACCACATTCCCGCATCGAGAATATCGCCAACGCCGCCGGCCCAGTCGGCGGGTGTTGCGCCGAGCGCCATCACGAGGTCCGGGAGGCCGGGATAGAGCAGTAACTGGGCGAACAGCACGGCGAAGACGACCGACGAAAGGAGGGCTCTATCGCGACCTGTCGAATCCACGACCGACCGTTGTTTGTCGGGCGTGGTGTGTGTATCGATATGTGATTTTTGCTGGAGTATCCGCTAGCAAAGCAACTGGATTTGTCAACTTCACTCTTCTATTGCCTCCACGTTTTCTCATGTAGGGGCCATGGACTATTACGACCGCATTATCCTGGCGATAACAACGTGCATTTGTGGCGGAGTTCTCGGTGGGGTACTCCTGCCCATTAGCTTCTCATCTGGGCTGGCGTTTGGGGCAGTGTCAGCCACGCCCTTCGTTTACCATGCGATATTCCGCAATCCTCCCGTTACACCGACCCATCCAGAGGTTGTCGGCATAGCTGCCGTTTGGCACGGCTTGCTTGCTGTGGTGTTTTTAATAGCATTTCTTTGAACCAACTTTCAATACGGCGCGAGCGAGAAGTCGGGCGGTAAACGACCGAAGAGAGTGCGCCGGCCGGGATTTGAACCGGAATCAGACGTGCTCGCTCACTTTGTTCGCTGCGCGCGACTGATAGGGCTAAAATCCCGGCGGCGATTTAGCTCCTCACGTTTGTTTGTCGTAGAATGCGCCGGCCGGGATTCTCGCGAGCACCGCGAGTGAGAAGTCGGGCGGCAAACGACCGAAGGGAGTGCGCCGGCCGGGATTTGAACCCGGGCCATGAGCTTGGAAGGCTCAGGTCCTACCACTAGACCACCGGCGCGTTTGTCACTGTATTCCTCACGCCCCGTGACTCGCAATCGAAGACTGCTCATCACCGGCGCTCTATCCCTGCCTTTCAGGCGAGAATTTAAGACTCTTGCGTATGCCGCCCGCCTCCGACGCCCACACGACATAAAGGACTTTGCTACCCCGCCGCGACAATGCAGGTATGATAGACGAGACCGCCGGAGAGATTGCGGAGATGCAAACCCACAGCTCGTCGGTCGTCGCCGTAAAGGCAGCAAACGCACTCAGTGAACTGCTTGACCGCGAGTTTCCCTCAGTGGGTGAGTATCTGCGCGCGCTCGACCAGAACAGCAGCGCGCTCCGCCGGGCAAATCCCTCCCACGCCTCGCTTCACACCACACAGCATCGCATCGTCGACCAGGTCAGAACCGCCGACCCAACATCCATTGACGAAGCAAAAGCGGAAACACAATCTGCTATCGATGCCGTCACCAGCAGCGTCGAAACGGCGAAAGAAACCGCTGCGGAGAACGTCCAGTCGATACTTGCAGAGACGGATATTCTCTTGACACACGATTACTCGACAACGGTGCTCACCGCATTCGAGCAGGCCACTGCAGCAGGTGAGGAGTTTACCGTCTACGTCACTGAGGCCCGCCCACGGTTTCTCGGCCGGAAGATGGCCCGACAACTCGCTACTATCGACGGTGTCGACGCACGGCTCATCGTCGACAGCGCTGGAGGACAAGCTCTCTCACAGTGTGACCACGTCCTTGTCGGCATGTCCGCAATTGTCGGCGATACCCTCTACAATCGGGTTGGGACCTATCCGCTTGCAGCGACTGCAGCCGATGCCGAGGTCCCAATGAGCGTTGTTGGCTCAAGTGCAAAGGTGACTGCTGGTGGCTTTTCCTTTACCAACGACTACCGGAGCGCCACTGAGGTTATGCGCGAGCCAGCGGACGGATTCAGTATCGAAAACCCAGCCTACGATGCCACACCGGTTCGACTGCTGGAGTCGGTCGTGACCGATGACGGCGTTCGGGATGCTGGCGAGTTGTGAACCACGCCACGACGCCGTGAACAGTGGGCGAGATTTTTAATCCACCGCCGTATTTGTACAGGTGTGACAACGCTAGTCGCCTGTCTTTATCGGGGAACGTCACTTGGGGTCGATGGACCGGTTGTGGGTGCAACTGCCGTCGAAAATCTCGTCACGACGGTTGGGATTGACGACCCGGAGGACAGCCGTGTCAACTGTATACTTGAAGGCTTACGGGTCGCTCGTGACCTCGATGATGATACCGTCGTTGCCGTGCTTGCCGGCACGGGCGAGACCATCACGGGCGAGCGTGAGATTGCTGGACAGGTCGACTCGCTCATTGAGCAGTATGACCCAGACTCTGCCATTGTCGTTGTCGACAGCGTTGAGGATGAACGCTTAGTCCATATCATCGAAAGCCGGGTCCCAGTTGATGCCGTTGACCGTGTCGTTGTCAGACAGGCACGCGATATCGAGTCCACCTACTATTTGCTCAAACAATTTCTGGCGGACGAGGAACTCAGAAAAACCGTGCTCGTCCCACTGGGAGTCACTCTCCTTGCGTTCCCTGCGTTGCTTGCCGTTGTCGAGAGTGTCACTGTTGCAATCGGTGCAATCGCTGCGGTCGTTGGTGTTTTTCTGTTATACAAGGGACTCAACATCGACTCCTTACTCAGTGCGCTCTCTGCAGGGACGAAAAACGCCCTCTATTCCGGCCAAGTCTCGCTGGTCACCTACGTCGTGGGCGGCGGATTGGCGCTTGTTGGCCTCTTTGTTGGTGTCCTCGGTGCGTCGTCACTCGATGTTGAGACAACCGGTGAACTGTTGCTGTTCATGCAGTTTGTGTATGACAGCATTCCGTGGTTGACGGCTGCTGCTTTGATTGCGAGTACCGGCCGTCTCCTTGATGAGATTATCCAAAACGAACGCATCCGTGGTGCATATATCAACCTCCCCTTTGTTGCGATTGCCGTTGGACTGGCTGTTCGCGGATTCGCCGCGTATTTCTTACAAATATCCGAGATTATCCCTCCAGTGGAACTCCCGCCAATGGCACTTGGGGCGCGCGAAATTGAAGCCGTGACACTTGCACCTGGTACGCACCTTGCACTGTTTATCCTTGCAAGTATCATCGTCAGTCTCGTCGGTGTCCGCGTTGCATCTTACGTTAGCAACGCTGACTACGGTCAGGCCCCGGCAGATGGGTAGTGGGTTCGCTATTCCGAGTGCTCCGCTGAACTCGAGGACTCTGCTGGTATCGCTTCGCTTTCCGGGGCCGTCTCATTAATTGTAGCTGAGTCACCGTCATCGCTCGGCTCAGCCGTGTGAGACGTGGCGTAATCTCCCGGGTCAAACCTCCAATCCCAGTCGTGATAGGTGATGCGTGGCCACACGCCCTGTGGCAGTTGATCATAGTAGCGAAGAAAGGAGATAGTGTCTCGCTTGCGCCCGAAATCGCCACGGTACCAGAGCATCATCCGTGGGACTGTCACCGTCCCTGGACCGAACACGCGAGTGAGAATTCCGTTGCTCTCCGGGTCGTACTCCACATGTTGGTCGAGATAGCTGTGGGTTACCGAATCCAGTTGTGTATCCACACGTTCGCTTGTGTAGGTCGCAATTGCGGGGCAAAGAGTTGCCCCGCAGTTGAGCGCAAAATGAATTCGCGGGTCGAGTGCGCTCGGCTCCTGTTGCAGGAGAAAGTCATCTCGTAACCGGGATGGCCGCCGAAGGTAACCACCTCCGAACGGATGCTGTCCACGGCGCAAAATTCCGTG
>PUNZ01000009.1 GCA_003551945.1 Halovenus sp. | reverse complement strand
TCTTTTCTTAGGGTGTTAAATCTACCCGGGCCCCGTCAAGCTTTTATTATTCGCCCCCGTCGCGCGGCGCGTGCATGGCCGCGACCTGGGTTTCAACTAACCTTATGGCCTGCTCCTGTGTAAATCCCTGATCGAGCAGGCTCTCGTAATATGCCTTGTTAATATGTGCTATTTGGTTTTGCTGCTCGATTATGTGTTTAAAGTTGTTCCTGATCTCTTCTTGGGCCTGCCTTAGCTTGGCCCACTTTTCATTGCCCTCCATTCGCGATCTCCTCCTTCCGGGTGGCTTCAAAAACATCTTTCCGTATCCATGTTTCCTTTACTGTGTCCTGATCTGGATCCGGCGGCACAACAGCGCTCCTGATTGTCAGTTCTTTACTGCTTAATATATATGGAATTCCGTTAAATTCGCTTTCATCGCCTGGGTTAAAATTCCCGTGTCTGTAAATGCTATTATGTGTAACGGTGACGATCTTGCCTTCGCTGTCGTAATCAACCTTAAACCTGATATTTAATTCGCTGTTCTCCAGCCACAATTCTTTGTAATCATCCACTTACTTTATGGCCCTCCTTCCCCGGTATCCTTCGGTATGCTTTCCCCTGCCAGGCGCTCGACCTCCTTTAACGCCTGGACCGGGTCCCCGGTGTAATTAACGGCCCGATCGTCTATATAGGCTACGGCGACCGGCTTGCCGGCCCGCTGGTTGATCGGGCAACAGTTGATCCCGGTTACGTACTGGGTTAAATTGTGCTTTTTCAACCAGGCGGCCGCGGCTCCCGCGGTCCTGGCCGTGTGCAGGATAACTGTGTATTTTTTGCTTAACTGCTGTAATAATTCCCGGGCCTCTGGCGCCGGGTCCTCTATAATGTCCGGGCCCTTAAATCCTGTATATTGCGCCAGGACCCCGTCGAGATCTACTGCTACCACTTTTTTATATGCCATCGTGTTAACGCCTCCAGCCAGTATTTTGTTCTTAGCTTTACGTTATAAACCCAAACCAAAAACCTTTTAACCCGGTATTTGTTCATTCCGCCCCCTCCCGCGCGGCCTTTCTTAAAAACCGCCGCAGCTCCAGGGCCTCGTCATCGCCCATAACGTCCCGATCGATTTGAGCTCTTTCGTAATTCTCCTTAACCATGGCCATCCGGGCTGCTATGCTTTTATAACGGCCTTGAAGGTTTTCCAGGTAGGCGTTGAGTTCCTCCTCTGTCTCGATTATATAATAGCCGCCCTCATGGGCCCCGATCGGCAGGTATAAATCCTCGATCTTGGATTTTATAAACTCCCGGGCCCCCCTTGATCCCAGGCCGTTTTTTATCCCGAGCCGGTCGGCGATTTCCGCGGCCGTGATCGGGTTTGTCGCCCCCCGGTGCTCATTCATTATCCTCTCGAATGCCCTGTTCAGTTCCTGCTCCCGCTTTAGCTTTTCTTTTATTCTGTTATTCGTCATTTTCTTTTTGCTCCTTTCTGTTTATAAATTCGGCCCGCATGGCGATTCTTAGCGCGAATAATGCGACCCGGCCGGCGAACGCGTAGGCGCTCTTTTCGGACCCGTGCAGGTCCATTTTCGCAAGGGTCCCGGCCGTCTCTTTTAACGATTCCTGTAAATATTCCAGGTGTGTTGTATCCCATTGCTCCGGGTGTATTATGCGATCCCGGTCCAGGATCTTTTGCATCTCGATAACTAACCGCTGCAGCTGCTGGCCTGGTAGCGCCTTCCCTTCTTTCTCCGGCGGCGGCAGGTGTATAAATGTTTCGCGGCCGGCCTCCTCGGGGGGCTCGGTGGGCTCAACCTGGCAGCGGCAATTCCAGTCCGGCATTCTAAATAAACCGGGCGGCAGCCCGTCGTAGTCTATGTCCTGGATCGCCTTATTAATAACCTGGTTAACTTTAAAGTAGGCCCCCGTGGGCATCTGGTCTTTAATTTCATTTAACGCGTCGAGCGCGATTAATAATTTGCCGGTTATTTTGTGGTGTTGCTTTTCGGCGTGGCGTGCGCTTTGGGCCTGCTCTATTGCCGCTATAAAAAGATCGTTCAATAATGGTTCTGTAAATGGCCGCGGCAGGTCCTTCCGGTCCAGTTCCGCGATCCGCTCGATTAGTTCATGCCACTCTATCCCGAACGGGTAATTAACCTGATCGTCCATTTTCTGATTCTCCTTTCCCCGGGCCCCCTCGGGGGCACCTGGGCGTTATTTTAATAAATATTCGATCGCTATAATTAAAGAGCCGGCGACGAATACTCCGGCCAGCAGGTATGGTTTTTGGGTTTTGTCCTTTTCGCCCACAAAACCTATAAAACTAATAACCGCTATTATATAGACTAAAACCTGCAGGGCTGTGATCATCCGTTTTCGCTCCTTTCGTGATACGGCGTAAATGCTCTCTTTGCTCATGGGCCCCGGGCCCTGGGCTGTAAATGGCCTCGATCGTGACACTTTTAGCGCCGGCGGTTTTGGCCCAGGTCTCAATTTGCATTGCTGTCCCTCCCTTCTTCTTCCGCTATCGCCTTAAATATCGGGTATGCTTGCTGTGGTACTACCGCATTGCCTAAAGCCTTCAACCTTGCTGTCCTGTCTTTTATTCCCGTTGCTATTCTTGGCGGTTCCCATTCGTGCTGTTCACCGGGGCCAGCTGGCCATACCATACCCTCCAACCCGTGATTCAAAATACTTGATAACATCACGCTTCCCTGTTTTTCTCCTGTTATTCTTGCTATTGTTGCGTTTCTTGATTGCCCCTGACAATCTCCTGCAATTGGCGTTGGCCACTGTCCTGCGGGCCAGTTTCCGTCCATCCCTGCGGGAAACCTTGTAGGCACTCTACCCATTGAGGATTGAGTTGCCCCGTCTGTTTTGCCCTCACTTTGTCCGCCAGACTGTTGGTTTCGTTCCTG
>PUNZ01000097.1 GCA_003551945.1 Halovenus sp. | reverse complement strand
TGGTGACATTCTCGTCTTCTACGCGCTGTGTGGCTTCCTCGTGGTCTGGGTGTGGCGGTGGCGACCCATCCGACAACTCATTCTTGGGGTTGTTATGTTCGCGATTCCGTCCCTGATATATCTCTTGGCAGGAATTGGCTATCTCTCCCTTGGTGCGGATGGACGGGCGGAGTTTGAAGAAGAGTTGCTTGCGACGTTCGGTGCGGAGTACTCGCCCGAACGCGAAATCGAAATCTACCAAGGGGCGTGGGTTGATCAGGTTGCCCACCGTGCACCGCTTCTCGTTGATGCACATACGGTGGGATTTCTCTTTGAAGCCTTCTGGATGCTCGGCGGAATGATGATTCTCGGCATGGCTCTCTACAAATGGGGAGTCATCTCAAACCAGCGGAGTACGCGATTTTATAAACGCATTTTCGTCGGCGTTGGCGGCGTTGGGCTTGCACTCGTTCTCGTGGGAGTCTGGCTCCGCGAACTGCTCGCGTGGGAGACCGTTCCGGTGCTGACGCTTGCGTTTCAGTTCAACTACTGGGGAGCACTGTTGCTTGCAACGGGGTATCTTGCGGGCATTATGTTGCTCTGTCGGTGGTTCACTGATGGGCTTGTTGTTCGGGCGTTATCGGCCGTTGGCCGAACCGCATTCACAAACTATCTGCTCCAAACGGTCATCGCAACGACGATTTTTTACGGATACGGCTTTGGGCTGTTCGGCGAGGTGAGTCGCGTTGGATTGCTGGGCGTCGTGGTGTTGATTTGGGCCATCCAGATTCCGCTCTCGATGTGGTGGTTGAACCGCTTCCAGTTTGGTCCGGTCGAGTGGCTCTGGCGGACGCTTACCTACCGGACGCGCCAGCCGATGCGACGCGAATAATGAGACTGCTTGGCTCTGTTGGAATCCTTAGTCAGTTGCGCGAAAATACGATGCGTTTGTCCGTTCAGGACGGTGGTGAAAGCAGTTTCGTGAACTCGCAGTTGCGTGTCTCGTCCACAACCTCGATCTGACTCTCTCACGTCCACAATCGCTGGTCCGCCTTGGTCAACGAACAATAACTACTGGGACTGGTGCTCGCTTAGACACCGTCTCCGTGACGTTTCCAACAAGAAACCGGCGTGTTGCACGGCTCCAATCTGCACCGTGGGCACCAAGGACGATAGCGTCGTACTCCTCAGCACGGTCGAGGATTTGACGGGCAGGGTGGCCGATTCCAACTACCGTGCTGATCTCTCGGCCCTGTTCGTCGGCTATCTCACGGGCGCGTTTGAAAATGGGCTTAGCTCGCTTGGCAGCAGCCTCACTGATGTCGTCTTCGAGAGCGAGACCCGTCGCTTCACCCATCATCATTGAGGGAACACCAACAACGTGTAAGACGATGATTTCCGCGTCCGGATAATTGTCGAGCGCATATTTCAGGGCTTGGCTAGCGTGGTCGGAATCATCTATCGGAACAAGAATTCGTGAAGTCATATCTCAAAAGATGTTTTCCAGCTATCTAACTTCTGTTGTCAGACGACTCCCGGAACGAGGATGAAGAATCCGTAGGCCAGAAGCGTCGAGACCGAGGGGCCGATGATCCACATTGAGACATATTTGATTATCGCCCGAGGGTTAAACAGATCACCCGCATTGAGCACTTCTTCCGGTTCTTCTTCACCTATCGGTGCGGCTGGTTCTCCTTCCATTTCCTCAGCGGTGATGGCGCCGGTGACAATTTCGCGGTCTTTTGTGTTTCGGGTAACGGCCTCACGGAATGTAATCGGTCGAGTTGCACGACCCCACCCAATGCCAACAATCGTCATCACCGTTGCCATCACGAGGCTGATTGGGATTCCAATCCACGAGAGAAGCGTTGTGATTGTTGATGCCGTAACCATAACGAATAGGGCTGCGAGTAGCGGGATGTCACTCAGTTCGCCTCCAACAGAGTCCATCGTCCGGCGGGCAATAGTGAATCCACCGAGTCCAATCGCAAATGTTGCGATGACAATCGCAATATTCGGTTCCAACCCTGCTTCGCCGACCAGCGGTGCAGCGGCGTTCGGCACGTTACTCGCCCCAGCACTGAACGCCATATAACAGGCAATGACGAGGACAACTGTCGTACTACCGACTTCAGACAGGGTTGTGTTTGGGCCGAGCGTTGGCTTTGGGACGGTGCTATCCCGAGAAAAGATAAGTAAGGGACCATCTGATTTTTCAATCTGTACTCGTTGGTTAACTTCCGGATAGATGTATCGGCCAATAATCCCACCAATCCAGAATCCAATGACTGGAGTGACAACCCACCACGTGATGATTTCCGCAATCGTGGTATAGTTAAGTGTGTCCGTCGCCAGCCCGAGACCGGCTATCGCCCCGACCGTTGTCATCGATGTTGGGACAGGGACGCCGAAAATATTGGCAATAAGGATACCCAGCCCAATAAAAAAGAGGACCGCAACACCTGCGGATAGTGACAACTCAATCGTGATAATACCCTCACTCAGCGTATCCATTACGTTTCGTCCAACAGTCCATCCACCGAGAAAGACGAAAAACGTCATGAGAGCCGCTGCTGTTGTCTTTTTGATGATACCAGCACCGACAGGTGGCCCCCACGCAATTCCGGTTGAGGAGCCACCGATATTGAATCCGACAAAGATAGACGCAACGACACCAATAAGAAGGAGAGTTTCTACCATTAAACAATAATATGTGTGACGTCTTGAAATAACTACCGTAACAGACCCATAAGTTATTTCGATATCTACCGAACTGCTGTCGTTACTCAACAGAGTTGGCCTCTACTTAGTTTGCTCCTCTGCAATGACTGAAACCCATAATTGAGAAGAGTTCTTCGACAGTTGCTTTTAGATTCGTACCGTCAGAAAGAGAGGATTTTATATCGCTCCAACGGAAACGGCCTTCCTCGACCGCTCACGGATTGATTGGCTGGAGCGAACGCATCGAAAAATGTGAGGTCGAACAGTACTGCTCGGCGACCGCAACCAGCTCTCGCGTACGGCGGATATCGGCGAGGTTGTGCCGAAGCAGTGGCTCAAACTCGCCGGCTTCCCAGTGCTCGACGGCCTCGCCGCTGTCCTCGAATGGGTCTGTGGCGTTCAATCCCCCATCGACAAGTTCTCCGTAGGTCGTTTCGAGGTCCTTTTTCGAGACGTTGAACCGTGTCCCGACAACCTCGTAGACATCGATGTACGGCCCACAGAGCGGCCAGCCGATGTCGTACTCCCGACAGCGGGTGCGGATAAACGGCAAATCAAAGCCGCCGTTCCAGGTCTCGCCGTTATAGGCTGCGAATTTGAACTCGTCTTCTTGGCGACTAGTCCCGTCGAACCGTTCCTCCGCAAACGCGGCGAATGCTTCTAGCGTTTCTTTTTCGGAATCTGTCGCGGTCACATGCACGACGCGGTCGAAGTCATCGGTGAGGCGCTCGGTCGTTGCTTCCGAATATTCCCTGCCGCCGGTGTTCAGGAACAAACACGAGCCCATGGGGAGGTCGATGCCGAGTACGGTTATCTTGTCATCCGGTTCGATGCCAGTCGTTTCGATATCTACTGCGATTGTCTTCATTGGTTCACCGCACCGCCGACTTGCGCGAGTAGCCTAAAATACGAAATTGCCATGCTTCCGGGTTTCCGGGTTTCGATATGCACTCTTTTCTGGCCGAAATATGATTCAAAGCAGGCTGCACAGGCCTTCTCTACCGGCGCTGCTACCCGGAAGAACATATATCTGAAGATTGGAATTCCGTACCCGGAAACCCGGAAGTACCCCCCTTCCGCTTATGGTGGTGGCTTCCAATGGTTCTCGTATGATACGGGACGCACGGGTGTTACAGGACGACCACCTTCCCCGGGAGATTGTCCACCGTCACGAGGAGATGTCCCAGCTTGCAAGTGCGTTAGAACCCGTTGTTGAGGGCGATAAACCCCAGCACGCGTTGCTGACTGGCCCCTCAGGTGCAGGCAAAACCTGTATCGCCCGTGCGACACTCGACCGACTCCAAGAACAGGTGCTTGACGTTCATACTGCACACGTCGATTGCTGGCTCCACCCGAACGATTTCCGGATTCTCTACAAACTGCTCGAAAGCGTGGGCAGCACCTACGATATTCACCGCTCGACCCCACACGATGAACTTCTCGAACGACTGGCGACCGTTGAGAAACCTTTCTTTATTATCCTTGATGAGGCCGACCAGATTGATGACCCTGATTTGCTCCGGCGACTCTACGGAATTCCACACGTGACGATGATTCTCGTCACGAACCACGAACGGGCACTGCTCTCGCCGCTTGATGAACGACTGCAGTCACGACTGCGCAGCAGCGACCAGATACAGTTCAACCGCTACTCACACGACGAACTTGTCTCGATTCTCTCAGACCGCGTGCAGTGGGGACTGACCGAAGATGCCGCAACGGCCGACCAACTCGGTCGGATGGCGGAAGCCGCCCGCGGGAATGCCCGCGATGCGATTGCAATCCTTCGCTCCGCTGCCCGTCGTGGCGAACAGGTTGGTGCTGACCAGATTCGTGACGGCGATATCGAGAAGGCAATTCCAGAGGCCCGAGCGGAACTCCGACAGAAAAGCCTGGACCGACTCACTCGGGACCAGCTTGCGGTCTATCAGGTGCTTCGCGGGGCAGGCGAGCTGATGCCCAAAGAAATCACTGCCAAGTATCGAGAACACGTTGCCGACCCGAAATCCAAACGAACGGTTCGGAAGTATCTCCGCAAACTCGAGCAGTATAACCTAATAACGAGTTCGGGTAGCGGTCCGAGTAAGGTCTACAAACTTGTCGAATGAAACGCACACGGTGACCTCTTTTTTGTCTCGTCCTCAGCTCTCGACTTCCACGGCAACTTCGTTTCGCCGAAGCATCGGGACTGTCCACGGCGCATCGTATCCCATGAAAAACGGCTCATCAACGGTCCGAACGTTCGCATCCGCAAGCGTCTTTTCGAGTGCTTCGCGTTCGCGCTTGATACGCGCCTCCGTTGGCCGCCAGGTGAATCGGCGAACGGCGAGAGTTCGCTCCGGAATCACGGTCAGTTCGACTGCATCGTCGATTGGCTGTGGGGCACTTTCACTGTCGAATTCAGGCGGGAGATAGAACCGCATTCGCTGTTCCTCCCCGCTTGTGAGTTCAACCGGTGCAGTCATCGAAATTGTTGCTCCACGGCCTGTGAGTTCGACGGGCGCGGTCATTGCTATCTCAGTGCTGCCGCTGTTCCCGCCGGTGATATACTGAAACAGCCGTTGAAAGGCCACCCGCTGTGAGTCGGCGGTTGTTTCGACGGCGATGGTTTTCGGATAGCGCCGGAGTTCCACATCATCGACGCGGGCGACGACGGTGTAGGGAACGGTCTGTGTCGCTGCCCGCTGATAGAGCGTCGATACGACGAGGGTTGCACCGATGACACCCAGCGTGAGGAGGCCGAGAGTACGCTTGCGAATCATGTTGTTTCTACGCTCGTTTTCGTGATAAACCTCTTCGGGCGAGTGTTCTTTTTGGGCGAAAATCGTGGCCGTTCGTCACATTCTGCGCTGCAGATTGTCCAGGGTTGCCTGCAACTCCCGCTGGTTAAACCGGTCGATTGCAGGTCCAAACAGGCTGTCGATGAGCCACGGGATATCGAAATCGTAGTCGATGCTATAGGTCACCCGTGTTCCGTGGTCGATGGGCTCGAACTGCCAGCGAATCTCGCCAGCGATATCACCATCCATTTCAAACCGGATCCGCTCAGGTGGTTCGTGTTCGACGCCGCGAACCTCCCCAGTGAACCTGAGGCCGAACAGTCGGTAGGTGTAGGTTGCTCGCTTCCCGCCGTTATCGAGCGTTCCGACGGTCTCAACCGATGAGAGGCGCGGCGAAATCCGCTGTTGGTTCTCTGGTACGTCCATGAACTCGAAGACGGCTTTCTGCGGACGGTCGATGACAATCTGTTCGCTCGCGTCCATACGTTCTCTTAGGACTGAACAAAAATAGTTCCATCACCGGCGACACGCTCTTTGCCACTCGTTGACAAACACTCAGTATGAGCACTCGTCCGGCCACTTCCCCGAATTACCTTTCCCTTTCCGATGATGAGTTTCGGGCACGCGCTGTGGAGTTGCGGAGTCGATACGCGGACTGTGACCTCTGTGCCTACGACTGTCGGGTCGATAGGACAGCCGGTGAAACCGGTGCGTGTCGCGTCGACGATACCGCGTACGTCTCCTCGTATTTCGACCACCACGGCGAGGAGGACGTTCTTCGTGGTCACAATGGTAGCGGCACGATATTTCTGGCTCACTGTAACATGAAGTGTGTGTTCTGCCAGAATTTCGAGACCAGCCACGAGGCACAGGGCGAGCCCGTCACGCCCGAGGAGATTGCGGAGATGGCGCTTGCCCTGCAGGCGAAAGGCTGTCATAACGTCAACTTCGTCTCGCCGACCCACCACTCTCCGCACCTCGTCGAGGCGCTCCGGATTGCCCGTGACCGCGGCCTTGAACTCCCGGTTGTCTGGAACTGCGGCGGGTATGAGCGCAGAGAAATCCTTGAATTGCTTGATGGCATCGTCGATATCTATATGCCCGACGTGAAATGGAGCGATGACGCCGCTGCGGCCCGCTACTCCAAAGCACCGGGGTACTGGTCGAATATCCAGGACTCACTTCGGGAGATGTACCGGCAGGTCGGTGACCTGTCCGTCGATGCGAGCGGCCTCGCTACACAGGGCTTGCTTGTTCGCCACCTCGTCATGCCGGGACAGGTCGAGAATGCTAAGGGTGTCCTGTCGTTTCTTGCCGAGGAACTTAGCGAGGAGACGTTCGTCAACGTGATGGCGCAGTATCGGCCACATTACAAGGCGAGAACTGACGAGCGTTACGAGGATATCAATCGCGGAATCACGAAAGAAGAGTACCAGGCCGTGATTGAGCACGCCCGTGAGGTTGGGTTAGAGCGAATCGAATACGACCCGGGGATGACTGAGCGAGGCGGAAATAGCTTTTTGTGGGGCTGATTGGTCTGTTTTGATTAGCTTTCGCCAGCGTGGGCAACAACTGTCCCGAGCGAACCGAATCGGGCAACAACCGTCTCACCAGCAGTGACAGGAATCGGTTCCGTTAGCGAGCCAGTGGTGATGATATCGCCCGCTTGCAATCCGGGGCCGTCGACCGCCAGTTCGTTCGCCAGCCATGACACTGCGTCGGCAGGATGGCCGAGCACCGCTGCACCGGTTCCGGTCGCCCGCCGCTCACCGTTGATGAGTACCTCGACGCTTTCCAGATGCAGTGCTGTCTCCGTTGGTGCGATCTGCTCGCCGGACAGGAGTCGTGCAGCCAGTGAGTTATCGGCAATCGCCGTCGCAGCCGTCAGGTTCCAGTCGGTAAGTCGACTGTCGACAACTTCGATGACTGGAACGACACACTCCGTTGCGGCAAGAACGTCGAGTCGACTCGTCGCTTCTCCCAGCGGTGCTCCCAGCACGAACGCGATTTCGGGTTCGATTCGCGGTGCAACCAGTTCATCCATGTTGAACTGGCGGTCCTCGCGGACCGTTCCTGCAAGCAACTGGCCATAAGACGGTTCGGTGACACCCAACTCGGACTGCACTCGTTCGTTTGTAAAACCAATCTTATATCCGACGACTGGTCCCTCTGCATCGATTCGGCGGTCGATACAGTGCTGCTGTACCTCGTAGGCCTCTTCGATTGATAGGTCAGGGAGTTGTGTCGAATCGAGCGGCTTACCGTCGAGGTAAGCGTTGTATAACGCCTCACCGACTGTTTCTGGGTTCATGGAGTCCTTTTTGTGGGTTACTGTCTTGGCTGTTCGTCTCTGGCTGAGAAATGCAGACTCTCGATTTATAGTGGATATTGCATGAGTATCTACTATGAGAGACAGCTCCGCTAGTTTAGAAAGAGAGGAGCAGAGCCCCCTGTTAAGACGACAGCTGCTTGGTGGCTGTGCGAGCGTCGGCGTCATCGGGCTTGCCGGGTGTATTTCGACTGGTCTTGATGCCGAGGAAACCATCTCCCGAGAGTACGACGAGGACGTTTCAGCCGTCGCAATCGAAACCGTCAACGGCGAGGTCGAAGTTCGTGGTGAGGACCGCGAGACAATCAGTGTGGAGGGGAGGAAACGAGCACCGGACGAGGATGCACTCGATGAGATTTCGGTGGAATCAGAGAGCGACGACGAGACGCTTGCCTTTCGTGCTGATGTAGACTCTGGTCGTCGGTTTTTCTCGGTTGGTGAATCTGCTCGAATCGACCTTACTGTGTGGGTTCCAGAGAGAGTCGCTGTCGAGGCCGAGACGACAAACGGCGATATGGACCTTGACCTGCGTGATACAGATAGTGTTACCGCGGACACGACGAATGGCGATATCGTTATTGCCGTGGCATCAACACCGGATATACTCGCTGAGACGACAAACGGGGATGTTGAGATAGCACTCCCCGAGACGGCCGAACCGGAGCTTTCATTTGCGACGACAAATGGGGACCTCGAAGTCAGTGGCCTCACGGATTCGGTCGAAGCCGATTCGTCGACTGAGACGACGATTGGCGGCGGAACACACGAGCTTTCGGTTGAGACGACAAACGGTGACCTCAGGGTTCGCGCTCGGTAATGAGCGAGCGGCTGACTGGAAGGCTGTTTCTACTTTTGTACTCGCTTTCCCGAGGAAGTAGATGTGACAATGACTGATGCTTGGTACGGTCTGGAGATGGGTGCAACGGAGATTGAGGAGTTTCTGAACGAGCAGGCTACGGGCGTCCTCTCGCTCTCTCAAGATGGGCGGGCGTATGGCGTTCCGATGTCGTTTGCGTACGATGGCGAACATGACCGAGTAATCATGGATATGGCCTTTGGCCCCGAGAGCAAGAAGGCGGGGTTTATCGACTCAACGGAGGAAATCTGTCTCACCGTTTACGACTGGGAGGGGCCGAAAGAGTGGCACAGCGTCATCGTAACCGGAACGCTCGAAGAAGTTTCTGAAGACGATATCGATGACGAGATTGTGAGTTGGTTTTACACTGTCGCCAAGGACATCGATATCTCCAGTGCGAACATCGAGATGCACTGGTATGAACTCTCGATTGCGGATGTATCCGGCTACGCGCTCTACGAGTGACTTCGTCGGTAACGCGGCTACTCCCTCTCGAAAGCCAACCGAGGGCTCTCAGGCACAATTGCCGCTCACTGAAACCGCTCGTCGGACTCGGTCGCTTGAACTGTCGAGCCTGATGCATCGAGCCAGCCGGTTTCGACGTCGACAGGAACGTCAAACGCTGGGACGAACGGTTTGATATCCAACAATGGGGTACGGTCGACAACATCAATTCCGCGTACAGTTAGTTCGCTTTCTCGTATGGCTTCAATTTCGACAACCGAGAGTCCTATTCGATTCGGACGTACTGGAGCACGTGTGGCAAAAATCCCCCGTTGTTCCGAATCGAGAAACGGTTCGACTTCTAGTGGGGTCGTGTCGGGGGATTCGTGGAAGTGATAGAGCAAGATACAGTGCGAGAATCCTCCCAAATCCTGCAATCCTTGCTTGTATTGGTCCTCGATTGTGATGGTGCCGACAACATCCTTTGCACCAGCTGGTTGGATTGGCATCTCCGTTGGCGAGTCAAAGGGCGTTCGAATTACGCCGATTTGTTCGAAAGTGAATTGGGTTTCGGACACGGCGGAGAGTTGGTCCTTTCGAAGCAAGTGGATATCGACTTAGTTCCTTGTGTTTCTGGCTTCGACGCGTCTCGTTGTGCCATCAGTAGTCTTTGGCCGGTTGCGGCTAGACCTCGCTGTGGTTGTTCTCCGATGATGTGGTATCAAGTGTCACCATTGCATAGACCATCGACACCGGAATCGCTGCTCCAAGGGCACCTGCGACGGCTAGGACGAGAGAGACTTCGATAAGCAACAACAGCCCAACGGCTACCGCCGCCGACAGACCTCCCACCACGAGCATTTCCGTTGTTTGGCGCATACCACACGTTCCGTGTCCGCGTACGAATGGATGGCGGTTATTGTAGGCCTCTGAAAACTGTGGCACAGGTGGGTTGGATTGGCCATACCTTCCGCTTGTCTGTCTCTGAACAGTGAGCACAAGGTCTCCCGGATTGAGAACTAGCCTGAGAACCCACTCGCTTCGCTCGCTAATGCTGGTCACTGCTTGCTATATGCAGCACTCTGTACACTCCAATATCACACTTTGTACAGTTGTGTCACCAGATTTGGCAAGAGACTCTCGATTTATGCGTTTCATCTCAGTATCGAATAACGCGCAATAATTTGCGGAGAGATAATACTATTGCGTTGGGGTGAATACTGTCACGTATGTCACCAAAAAAGGCGTCCAACGACGAATCCGAGTGGGTAGAGACGTGGAAGGAGCACGCGTCGGCGTTCGACCGGGTGAAGTCGGTGACGATGACGCTCTCGGAGCCACAGCCCGCCCCATGGATCGCTGAGGAGGCTGCTGTCTCCCCGAATACGGCGCGGGACCACCTGCACCGACTCATTGATCTCGGCGTCGTAACGGTGACCGAAACGGACGGGACTCGTCGCTACTATCCGGATCCGCTGTACACCCGCCTTAGGGATGTTCGAGAGTTACTTCAGGAGATGACGAAGCAGGAACTTTCGGAGACGGCCGCCGAGTTGAAAAACGAAATGACGGCGTGGAAGGCGGAGGATGATGTTGATTCCCCGGACACGTTGCGTGAACGAGCGGCTGCTGACGACAGTTCTGCTGAGCAAGCATACGAGTTTGTACGGATTGCGAGCGACTGGGAACTCGTACAGTATCGACTTTCACTCGTACAGGACGCCATCGAAAACTACGACACGTGGATGTCGGACCCATCGTCGGTCACGGTATGACGGGCGAGCGGGACACGCCGGGGCGGGATCGTCACCGCATTTTACGCGAGCTACGCGGCGAGTTGGGACGCCATCCCGCTGTTCGATCCGTCGAAGGAGAACCACCGGAGGAGTACCGGGAACTACGAGCAGTGCTTGACCCGTCGTGGTTTGGTCGCACGGCAGAGACGGCGTCGCTCCGGGTAACGTGGCTCCCAGATCCGACGCCCGGCCCCGACGCATCTGACGGCGCGAACGATGCGTGGATGCGAACGCCGATTCGGGCGTACTATACGCTTCATTACAGCGAGTCAAGCGGACCCGACTGTGGGTTTCACTGTGAACCGAACCCGCACGTTGACGGGTTGCTCCACTATCAGGAGCGAGAGGACGCCAGCGAACCGTACACGTACGAACCAGTCTCGTTCGCCGCTCGCTCAGTGACCGGACTGCTGTGGGAGATGATGGATGGGCTTGCCGATCGGATTGGCGGCCGTAACTGAACTCAACGGGCATATGTTGACCGGAACAATACGCTTCGAGCAGAGATACTGGCTATACCTGCTGTGCGCACGCTGCGCTCGCAGGCATGTGAACTGTGAGTATAATGCCGCCTCTTGGATTGTGAACTACGCCCGGAAATGCTCGCTTCGCTACGCCTTTCCGGTCTAGTTCAAATCCGGTCTGGTCGCATTTTCACTGCTCACAGCTCAGTCGCTACGCTCCTTCGCGTTGTTCGCAGGAAAATGCCGCCTCCCGGATTTGAACCGGGGACAGCTCGATCTTCAGTCGAGTGCTCTCCCAGTCTGAGCTAAGGCGGCGCGCCTTCGTGCATTTTGAGCGTCGTCTACTGGAGAGAAAAGGATTTCGATAGCGGCCGGTCACAATTCGTCGTCGTTCTCAGCCAGCCGTGTCAGCGTCGACTCAATCGAATCGACCTGTGTTTGCTGTCTGTTCGTTGCCTCAGCTACCGACTCGACCTGCGAAGCGACCTCGTGTGCCCCCTCAACAAGCTCATCTGCAAGCGATGCAACCGTCTGTGTCTGTTGCGCCTGGTCATCAGCCGTCCGGGCAACTTGCGTGACTCCTTCGGCGGTCTCCTCAATTCGCTCGACAATTCCCTGTAAATTCTCTATTGACGCTTCGACCTCATCAAGTGCTCCAGTCACCTGGTTATTCATAGCGCTCAGGTTGTCGACGGTCTGTTGGGTATCGGCCGTCAACTCCTCGATTGTCTTATCAATCTCGTTGGCGTGCGTCTGGGACTCGTTTGCCAATTGCTTGATTTCGTCGGCAACAACGGCGAATCCTTCCCCGGCCTCACCTGCACGTGCGGCCTCGATAGAGGCGTTGAGTGCAAGCATATTCGTCTGGTTTGCAACGGAGTCGATAACCTCGACAATTTGGTCAATCTCGTCAAGATGCGTTTGTAAGCGCTCGATATCGGCCGCGACGTCGGTACTGGTCTCGGCAACCTCAGTCAACGCGCTTTGTGCCTCAGCCCCCTGTTCTTGCATCTCCCTGCTGACTTCTTTTGACCCCTGGGCCAACTCGGAGATATCGTCCGCTGTCGCCGCAACTTCCTCAACTGATGCACTCATTGCCGTAATCTCGTCGGAGACGTTTTCGACGTTTGTCGTCTGTTCCTCGAGTGCCGCAGAGACCCCACCTGTCGTCTCGGTAATTTCCCGTGCATCGGCACGGAGGTTCGTCGCCTCGCCAGCAATATCCTGAACAATTTCTCGCAACTCGGCCAACAATCCGTTAATTGAGGCTGTAATTGTCAACAACTCCTCTTCAAGCACATCGTGTTCATCGACAAACTCCGCGGTTTCCCCGAGATTTCCGTTTCCGGCGGCTTCGAGCGTCTCGGTCACTTCCGTAACGAGTCCTTCTAATGCATCTTGACGATGCTTCTCGTCGGTCCGGTCCATCAGAATTTCGAAAACGGCCTTGAATTCGCCAGTATCATCAAAAATTGGGACGGCCCAGAAATCGAGATAAATCGTCTCCCCCTCTAGGTTTGTCCCCGTGCTCTGGTCGAAATAGACGTGGTGGTCGGAGTAGGGTGTTTCGTATCGGGTTACTCCGTATTCTTCATCAGCCGTTCGGGGGCAGTCAACAACTTTCTCCGCCAAGGTCAGTGCACGCTCTCCCTCGGAGTACGTTGCTTTGACGACGCTATCTTCTGCTGTCTTGCCGATTGCCTCCTCGCGGTCCATCTGCACCAAGGCGGTATGACCGTAGTTCCACCCGATAACGCGGTCATCTGTATCGAGCATATAGACCGGGAACGGAATTGATTCGAGGACTTCCTCAACCGTCAC
>PUNZ01000218.1 GCA_003551945.1 Halovenus sp. | reverse complement strand
GGGCGGCTGTAATGTCGGGCCGCATCGCCCACCTGTTCGAACATCGAGCGGTCGCCCCCAGTTAGAGTATCTAGAAAGTCATCAACGGTCTTTCGCTCGACCACGACCCGGTCGGAACAGACGTAATCGCCGACAGCAAGTGTCTCCAGTCTGGTCTCGAGACCATCTCTGGTCGAGAGGTCGCGTGCGATGGTTGAATCGAGTTCACGCTGGTCAATGACGAGTTCGACCCCCTCATCGGTTCCTGCTTCCGCGACGACTGACTCATTCTGGTCCGTCTTCTCATCGCTGTCAGCAGATGCAGCGCGTTTATGGTCTGATTGCTCCGTCGAAGAGCGAGCGAATGCATCCAATCCGGCCTGCTCGTCCGCGCCGGAGCCATCCGTTGCCGTCTTCGAAGCACCCCCTGAGTCACCGGTGTTAGAGTTCACAGGAGAGTCTGAATCAGCGGTAGACGCGCCATCGGTGGTGGAACGAGGGTCATGCGCAGCGTTCGCCGGAACCTCATCAAGCCCAACTTGCTGGTGTATCCGGGATTCAATGTCGCCAGCGGCGTCTTTCAGCGTTCGGAGCTCTCGTTTCATCTTCTTTTCGTCCTGCTTTGCCTTCCAGTAATAGGCCTCATCGCGCGTACCTTCAGCCAGCAAGACAACGACGCGACCTTCCGACTGGCGACCGGTTCGTCCCTTCCGCTGGATTGCTCGAATTGCGGTCGGGACAGGTTCATAAAAGAGAACGAGGTCAACCTCAGGAACGTCAAGCCCTTCCTCGGCGACCGACGTGGAAACAAGAACCTGAAACTCGCCGCTCCGGAAGGAATCAAGCGTCTCCTGTTGTTCGCGCTGGCTCATTCCATCCGACCCATCGGTATCTGATTGCCCGACAAAGCGTGCCGTTTCGAAATGGTTGCCCAGAAACTCCGCGAGCGTTTCGGCAGTGTCGCGTGACTCGGTAAAGACAATCACGCGCTCGCCGTTTCGGATACCGAGCGTCTCCGCGAGCAGAATTCGTGCCTTTCGGAATTTTGGATGTAAATCGTCATACTCGTCGGCGAGTCTGGTTGCACGGCGAACGCCGGGTTCCGAGACCATCCGCTGGTCTGCTTTGGACGCCCCCGATGAGCGTGCGGCTTCCGTCTGACGCTCCATATACCGGCGGAACGATTCGACGCTCTGGGTTTCGACGTAGGTAACGGCCGTCCTGAGCTTTCGTATCTCAGCGAGCAGACTCATCCCCTGATATCCGCCGGAGTCGTCCTGGTCCATCAGCCGACGAAGCCGACCCTGTATCCGCTGGATTTTTCGCTCCGAGAGATCAGGGTCCGTTGAACTCGTGACTCCAAGCTCACTGAGTTTGGAGAGTCTATCTTTCATCACCGCCCGGAGTTCAGTGCGAATCTCCTCGACCGTTTCGGGGAGTTCAATGCGTTCATACGAGAGCGAGGTTTCGTGGGTGAACTCGCTGACGTCGGCATCCGACTCGGTCATTACCTCGACGTTTTCAAGGCCGAGGTTGATACACACCTGCAGGATTGCCTCCTCGTCGTCACCGGGTGAGGCGCTCATTCCCGTCGCAAGCGGGTCCTTCGCGTCTTCGTGATACCGTTCAGCGATATAGTTATACGAATACTCGCCAGTTGCGCGGTGGCACTCATCGAAGGTGCAGTGAGTGACCTCCGCAAGTGAGATGCGGTTGCCAACGAGGTCGTTTTCAACCACCTGTGGCGTCGCAAGGACGACCGTGGCATCCTCCCAGAGTTCCGCACGGTCATCAGGTCTGACCTCACCGGTGAAGACGACGACCTCCTCATCCGGAATCTGCAGCGCTTTTCGATAGAAGTCAGCGTGTTGTGAGACGAGCGGTTTTGTCGGCGCGAGCAGGAGGGATTTGCCGCCGACGGTATGGAGTCGCTCGGCAGTGACGAGCAGCGAGACACTCGTCTTCCCGAGTCCTGTGGGGAGACAGACCAGGCTGTGTGTCGATAGCGAGCGAGCAGCCAGTCGAGTCTGGTACTCACGGCGTTCAAGCAGCCCCGGCGTGAGTAGGGGCCGGTCGAGCATCTCAGCGTCCGTCGTAGCCATTCAATACAGGATTATGTCCCATCGTGGTTAAGCGTTAGTGTAGCGCGGTGAAAGTGAAATCGAGGGTGTGTAATCGAACAACTAGCGGACTAGATGCGATTATCGAGGCTAGCGATGGTGATGAGAATGCCAACGAATCCGACAACAGCCCCAAGGACGACAATCAGATTGCCAACAACCATGCCAGCGATACCGGCAACGAGCAAGCCAACAGCACTCAAACCAAGCGCGAGAAACTCCGGCTGTTGGATGAGACCCGGGTTTGCTGGCGCAGGCTGTGGTTTGGCAAGCGATTCGTCCACTTCGACCTCCTTGCGGATGGGTTCCGGTTCGGAGATGGAGACATCGACATACCGTGTCTTCGAACCGTGGCCAGCGGCTACTTTGAGTTTTCCGAGGAGGTTCTCATCGACGCGTTCTGTGTCGACATCGATGCGAATATGGCGTTCGCTGTCGCCTTCAACGAAGTGGTTCCCTGCATCAAGCATGGCGACTTCCGAGAGCGCGTCATCAAGGTGGAGATGGACGTGTAACGACTGACCATGGTTGATGAGGCGGACGACGAACGAGCCATCGACTTCGATGGCGTTGGGCACCTCAAGCGAATGCAAACCCTCGCGGCTGATATGGACGGGTAACTCCGCGGTCACGTCAGGTACTCCGCGTGGCTGATAGAAAAATGTTCACACCTGAACGGAGCGTTACCGCCGCTATCGCGAGAGACTCACGCTGGTGCTTCTTCGCGCATGTCCGGTGGCAGCAAGTTTGGAATGCCATCTTCGATTGGATAGTCAGTCCCGCACTCGGGGCAGGTGAGCGTTCCGGAGATGATTTCGTC
>PUNZ01000106.1 GCA_003551945.1 Halovenus sp. | reverse complement strand
TCCGAACGCTTAACACGGATGCCGCCGCATGCGCGAGTGTGTTTGAGTTCGCCACGCTCCCTGACCTGCTCCGACTGCTTGCGATTCCGTTTTTCGCTGCCGTTGCCTGGCGCGACATCAAAACCCGTCGGGTTCCTAACCGGACGTGGTATCCACTTGCTGCACTCGCCGTGTTCCTGCTGAGTTGGGAGTTTTATACGGTGATGACCGCTGATATTGACCCGCTGTTTCGCCAGCAGTTTTTCATTCAGGTTGCCATCTCGGTCCTGTTTTTGATTCCACTTTCGTATCTGTTCTGGCGGATTGGTGGGTTTGGTGGGGCTGATTTCAAAGCCTTTGCCGTCATTGCCGTGTTATTTCCCACGTTCCCTGTGTATGAGATTCACCAGTTTGGAATCGATGGCGTGTTCGAGGCGCTGCCTGGTGTTACACAGGCGGCGACGCTCCCGGCGGTGGAGACTGCAGTTGGCGTGTTCTCGATAACAATTCTGACGAATACGGTCCTCGTCGGGTTGCTCTATCCGGTTGCACTGGCTGGGAAAAATGCCGTGAGCGGCTATCTCTCGCCGGGAATGTTCGTCGCAAAACCGATTCAGTGGGACGAGTCAACCGAAGAGTATGGGACGTTGCTTGAGTTCCCAGACCACCGGCTCCGCGACGTTCGCTCACTGGGTGAACTCCGTGCTTATTTCACCTGGCGACAACTCGACCTTGACGCACTCCGGATGTATCTCCGCTGGAGAGGAGCATCGCTTGACCAACTGCGGGCGGACCCGGAAACGTACCGGAACCCGTCATCGCTTCCCGATGAGCCAAACTCACCGACTGATGGGGCAATCGTCACTGATGGGGGAGTTGTTGCCGATGGAGGGGTGATTCCGGATGGCGGGACGGAACAAGCAGGGAGTGTGTTTGATGACCCGTGGGGTGCAGAGACGTTTCTTGAAGATATCGAGTATTCAGCATACGGCACGACGCCCGAAGAACTCCGAGCGGGACTTGAGTCGCTGACCAGCGATGATGTGGTCTGGATTTCACCGGGCATTCCATTTATCGTCCCGCTGTTTGTTGGACTCCTCGTTTCGTTCACGTATGGTGATGTCCTCTTTGCATTCCTTGAAGCACTCAATCTGACAGCTTGAGTTCATAAAATCGTTAGCAGGGAGAGCGACGATGCGGCATGTGATGGTGCGTAATGGTGCGTGCTGGTAACTTACGCAAGGTTTATGTGTCGATACGCTGTAATTGTATCCGACAGATGTCAGATAAGAATGACGGTCCGATTTGGCCGCCAGAGATGTTGAAGATGTTTGCGGAAACGGGTGAGCAGGCTGTTGAAAAACAGCAGGAACTGTTCAAGCAGATGCTCGGAGCCAACCTCTCAGGTGGAATGGATATGAACCAGCTGGGTGCAATGAGTCAGACTGCAACGTTCAAGACACGCGTCCAGAGCGGTGGACGAATCAGCATCCCAGATGCGGAGCGAGAAACCCTCGATATCGAAGAAGGCGACATCGTTCAGGCAGTCGTGCTTCCGGTCAAACGAAACCGCGAGGAGTAAAATGTACGCGCACACTGTGGCGCTTTCAGTTGGATTAGACGCTCAGCGTCAGGCGATTGAACGCTCACAGCGCGCGCTTGCAACTGGCATCGAAGTACAGACAAATCTGGCGGAGAGCACTGTTGACGCCGTTTCTCGACAGGAGGATATTCAGCGCCGGCTCCTTTCGTTGCAACACGTTGTTGCCCATCGACTCTTTGACCGAGTTGACGAGCAGGGCATCACCGTTGATGGCCCGAGTGAGCAGCTTCGGACGGTCACTGACGACCAGTTCAGTAGCCTCTATGACGGTCACCGTGAGCTCTTTGAGATGCTTACTGCTGACCTTGAACAGGGTACCACTGCGTTCGAGACGATTTCTACGGAGTATCTTGCTGCGGTTGATGAACTCGCTGCGCTGGCAGTGGCCGCGACGGAACAAACTGAGACACAACTCTCAGGTGACCTATCCACGTGCTAACTGTTGGCTTCGTTGTTGAAAACAGGACAAACGCTCGTGTCGAATACTGTCTTCCCGGTTTCCCACCAGAAGGCTTTATTCGACAGCCCTTCGAATACTACCACAATGAGTGACACAATGCAAAATGAGTTTACCGAAATGGTCGAACAGATGAACAGCGCCGTTGCGGAATCAATCGAACAGAACATGGAAGCACAGGCCGCGTTCATGGAATCGTGGTCCGATGCGTTTGAGGACTCCATCCCAGACGAGGATGTCGTCGCAGAGGGTATGGAAGGCTACGCAAACGCCTACGAAGTCTGGATTGATGCCGTTGACGAGACCTTTACCGAAGCGACGAACCTCGCAGAGGGTGAAGATATCAAACCGGAGCAGTTCCGTGATATCTGGTTGAGTTCGGCTAACCAGGCGTTCAAAGAAGTGATGTCCACAAGCGCGTTTGCACAGGCAAACGGCCAACTCGTTGAGAGCATCATGGAGATGCAACAGGAAATCAACGAGATGAGCGAGGATTCGCTCGCACAGATGGGAATGCCGACCCAGAGCGACGTTGAGGAAGTCGGCGAGCGACTCATCGAGTTGGAGCGTCGCCAACACGCTGTCGAATCGAAACTCGACCAAATCCTCGATGCACTAGAGGAGTGACCATGGCGTTCAATCCCCTCTCACTGGCGCTTGATGTACAGACGTCGACTATCGAGGCAATGTCCGACGCCACGAAAAAAGCGACCCTCGCTCCTGACCAGATGGAGACGATGCGTGAAATCGAGGTCGGACTCACGCCGTCGGAGGTTGTCTACGAGGAGAACAAACTCGAACTCCTCCATTACGAGGCCCAGACCGAAGAGCAAAACGAGGTACCGATTCTCGTTGTCTACGCGCTCGTGAACAAGCCGTACATTCT
>PUNZ01000244.1 GCA_003551945.1 Halovenus sp. | reverse complement strand
CGTCACCGAGGCGGCGGTCTTCTGGAATGCGCATGGAATCAAAGCGGAGTTCGGCGGTGGGGCAGCCTTTGTCGCCGAGTTTGTCTTCGGTGCCTTCGACGACGAAGCCATCATCTTCCTCAGGTCGCACGATAAACGAGGAGAGGCCGCGGCCACCGGCTTCGGGGTCGGTTTTGGCGAAGACGACGACGGTGCTGGCGACGGAGCCGTTAGAAATCCAGAGTTTGCCACCGTCGATGACGTACTCATCACCGTCCTTCTCTGCAACCGTATCCATGGCTGGGACGTCACTGCCGGCGCCTGCTTCGGACAGGCCAAAAGCGCCGATTTCGCTCCCTTCAGCCATGGGTGTGAGATACTCTTGTTTTTGCTCCTCACTGCCGAATTCATAGACCATGTTGCAGGCAAGCGAGATGTGAGCGGCGACGATGGTTCCAAGCCCGCCACTGCCACGAGAAATCTCTTCAAGAGCGGAGGCATAGGTGTGATAATCGAGCCCTGCTCCACCATACTCTTCGGGGATAGGCATGCCCATCAATCCGAGTTGGGCCATCTCCTCAACGAGGTCGGCGGGGTACTCGTCGGTTTTGTCAATTTCTGCGGCACGTGGGATGATTTCCTCGTCGGTAAACTCAGCGACCATTTCCTGTATCTGTCGGTGTTCGGTCGAGCGGCTGAAATCCATACGCAACCCTCTGTGACCGACAGTAATAAATTATCGTGAATGACTTGGTCAGAGTTGGTACGCTTGCCTCGCTGCTGTCTTCAACATGTTTATTGTACTCTCTGCAAAACGAACGGTATGGCGTGGAATACCGTCTCACTCGACTGGGAAGGCACTGTAGCAACACTGACTGTTGACCGTCCGGACGCACTCAATGCGCTCAACGTCGAAACGCTTGAAGCGATGTTGGAGGCGATTGCGGAAGCCGAGGACGAAGGGGCACGCGTGCTGGTGCTTACCGGCGCTGGCGACGACGCGTTCATCGCCGGTGCAGATATCAAGTATATGCAAGACCTTGAACAGGACGAAGCCATGGCGTGGGGGGCACTTGGTCACGAGGTTGCGGATGCGCTTGCGGCGTTCAACGGTGTCTCCATCGCTGCAGTCAATGGCTATGCCTTTGGCGGCGGCTGTGAGATGGCGATTGCGTGTGACCTGCGCGTGGCAAGCGAATCAGCGCTTATTGGGAACACGGAGATTGACCTCGGCATCATTCCTGGCTGGGGAGCAACTCAGCGACTTCCACAGCTTGTCGGTGACGAACTCGCCCGCCGACTCATCTTCTTGGGGTCCCGTCTTGATGCCAAAGCAGCAGAGGAGGCCGGTCTGTTTGGCGAGGTTGTTCCGGATGAGGAGTTGGACGAGCGGGTGGCTGAACTTGCACAGGAGCTTGCTGCACAGCCTGCAATGGCACTGCGCGCCGCAAAGCGCTCGCTCAACCAGGATGGCAGCCAAACGGCTGGTCTTGAATACGAAAAACAGGCATTTGCCAGCCTCTTTGGAACGCACGACCAGCGAGAAGGAATGGCGGCGTTCGTTGACGGTCGAGACCCCGAGTTTGAATAACTCGATACGCAGGCGGTTGCAATTTTCAGCGCTTTTTGCTGAACTCAGGGTCACGCTTTTCGAGGAAAGCTTCCGCCCCTTCGCGTGCATCCGGCCCCGAAAAGAGATATCCAAGCCCCGTCCGCATGCCGACATCTTCTCCTGGAAGTTCTAACGTTGCGTTCAGCCACTCTTTGGTTGTCGCCGTGGCGCTTGGCGAACTCAGTCGGAGCGCTTCAACGAGCGTGTCAACTTCCGCGTCGAGTTCCGATTCCGGGACTGCACGAGCGAACAACCCCCAGTCTTCGGCGGTTGCACCGCTGATTTCTCTGCCGAAGACTGCAAGGTCCATCGCTCGTTGCCGGCCGACGAGTCTGGCAAGTCGTTTGGCTGCGTAAAACGGATACGCACCAATCCGTGTCTCTGGGAGTTGGAAGGTTGCATCCACGGGAACGACGGAGACATCAGCGGCCAGGAGGAGTTCGAATCCACCGCCGTAGGCAGAACCGTTTGCGCGGCCAATCACAGGAATCGGTGAGGACTCGATTGCACCCCAGCATCTGAGTAACGCCGCTGTCAACTCACGCACGTCCCGTTCATCCTCGATATCAGCAAGGGCACTGATGTCGTCACCTGCGCAAAACACATCACCGGCACCAGTGAGCACAATTGCCCGTGAACTGTCGTCATTTGCCTGCTTGATACCTGCTGTGACGGCGTTCCACATCGGAATGGTCATCGCGTTGAGTTTGTCTGGCCGCTCCAGTCGAATCGTACTGACATCCTGTTCGACCGAATAGCTGACGAGGTCAGTCATACTTGTGGTGTCGTGGGCCGACACAAAAGAGATAGTGGTGTGTGAGTCGCAGTTACTGCCCGAACTTTTCTTTTTCTTGCTGACGGAGTTCGATGCGGCGGATTTTCCCGCTGGATGTTTTTGGCAGTTCGTCGACGTATTCGATACGACGTGGGTATTTGTACGGTGCCGTCTCCGCCTTGACGAAGTCTTGGAGTTCTTCGGTCAACTCGTCGCTCCCTTCGTAGCCGTCGTTGAGAATGGTGTAGGCTTTGACGACTGCACCGCGCTCTTGATGTGGGCTTTCAACAGCGGCGGCTTCGGCAACCGCGTCGTGGCTTACGAGTGCATCTTCGACCTCGAATGGGCCGATACGGTAGCCCGAGGAGATGATGACATCGTCGGCACGACCCTCGAAGAAGTAATAGCCATCTTCGTCGAATGATGCGAGGTCACCGGTGCGGTGGTAGGCACCGGACAGATATTTCTCATCAAGTTCCGGTTTCTCGTAGTAGCCATCGTAGATTGCTGGCGATTCCGTCGGGACGGCAATTTCGCCAATCTCGCCTGGCTCGGTAAT
>PUNZ01000048.1 GCA_003551945.1 Halovenus sp. | reverse complement strand
GCATCGAAGGCGTCACAATCCGCAGCGAGCGTCCCGGTTACGGTCGATTCGATATGTTGAACGTGGGAATATTTCAGAACGTTCATGAACTCCTCAACGCGGACGCTCCCGGGCTCTGCGACTCGACGGACGTCGTTTCTGGCGAGGTCAACCAACATCGTATGCTCAGCCCGTTCTTTCCCGTCAGCCAGCATCTCACCCGCAAGGCGTCGGTCCTCGACCGGACTGGTTCCTCGTGGGCAAGTACCAGCGATTGGGTTTGAGACGATTCGCCCGTCGCTTACGGAAATGAGGGTTTCGGGACTCGCCCCGACAATGGTTCGGTCGTCATGCGCAAGGATGTACATATACGGTGAGGGGTTCACTGCCCGAAGCGCTTCGTAAAAGCCCAATACATCAACGTCACCGTACAGTTCGCGGGTTCGAGAGATGACGCCCTGATAGATGTCACCGCTGTAGACGTACTCCTTTGCTTTCTCAACTGCACTCTCGTAAACGTCCTGTGGGCCAGCCTCTTCGCGAACCTGTGTGAATCCACCAGTCTCCACTGAAGGCGTGGTTGCAAGTTGTTCTTCCACTCGGTTGGCCTCGGAAACGAGGCTGTCATACAGCGCGCCGGCATCGTCAGTTGGCCGCAAAACTGGCGTACAGACGAGGGATAGTTCATCTGCTGCGTGGTCGAATGCCACTGTCTTGGTGTTCAAAACGAACTCCGCGTCGGGATACCGACTGTCCGGGCGGTCAAGGCCAACCTCATCGAGCCAGAGGTCATAGACGGCATCGTAGGCGAGAAAGCCGACGAGGCCGCCATCAAGTCGTTGCCGTGCGCCATCGGAGAAGCCACACAGCTGCACGTCAGGAAGTGCAGCCCGCAGCGAGTCGACCGTATCGCCGCCATTTGGCTCGATAAGACCGGCATAGCGCTCATCCAGGACGGAAACGCTCGTCTGCTCCGGTTCGACCGTCAGAACAGCTTTTGGGTCGTACCCAACGAACGAAAAGCGTGCGTGTCGGTCCTCGTGTGTCGGCGCAAACGCGCCGTTCGGGTCGCTTGAAGCGACTTTCTCCGCGCTTTCGAGCAGAAACGAATAGGCCGAGTGGGTCGAATCACCATCGGTCGACTCAGCTCGTCCCGAAAGCGTCGCGTACGCTTCCAACGGTTCGACATCGCCAGTAATCGACGTTTCCAGGCGGATGACAACGGGGTCATCACCTTCCGAGGGAGATAACCCAACAAAGCGGTCGCGGTCGATATCAAATCGCGTCATTTTCTCACCCCTTGTGCGGTTGTTACGAACGAGCGAACCGCATCGTGGTCTTTAGAGCCACTTTCAGTCTCGACACCACTTGCGGTATCGACGGCAAACGGTTCAACGTCGGAAATAGCAGTGGAAACGTTCTCCGGCGTCAGCCCACCTGCGAGCATCACTGGGGTTTCAAGTTGGTCAACGAGCGCTGCAGTCAGTTCCCAGTCATGCGTTTCACCAGTACCGCCGGCGCCCTTTGCTCCCGCAGAGTCAACGAGGACTAAGTCAGCAACCGCAGCATAGGCTTCGATATCATCCTGGTCGTGTTCGACCGCAACAACCAGTTCCGCACTCACTTGCTTCCCAAGTTCCTTGATATCTTCCGGAGCCAGCCCACCATGAATCTGGACTGCATCCGCTTTAACTCGGTTCTGGAGCGTCACGGCAGCGTCAACGCTAGCTGGCATCGTGACGAGGACACCAGTCACAAACGGCGGCAAGCCACGAAGGAGTTGGCCGGCTTTTGATGCCGAGACCTCACGTGACGTCTCGACTGGGACGGAAGAGATGACGCCAATGGCATCCGCTCCTGCGGCGATACCCACGTCTCTATCCGCCTTATTGGTGACTCCACAGATTTTGACACGGGTTCGACCATGAGAGGAGTCAGTCTCGCTCATGTACGCACACTCCGCAGCTCCGCAAGTTTCGCTTCGGCTTCACCCGAGTCGATACCATGTCGCGCGCGTTCAGCGCCTTCAGCAATCGAGTCCGCCTCGCCACCGACGTAGATTGCTGCGCCAGCGTTCGCAAGAATCACATCGCGTTTTGCGCCGGTTATCTCGCCGGAGATAATATCGCGCATATCCGCCGCATTTTCCGCGGGGGAACCACCAGCAATCTCCGAAACAGGATAGCGTTTCAATCCGAGGTTTCCGGGCGTCAGAGTATACTCCTTGATGTCGCTCCCGGTGACTTCAGCGACGACGGTTTCGTCGTGGACTGCAATCTCGTCGAGACCGGAGCCATGGACGACGAGGGCACGGTCGACGTCAAGCCGTGCAAGCGCGCGAGCGATGACTGGAACAAGCGCGGGGTCGTATACGCCCACCACCTGTGCATCCGCGCCGGCGGGGTTCGTCAACGGTCCAAGCACGTTGAAAATCGTCCGCATTTCGAGTTCCTTACGCGGGCCAATGACTGCCTTCATCGCGGGATGGAACACGGGTGCCAGCATGAAACCAATGCCGTGTGTTTCAATGGATTTCTCCACTGCCGGTGGTTCGGCATCCACCATGACCCCGACTTCCTCCAGAACGTCGGCACTGCCTGAGGACGAGGAAACGGAGTAGTTGCCGTGTTTGGCAATTGGGACGCCAACGCCAGCAGCAACGATAGCGCTCGTTGTCGAGATATTAATTGTGTCGTAGTCATCGCCACCAGTTCCGCAGGTGTCAACAAGATGGTCGCGGTCAGGGGTAATTGTCCGGGCGACGCTTCGCATCCCCTCAGCAAATCCGGCAATCTCCGTTTCCGTCTCGCCCTTTGCGCGCAGGGCCGCTAATAAGGCCCCAATCTGTGCATCGGTCGCCTCCTCAAAGAGGAGGCGGGAGGCCTCACGTGATTCGGCCTGTGTCAAATCCTCCCCGTCCGTCACTCGCTCGATATATGTCTGCAGTGTTCCCATTCAATATCACCAATGAACTTTTTCGGTATACAATGAACAAATAAGTACACTCACTTAACGCTGTCGGGGGACTCACAGTACCACGGTAAAAAGCTATCAGGGAACCTTACTCCCCGAGGGTTCCATCAACGCGCAGTTCGGTATCGGTCACTGTTGCCACGCTCTTTGCCGGAACGCGGATATCATCCTCACCAGCGTCCCCGTAGCCCAGACCCTGAATGATGGCGTTTGCGAGGCCCGGTTCCGGGTCGACATACGCGACCTGTTCCTCCGGGTCAACTTTGGTAACGACGCCGAATTCGCTGCCAGTGATATCCATCAGCACTTTGCCTTCATCCGCTGTTGAAAGAACTGTCATCGGTGACTCTTTCACGCCCAATGATAAATATCCCCGCTGTTAGTTTCGGCGACACGCATCTGATGGGTGATTTCTCACCAGCCAACGAAGGAAACCAACAGCTATTGTCTCAATAGCGATACCACACAGATATGATTACATTGAGTTCCGATTTCGGCTCGCCGTATCCAGCGGCGATGAAAGGCGTCATTCTCCAGCGAACGGATGCCCAACTAGTCGATATCTCACACACGCTTCCGCGACAAAACGTGCAAGCGGCGGCATTCTGGCTGACACAAGTACTTCCCTATATGCCACCGGCTGTCCACCTCGTCGTGGTTG
Organism: Halovenus sp.; assembly: GCA_003551945.1. Taxonomy (GTDB): domain Archaea; phylum Halobacteriota; class Halobacteria; order Halobacteriales; family Haloarculaceae; genus Halovenus. Next base: position 9,698 of record PUNZ01000048.1, on the reverse strand, counting down.
ACCCCGGTGTCGGTACGGACAGGGATGTACTGATCGCCCGCACGGAGAATCACGCGCTTGTCGGGCCAGATAACGGCGTGTTACGGCCTGCAGCGCGGTCGTTGGCCTCCGAAAATGGAATCGAGTGGTTCCGGCTTGCCGCGCCAGACAATGGGCAACCGACCGACCCAGGAGCAGACTGGCCACCCGTTCCCACGAGTTCGACATTTCACGGTCGGGATGTCTTCGCACCGGTGGCTGCTCGCGTCTACGAACTGGGCCAGGATGCTATCGCAGACGAGCCAGCATTTGAACCGGTCGAATCAGTGGATTCACTCGTGCAGTTGCAGTTTCCAGAGCCGACTGTCGAGGAGGGCAAGGCAACTGGAGAGGTGCTTGTCGCGGATGAATTCGGCAACGTCATTACGAACATTCCCGGCAGCGTACTGCTGCCGTTGTTGGGCGAATCCGTCCGGGTCAACACTCGGCACGTTCCAGTAAGAGAGATGTATGCGGCCGTCAACCCCGGCGAGTCGCTCGTCACGGTTGGGAGTCACGAACGAGTGGAGTTAGCCGTCAATCAGGGCCGAGGGACGGATGCATTTGACCTCGCAGTCGGGGATTCCGTCTCCCTGTCGTGGTAGTTGTCTACTTCAATACGGGACTTACGCAGTCGCAACCCACTTTTCGGAGTACCGTTCTCCGCACTCGCAGGCTGCGTAGGCGTGGATGACTGGTCCCTCCGCATAGAGCCCACCAACGTCCTCGTTTTGTGCCTCCGCAAAGGCAAAGATGAGTTCTGGTGACGTACCACATTCCGGACACGCGCCGCTGATGCAGTCATCACTAATTTCGCCATCGGTCCCCATCGCTTCCTGTGCGAATCCCATCGGGTCGATGCCTGTTGCCTGCTGAAAGACGGTTCTGGCTTTGTCGCCCGGAAGAACCAAGACCAGCCCGTCATCAACTCGCTCTCCGTGGGCTTCGAGTGCGGAGAGGTTCGTCACTCGCTCTTCGTGGAGGAAGATGTGGACGTCTTCCGGCGACTCGCCTGCCAGAAATGCCTCGCGTTCGGTTGTCATAGTATCCTCTCTTATCTGCGGTCGGTTAACGGTTGGTGGTCTGGAACCGTCAGAAGAAAAACCGTGGTTTTACTCACTCATTGCGCCGAAGGTCGCATCGGCATCAGCCGGTACATCGAAGTCATGGAAATGCTCGCCTTCCTCCTTGCTGAGAATGTTCAGCCCAGCGGCCGCGCCATCTCCTGCAGAAATAACCGCCTGCCACTCCTCCGCACGGACCATTGCACCTGTCGCGTAGGCGTCGGTCACGCTCGTCTCCATCGAAAGGTCAACCTCGACAAGGTCGCCATCAAACGCACAGCCAAGAGCCTCCGCAATCTCTCGGTTCGCACCGGTCGCCATCACGACGTAGTCCGCTTCGGCATCGCCCTCCTCAGTCGAGAGCGTAAATCCATCATCGGTTTCGCTCACATCGGTTACCTCGACGCCCTGCTCAACGGTGACGCCAAACGACTCGGCCTGTCGTCGCATCGTATCGATGAGAACGGTTCCGTCCTGTGAGCCAATGCCCGGATAATTGAAGAAATGCGCCTTGTGCATCCAGGTGTTATCCGTATCGTAGACGGTTGTCTCAAGCCCGTTTTTCTGTGTGAAGAGTGCTGCGCTGAGTCCCGCGGGTCCGCCTCCGATGACTGCGATGTGTGTCATACCTGTTGTACGGTTGGCAAGCACTTAGTCCTGCGCGGTGTGTTTCAGCTTGAAACGACGGTCGAAAACTCGCTACGCGAGTGGGGGATAGCCCTCATCGAAAAAGCCCTCAACACCATCGAGTTCAAGGACGTATTCGGGCGTGAACGTCGAAGCGGGCGTATGAAAGCCCGGAGGGGCACCCTCGCTGTCAAGACGTTCGATGCCCGTTGTCGCCGCATCAACGGTCAACGCATAGGTTTCGGGCGTCAGCAATCGTGAGGTGAGAGTTTCCTCGCCGTTTGTCGCTTCACCCCACAGATACACCTGTTCGGTCTCTCGAGTGCGTTGTGATGGTCCACTGACGAAGCTCCGTGCGGCGGTTTTGAGCGTCTCTTTGACCATCGGAAGCTGCAGTAGCGGTGCGGTGTAGTTCGTCGAGCGCATCAGATACTCCGCCCCTTCGGGCATGGCCATGTACACCTCGATATTCGGGATACCTGTCGTGTAATAGGCCGTCGAGACATCACCCCACGGAATCGTCACGCCGTTTCGCGGTCCAGCGCCGAAATCAATCTCCCGAGACTGGTGTGCAACGGGAACATCCTCGATTCGGCCATCGCGTCGCACCTTTCCACCACCGGAGGCATGCTCGATGACAGAGGCAAGCGTCCCCCCAGAGACGTTTGTCGGAGCGTCGAACCCGAGCCGAAGGTGCGTTGCGCTGGGCAGTCGGTCGTGAAGGTGGCCGGCCAGGCAATCCGTCGGGACGACATCGAAGCCCATCCCTGGAAGCAGACAGACGCCCGCTTTCTCAGCCTCCCGGTCACGCTCGGCAAGGGTTTCAAATACCGGAAACTCGCCGGTGATATCCACGTAGTGAACGCCGTGTTCAAGACATGCCTCAACGATAGGCTCGTAGGTTTCGACGAACGGTCCGGCACAGTTAAGGATGATATCGATATCGTCTAGGTTATCGGCTGTACGGTCGGCCGGAAAGACTCGTGACTCGACGCCAAGTTCGATACCGAGCCCCCGTGTTTTCGTGCCGTTTCGGCCGCCGACACAGAAATCGAGGTCGCGGTCGGCGGCTTCGCGGGCGATGAGTTCGCCAGTGTATCCGTATGCGCCGTAGATGAGGACAGTCATGTGTCAGGCTACGAGACCGCCTTTGAAGTACCTTGTTCAACCGGCTAACTGGCGTGTCAAAAGTGGTCTGTTCTACCCGGGCTATGACAGCGGGTTAAGTGCACGAAACGCAAAGCCGATGTTTTCTGTGCGCTCGGTCATTCGCCGGTAAAAATACGAGGGCCATTTCGTGCCATACGGAACATACTGCCAGACCGGGTGGTGTTTGGCGAGGTCGTACTGGGCACTATCTCTAACACCCATCAGAAGTTGCAGTTCGTAGGGTGTACCATACTGTGCGTGGAGGTCAGCAGCCAGCGTGATGAGTTCTGGGTCGTGGCTCCCAAGCGCAACTCCATCCGCAAAGTGTTCGAACATATAGCGGAGACACTCTTCAGTTTCTCTGTTGATGCGTTCTTTCGAGTCGTAGGCAACGGCCGTTGGCGGGTTGTACGCCCCCTTGACAAGTCGGACTTTCCCGGGTAGGTCCGCCAGGCGTTCAAGATCAGCTTTCGTCCGGCGAAGGTTAGCCTGTATACAGACACCGACGTTTCCGAACTCGACAGCATGCTCCTCGAAGGCTGCCAGTGTTTCGTCAGTCGTGTCGTAGTCTTCCATATCTATCCAGACGAAGACGTTGTGCTCATACGCATGCCGGACAAGCGGGTCAAGATTGAGCCGGAAGCAATCCTCACTGATATCAAGCCCTAACTGTGTTGGCTTCACGGAAATGCAAGCGGTGAGGTCCGTTCCGGCGATATCATCAACGAGACGCTGATAGGTCTGTGCATCCGCAGCAGCCTCCGCACGGTCATCGTAATGCTCACCAAGTAAATTGAGAATTGCGCCCATATTGTGGTCGGTCAGGTGCTCAGCGTGGGCAATCGCCTCGGCATCAGTCTCGCCTGCAAGAAATTGGGATGCAACTGGAGGTATCATAGCGGTTTATTGTATCGCCCGGATTATCAGCGTACCGACATCCGGCAGACAACCAGACGGTGCCAGCGTCGGATACACTGGAAAGCCAACTTCTAAACCACCGAACCTAAAGCCATGCCACCCAATCATCTCGGTATGGATATCGTTGCAGTTGTCGTGGTTGCGTTCTGGGTCATGTTGCCCGCCTACATCCCAAACAACGTCGCTGTGCTTGCTGGTGGTGGCAGACCAATCGATGGCGGCCGAACGTTGGGCGGAAGTCGGCTGCTCGGCGACGGCAAGACCTGGCGGGGGACGGCAGCAGGAACGGCAGCAGGTGCGGCACTTGCACTGTTGTTGAATCAGCTTGCGCCTGCCGCCACCGACGTGCTCGGCTTCTCAGTCCCGACGTTTCCGGCGCTTGTCGCGCTTGGACTCGCGTTTGGGGCGATGCTCGGTGATATCGGAGCCTCATTTCTCAAGCGCCGAACCGGCCGCCAGCGCGGTGCGCCCTTTCCCGGTATCGACCAGCTAGATTTCGTCGTCGGGTCGCTGGTGCTTGCGTTCATCGCCCGTCCCTCGTGGTTCCTCGAAACGTTTACGCTCCCCGTGCTTGCTGCCGTGATTGTTATAACACCTATTTTACATATTTCGACGAACGTCTTTGCGTACGCTATTGGCGTCAAAAACGAGCCGTGGTAACCTGAACAGTACTCGCTCAGGAGACTGACTGCGATGGTGTCTCGCCGGGCGCCCCGCCGGACGGTAACCAGCCTGCACGGTGCATGAGTGTCATCACGAAGATGAGTATCGCAACAACAACAGCGAGTGTGCGGAAAATAACCGTATAATTTCCACCGGCGGAAACGGCCAGTCCGATAGAACCAGAACCAAGCGCCTGAATGAACATTATTGTCGCCGAAAACAACGCATAGGCACTACCACGGTGCTGGTCTGGAAGCGAAGACAGCATGTAGGTATCGATAGCGGGGAAAAGCGAATGAATGCTGTACCCAAGGATGATGCTGACAACGACGATACCGACAATCCCGTCGACGACAGTTAAGGCCAGCACTGAAAGCGCAAACGAGATGACAATACCAAGTAACAACGGGATGTTCGGCAGGCGGTCAGCAAGGATGCCAGTGATAAGGAAGGCAGGCAGTCCCGCAGCAAACATGACAGAGAGCAGTATACGGCCTGTTTCCGGGTCAATTCCTTTGACAACTTCGAGATAATCACCGTAGAGGTTGAACAGACCGTTCCAGAGAAAGCCTGCTGCCCCGACGAAGGCAATCCCAGTCAGAATCGTTGGCCACTGCGCTTTGCCCGCAGCAAGTAAACTTCTATCTGCCGACCCTGCATCCGGAAGGTCGGTTCGCCGGCTTGCGATGAGCAACCATGCCGTTGCGAGTGCAGCGACAATCGCAATCAGGAAAAACGTGGTTCGCCAGTTGCCAACCAGCAAAATGGCGCTGAGGACAAGCGGGGCAATAACAGCGGCAACCTGGCTCGCAACGCCGTGAACGCCAATAGCGACCCCCACACGTTTTGGAAACAGTTCGGAGACGAGCGGTAAGCCAGCAATGAAGTACATCCCACTGGAGAGCCCCATCATGAAGGCACCTACGGTCAGGTGCGTCACGGATTGGGAAAACCCAGTAAACGTCGCGGTGAAAATCAACAGCGTTCCCGTCATCGCAACAACCCAGTGTCGAGGGAAGCGAGTCAGGAGATAGCCGGCTGGCAGCCGTGGTGACGCACTTCCGAGCCACGCAGCGCTTGCAACAACACCGAGCGACGCGGCAGTAACGTCGAAGTCAGCGGCTGCTGGTTGGACGAGTGGTGCGAAGATGACACGAGCCAAATTTACCAGAAACACCATCGCACAAAGCGACCCAAAGAGTTCGCGACGAGACACACTCGGACGTCGATTCGGAACCGCTTCAACCAATCGAACTGCCGCCGAGTCCGGCCACTGCTCAATCAAAATGGCGTAACCGCTAGGCATTTTACGCTCGCAAAAAAAAAGAGTGTAATGGCGTTTTTCCCATCTTTCGACCGGTATGATGCGGCTATCCTGGTCACCTCCCTCGCGTTGCTCTTTTTCGCCTACGTCATCTATCCACACCATCTCGTCCAGATATCGATCTGGTTTATCGTTTTCACGCTCTATCTGGCGTGGATGGCGTATTTCCTCTGGAAATGGATGTTCGAAGCGGAGTTGTGACAGCCGACGATTACGCGCGAACCGTTATGTCACCGTCAGCGGTGATAGTCACAGTATAGCCCTCAACAGAGAACGAGTGCTGGTCATCCCCCTCACCATTGAGTAGCGCTGCGAGCGTCGCTTTATCAACGTAGGTTGAAAAATCTGCAAGTGCATCGCGTGAGAGCCCAGCCTCCGTTTCGAGAAGTTCAAAGACAACCTCCTCAACAGGCGTTGGCTGCTCCCACTCATCAGTACCTTCCCGCAGAACGTATATCTCACCCGTATCCGAGCTCATACGTTCCCCTTCTTCCCCCGAGATTATGAGACGTATCGAGTATTTTCAGAACGTGAAAGCACTCCACAAGATTCGGGTGCAGTAGCTCAGGTCGGAGAAAACGCCGGTTGGGGATAAATTCCGGAAAATCTGTCAGAGGCACGGTCCGGTCTCCCCCAACTCGGCATTTGTGCTTTTCGTTCCAGCAATATAGATGTGTTGATTTACAGATTATAAACTAGTTTATTGTTTTTATGATACGTTAGTCCAGTGAAATGCGTTTTTTACCAATATACGGACCTGACAAGACGAAATTCTACCAGCTTTCTTGAGAACGCCACAGAAGCCACCTGTTTTTATTCAGATAGTTGACTCGTGGGGATTACAGCGGGTCGGCGAGGTACGTCTTTGGAATCGCATTGCGAACGGTTACCAGTGGGTCGACTACCTGACTGATTTCCAGCCCACCGACGAGACTCGAAAACATGTAGGCCTCCGTCGGTTCAAAGTCGTGTTCTGCTGCAAGCAGCCCAATGGCGTCCTGATTCGCCAGTTTGGAGGCGTCCTCCATCGTTTCCGCACTGGCAAGCGTCTTCCACGCATTGGGAGTCTCCACGAGCGGACGCTGGAGACTGACTGCTGGCGATTCGATGAGGTCAACGCTGATGTCGATATCAGTCGCGATTTCGGAGCCGGTCCCACACATTTCCCCATCCGCCATTGCAGCCTTGCAATCACCCATCGCAAGTTGCCCACCGGGCTGGAAAATCGGGAAGTACACCGTATTGCCTGCCGTGATGTCAGTGGTATCGAGATTCCCACCGTGGTCGTGCGGAACCAGCGTCGTGTATGATTCCTCCTGTGGGGCAACCCCAATCGTTCCGATGACCGGGTCTATCGGTATTTCCAAGTCTCCGAATGAAAGTGTTTCACCGTCAACTGGTGTCATTCGAGATTTCGGCGCCGCAATGTCCGGTTCGCCATCGAGCAGACCGAACCCGTCGATAGTAATGACCCGTCCCGCCGGTTCTGTCACCCGAATGGCTTCGATTTCGACTTTGAGAACATCTCCTGGTGTTGCTCCCGCAACGGCAATCGGCCCTGTTGCTGCGTTTACTTCGTCCGGAATCGACTCGATAACATCAGCGTCGGACTGAACTGCGCCATCAAGGCTATCCCTGGTTTCGATAGTGAGTTCAGTTCCCGGTTCAACCTCGGTAATCGGTTCCAACTCGGGTGTGAACTCGTAGATTGCTCCCTCCTCATGACGGACCGTTTGTCGTGCCATACGAGCGGATTTGGCCGCGATGGTCGTAAGTTTTCCCGGCGTGTGCAACCGTGTTGGTGAGCCAGCCGAGTTCGCGAAACTAGCCACTCCTATGGGGATGGGTTACGATTCAGAGAGCATGCCATCACAGGAAACCTGCAAACGTGAAATTGAGTCCCTGCACGCGTTCTTTGTCAACTGGTACACCGGAACAGCAGAGACTGACAACCGTGTCGAACGTGCGCTCTCGCCCGACTTCGAGATGGTGACCCCCGACGGAACGCGTAAAGAGTATGACGCAGTTATCGAGGGGATTCGCAGGAACTACAAGGCCTACAAGCCGGGGAATTTCGAAATCGAGATACGAAACGTCGAAACACGGTATGCACAGGATGAACTCAGAGTAGTCCGGTATGAAGAATGGCAGGAAACACCGTCCGAGAAGACAGGCCGGCTCAGCACAGTGCTATTTGAAGCGGCAGCGGATGCCCCTGGTGGTGTTGTTTGGCGTGACCTGCACGAAACATGGCTGACGGACTGAGGCTCACTTCAGATGCTCGAGTATCTGGAGCATCCGAAAGCCGAGTTCACCACGCTGTGCGGTGGTGGATGCCGCCTCTTGCTGGAGGTCAGCGATATGCTCCGAGTAGGTCTCGTTGATGACTAAATCGAAGGTCATCCTCTCGTTGCCATCGAAGACTGTGTGCAACTCACCCAGACGTTCCACCAGACCAGGCTGGACGTTCGGACTCCACAACTGGAATCGGTAGCAATCTGCTGACTCGAATATTTCGGTGATTTCCGCTCTGTGGTACTCGAATTTCTTTCGGAGACGGTCATAACTTTCCGTGTAGTTCCCGTAGCCAATACCGTTCAGATGAGTGACGACCTCACAGCTGTAGATTATCTGTTCCCCATCATCGGTTGTGTGGACGCCGATAACATCTATCTCATTCTGCCCACCTTGTTGTGCCGAATACTGGTTGTAGACGACTAGCTTACAACCGGTAACAAGCCGAAGATGTGCGCCAACAAGGAGTTCGCCCGCTTTTGGAACGTCGGTCATACGAATGCAATAGAACCATTTTAGTATAAACGACGGCCCGACAGCACTATCGGTCCGTCAGCGTCGTCTGATACGCTTTCATACGTCACCCCACCAAATACCTGACTACCCAGTCTCCTCGATGAGAATGTCTATGATGTCGTCGACTAACGCTAGCCCGTCGCCCGCCTCCAGCAGACCTTCGTTGATGTCTCTCCCCACATCAAAGTCGTTTCGACTTTCAGGACCGGCAAGATACAGTCTGTTTCCTTCGATTTCCGTAAACACCGGCTTATTTTTCATTTCCATCGTGAGTTCGCATCCACGCCAAGCAGCCCCACTCCCGTTGTAGTTCCTGAAACCGAAACGGTTACCGTGGAAAACACCATTTCGGACCCGTCTAAGAAATTGCATTTCGGCGTGATCGTGGAGGTTTTTCTGGTCCCATACAAGACCTTCCTGCGGGTCCAGAATTTCGCAGACTGTTCCAACCAACATCGCCGACATCCGATTAGCCGCCCCACGGGCAGTGGGATAGTTCCACTCCAATTCCCGGGAGACAAATCTGTCACCGAGGTTTCGCCAGTCACGTAGCTGGAACTCGTTATCTGCGATGTTTGTTCGGACGACCGAATCCGTATCGGCGTAGCCCCCATGAACGACGGCTATCTCGATGCTTCGCAGGGCGTAGGTGGTCGCTTCTAGTTCTCTGTTCATTCGGTCTATCAGTTCCTCAATGTCCGCGTCAGCCATATCCTCGGAGTATGGGGACAGGTGGGTTAGTTTTGTCGGGGACTCGCACATTTCATTACACTTAGTCGCGTGCTCGTCGCCTACATCAGTCTCACACGACCAAAGCCCGTCCGATACCGTCACGACCGACAGCCCGAATCCCACAGCGGGCGTTCTCAGCGCTTTCGTGCGGAACGTTATCGCCGTCTATCGATGCGATCGGGACGCGGCCCATCCGAAATTCCATATGAAAGCCAACAGAAAATAGCATAAAAACCACCGAGTTTAACTTGTTAGGTATAGGCCGGTGGAGAGATACTGAACCACGCGAAGGCGGTCCAGTTCGCTCCGCTCACTGGCTGCGACTTCTCTCGTTCAAATCCCTCGTATGGCTTTCGCTGTTCACGTACGTTCACAGCAGAAAGCCGGTGGAG
>PUNZ01000101.1 GCA_003551945.1 Halovenus sp. | reverse complement strand
CCGCTGACGGGAGCTTCGATTACCCTGAGGGTGCCTATGGTATCTTATCGTGGTGGGATTATGGCCACCTCATAACAGTACAGGGTGAGCGAATCCCGCATTCGAACCCATTCCAGCAGAATGCCCGGGATTCCGCAGAAGTTCTTCTATCACAAGATGAACAACAAGCTGAGCTGTATCTTGATGCTATCGCCGCTGGTGAGGATATCGGCCCAGATGCGGACGAAGATGAACTGCGCGCGGCAGTCGAAGACAGTGATGACCCCGGCATGGAGTATGTGATGATTGATGACCGAATGGCCGGTGATATTTTCTCAACCATCACACAGTGGGTTGATACGGAGTATCAAGATCTTATAGACCAGGAAGCGGTTGATGTCGGTGCTGACGACCCAGAAAATCTCCCGGTCGGTGGCGATTACTATGACACGATGCTTGCCAATCTCTATATTGATGATGCCGATGGGATGGAACACTACCGGCTAATTCATGAAACACCAATCTACTCGCTTGTTGGATTTGACGCACAGGGCAACCAGTTGTCTGCACCGGTGTATGCAGCTAGCTGGAATGAACCAGTAGATTTCGATGAGGAAGGGGAGATATTGACACCCGGGATAATTGATGCTGAATTACAATCGGCTCGTGAAGACGGCATGGTTGACGCAAATTATGGTATGGCTGACGGCCACCTCGTGTCTTCCGTGAAGACCTTTGACCGGGTCGAAGGAGCAACCCTCACCGGTGAAGCTGAGCCAGGTGAGACAGTGACCGCATCACTGTTGCTTGAAACTGGAAACGAACGACCGTTCGAGTACACACAGACTGCGGAAGTTGACACCGATGGCGAATTCGAACTGACAGTGCCATACCCAACTGATGAGACGCTCAATACCGACGATGGGTATGCGAACTCAAGCGTTCACATGAGCGACCAAGCTGATGGGTACAACATCGTCGTTGAATCTGGTGAAGATGAGACACCATCACAGATTGCTGAGAACGTTTCCGTGCCAGAAGATGATATCCAACATGGCGAGACAATCCCGGTGACGCTCGAAGAACCACCGGAAGATGTGGACGATGCAGATGATATACTCAACGGAGACGAACCCGATGCCAACGAAACAGATGGCGACCTTGATGAGGGTGATATACCCGACGAAGATGGTCCTGAGGATGATGGGACAGACGATACGACCGAAGCGATGACTAGCCCGTTCGCAGCCGTTACCAGCACCTCGTTTCTGGCATCTCCTGCCGAACTCGTTGCGGGGTAACGGGGACGAGTCACTGCTCTTAGATACCGCTTGATTCGGCTCTTCTCTTGCTTTCACCTCTGACATCGCCACTGTTTAGTCGGTGCTATTGGACATGCTTCAGCACCGGAACAGAAACTCACTCTCTGTCTGCTGAGGCGTCACCCTCAAATAACTTGACTGCTAGATAGCTGATATGGAATCTGTCCAGCACGACCAATCACGGTTTGCATTGACCCGGCGGCGGATTATCGGGTTGGTCTCGTTGGTCGTCTTCGTTGCAATTGTCGAGGGAACATCGCTTGTGCCGTCGTTTTTTGGACACATCTGGTTTTTTATGTCGGACCAAGCCGAAATCATCTCGGGTCGGTGGGACCTGGTTGCACTGAACATCGGCGTGTTTATCGCCTTCGCAGTGCCGCTCGCTGCCGGATTCCGGTGGCGGGTTAACTGGCAATCCGCTTCACTTGGTGTGTATGCTGCGTTTATCGTCTCTCTCTTCGTTGAAATGTACGGCGTTCCGTTGACCGTCTACATTACGTCCGCTGCCGTTCCGTCAGGCGCAGGGCTTTCAGCTACGGCCGGCCAAGAAGTGCTTTTTGAGTTTGAGATGCTCGGACAGGGAATGGCACTCACGTTTTGGAAGACCGTGGGTGCGTTACTCATTGTCCTTGGCACGATCCTGATTGCCTGGGGTTGGGGAACGCTCTATCGGACTGACGAGGAACTTGTCACAAGCGGGATTTACAACTACTCTCGCCACCCGCAGTATCTGGGCTTTTTGCTCTTTTTGTTTGGTTGGTTCGTCCACTGGCCCTCCCTGCTTACGATAGCCATGTTTCCCGTCCTCGCGTATTTCTATTACCGGCTGTCAATCGTCGAAGAACAGGAAGTGATGGAGACAATGAGCGATAAAGCAGCCTATCGGGAATATATCGAGTCAACGCCTCGGTTCATCTGACACTCGCGACAAGTCGAAGGAATTTATCGGGTCGCCGTCCACCTAGCTGTATGAACATTGGAGACGAATTCGACGAGTGGGCCCGGCGAGGCAAGGATAAAGGGATGGAAACCAGACACTGGCACACGGCCAAACACGCTCTTGCGAGGATGCCCGTTGAATCGGGGGATGTCGTTTTGGACCTTGGAACGGGGTCTGGGTATGTGCTTCGTGCACTTCGTGAGACTGCCGGAATTGGTCGTGGATACGGGCTGGATGCGTCCTCACAGATGCTTCAAAACGCCCGCTCATACACCGATGACGATGCGATTCAGTTTGTTCGTGGGGACTTTGATGCCTTACCGTTTGCAACTGATAGTTTTGACCACGTTTTCTCCATGGAAGCGTTCTACTATGCCCGCAATCCAGCGAATACCCTGTCAGAACTCAACCGAATTATTCGGCCGGGGGGAACGTTTTACTGTGCGGTGAATTTTTTCGAGGAAAGCGTACACACCCATCACTGGCAGGAAAACCTCGCTGTTGAGATGACGCTCTGGAATGCGTCTGATTACCGTGAGGCGTTTCGTGCTGCCGGCTTTGCCGTTGCCGAACAGGAGATGATTCCGGACCGAGAAACAGAGATTCCACCGGCTTCCGCGTTTCCAAAAGACGAATTCGAGACGCGAGATGAGATGGTCGAACGATATCGAAAACACGGAACGCTGTT
>PUNZ01000266.1 GCA_003551945.1 Halovenus sp. | reverse complement strand
GGTCATATGCCAGGATGAGAACTTTTCCATCCCGTGCCAGTGAGGTGTCATCGATTGGTCGCATAACTATCTGTGTGTGCGACCAGTGCAACTAAAGTTCTTACCAAAGATACCGGGACTAGAAACGGCCTACTATCCCTCGTACCAGGAAACACTCAGGCGCCAGGTTCAAGCATCGAGGAACTGCTCTTCGATAGTGTTGGTAAACGCCGAAATATCTGTCTCGGAGACTCGCACACCTAATTCCTCTTCCAAGAGGTCAGGGACGGAATAATCGTAGTAGCCACGGCCAACATGGTCGATAAGGCCTGCTGTTCTGAGCTCTCGATTGTGTGCGTACGCAAGCGTCCGGTCACCGTCCCCTCCGGCGGCGAAGTGGGCATTGAGCGGCGTACTGGGTCCATACTCTCGGTAGAACGACAGCATTTTTCGCGTTTTTGTCTCCAAGCCGCCGATAGCTGCTTTGAGTTCCCGAACAGCAAGCGGTTCTTCATCTCCCAACGCATCAGCATCAAGAATCTCTGCATCAGAGCCCGCCGGCGAGTCGCCATTCTGGGGGGATGAAGACTCACCGAAAGTCGAGGGAAGCGCTAGCTTAACCGCCTCATCGGATTGGTCCGAAGCAGACCCATGGATGGGGGCATCAGGTGCAGACCGTAATGCGGCAAGGATTCGGTCTGCGCTGAACCGTTCGTTCCCATCATCATTGTCGCTAGCCGCATCGGTTGTTGCTGTCGACGAACCCGTAGCAGTGGTGGTATCCTCTTCTGTGTCATCCGCTTCGGACTCATCGGCTGGTGAACCAGCATCTTCTGTTGGTCCGGCACTGAGTTGGGGCGCGGCATCCATCATCGCCGCAAAGGCCTCGGTTCCGCCATCACCATTCGAGTGAGTGTCTTCAGCTTGACCAGCACTGGCTTGAAGGCGCTCAGTTGCCGCCGTTCGCATCCGTTCACGCTCAGTTCGGCCCGGTGCAGGCCCCTCAACGTGTTGAACCATCGCGTTGACGAACTGGTTTGCCATTCGCTCTAAATCACGGGCATCCTGCAATTCCGCTTCAAGTTCGGCAATTCGGGAGTTCTTTGTATCGAGTTCCGCCCTGAGTTCAGCAATCCGGTCATCACGGGCCTTTTGTTCCTCGCTGATGTCTTGGAGTTCGGATACCAGGTCATCGCTGACGCTTTTCAAGTCGGGCCGCTCGAAATCATCAAGTCCTGGCGTTGCACCCGCGTCGAACGTTTTCTTACGGTAGAACTGCACCCTGCGGACCGCTTCCGACCAGTCAGTCACCAGAAACCCTTCGCCGTCGTTCAGCTCCTCGACGGCATCGGCGTACTCGCTGTCGAGAATTTGCCGGACAACATTGGTATCGTTATTCCAGGTAAGGCGGTGCCAGAGCAACCAATCACATTGCGTGATGAAGTCTTTTTTTACGTCAGCAGGTCGCTGGCTAATCCCACAGATACCAAGGCCGTGCTTGCGCCCGCGCTTTCCGATTTTAATGAGCATTCGGCCACATTCACCGACAGAGCCTTTCTCGGGGATATATTCGTGGACCTCTTCGACGAGCAACAAAAAGGGCTGTTTTTCCTTCTTCGCTTTCCCAAAAAGCCGTCGAGCAACCGCAGTGAGTAGTTCTTCGGCCTCGGATTCATCGAGATAGCTTGAAACGTCAAGGATAATCGGGACGTTTTGTTCAAGCGCAAGGGAGGCAAGCTTTTCTGCATGGTCTGGCGTGACCTGAATGTCACATTCTTCATCACCGCCAGCATGGAGGATTTCATACTCCTCTTTCAATCCATAGTACTCGCCATCGATGTCGACAATCAACAGACCGAACCCGCTGTCGAGTAGCTTTTCGGCGATCACGCTCGCGGAATTTGATTTCCCGCTCCCGCTTTTTCCCGTGACGAACCCACGACCAGTCAGTAACTCGACGACGGGAAGCGTTACTTCCTCTCCGACGGACTCAGTGCCGCCGATGCCCTCGCTGGTTTCGGCGACCGAAATGTATTCTGTTTCACCCATACTCCGTTGTGAATACGTGACAGTCTCTCCTACATAATTCACCGTCAGACGAGCGACAGACGCACAGACACTGTGAGAGGCTACCCTTGGTGTGGCCACGAGGGGGAAAGCGGGACTCAGTCTATGAGTTGGGTGTGGTTGTCAATATTTCACCCCACCGAAGGGTCAAATGCCACTCTCACGCAGTCTCGTACTCTAAGTCTGCGGTATAATAATCCAGTAAAAAGACAACAGCCCCGCCACAAAACGTGGCGACGGCAACGAGAAGGAGTGGCGACAGCGATAGAGCCGTTGTTTCAATCATGCGCTCACTAGGATACCGAAGCGCACCGACCATCAACGAGACTAGAAACGCAAACGTCGGCCCACGATACCGCTCCAGCGCCCAACGAACCACGTAGGCGACGGTAAACAGCCCAGCAAACGCACCGAAAAGAAAGGTTACAATCACAAGGCCATCTTCAGCAAGGGTTCCAACGCCATCACCGAGTGCGAGTGCGCCAAGCTGGTCAGTAAAGCCGGTCAAGACAGCGGTCATATACTCATATTGCCCAAGCAACAGCAGGATGAACGCCCCGGAAATCCCGGGCAAGACCATGCCACAGATAGCAAACATACCTGCGACAAAGACCATCGGCAGGGTCTGTGGGAGCAGTCCGCTTGTTGATGCACCCGCAATGACGAACGCAATGAGAAAACCAGCAATGGCCGCCCCCAACTGTGCTGGATTCGTAAACCAGCGAGAATCAAACAGCAAGATTGCAGAAGCCCCAATGAGGCCAGCGAAAAACGCAAATGTGGGTCCAGGAACCGTTGAGAGTGCAAGTTGGACACCACGAGCAAGAATGACGACGGCACTGACCATTCCCAGCCCAAGTGCGACCAGAAACGGCATATCCATGGCTTTGAGTTCGTTCCAAAGCG
>PUNZ01000035.1 GCA_003551945.1 Halovenus sp. | reverse complement strand
TCACCGAACTCGCGGCCTCGTTTCGCGATTGCGCGGTAACTAACACTAACGATAGCTATGCCAACGAAAACAGATTCACAATCGATGCGGTCGATTCGCCTGAAAGAACGATTCAACCGGTGGTTTCCAGCAATTATCATCGGTCTAGCCATCCTTGCCGTGCTCGGTGGACTGCTTGCTTATGGAACACACATTAATCCGGCAACTGAGACCGAAGAGGAAGTTGTTTCCTCCTGGGAGGAACACTCGGAACTTTCTCACTTTGCTGAGGTAACGGAGCCAAACGCTGTGTTTGAACAAAACGAGACGCTGAATAATCAGCAAACGTATTTCACGGAACTTTCGCCCGAACTCCACGGTGAATACGAGTATTATTACACGGCGTCTGATGACGGGGCGGTCGATGTCGAGCTTACCGCCGAACTCGTTTTACAGTCGCTTGATGATGACGACCAACCGTATTGGGAACAACGAGAACCGCTTGAACAGGAGCAGGTCACTGATGTCGAAGCCGGCGAATCTGTTTTGCTTCCCGTTTCGCTCGACGTTGCCGAGGTTGAGAACGAACTCGAACAGATAGAAGAAGACCTTGGCGCGAGCGTTGGGACAACAAAAGTTGCCGTTCAGTTCGATACCCAGACGACTGGTACTGTCAACGGTGACTCTGTTCGGACCTCCTACCAGGACGAACTGGTGGTCGACCCAGATAGTGCAACCTTTGGCGTTGAAGCAAACGCAGATATCGCTGAACCACACGAAACGACCGTAATGAGCGAGTCACAGGCAGAGTATGGACTGTTGCGCTCGCTCGGTTCGGTGCTGTTGTTCGCTGGGTCTCTTGTTGGGCTTGGTGCTGCGGTACTTGTCAAAAGTCGTGATGAGTTTACCCCCACTGAAACGGAACGAACGATTTTGACCAGTCAGGCACAGCGCACCGAGTATGATGAGTGGATTAGCGTTGGCTCGATTCCTGACTCGGCACTCCAAGGCGAGGGAATCCATGTTGAGACGCTTGAAGACCTGGTTGACGTCGCCATTGACACCAACAATCGGGTTATCGAAGATGCCAACCGTGACCAGTTTGTGGTCGTTGCTGATGAGTGGTACTACACCGATACCGGGCCAACGTTGCAAACTGGCGGTGACCCGCTTGCGGACTCCGGCCAGAGCAATGGATTGAGCGAGACATTTTCGCTCGGAGGCGAGGGTGGTCTCTTTGGCGGGTCTGCTGATGATACCGAGGAACCAACCGAACATGAAAACGGTGAGAAACCGGTAGACGCAGAACAGTAGTCGGTCTCATTGCCATACCAGACGTTTTTTATTGCTTCTCCAACCAGAACACGGTATGCAAGCCGTCGTCCTCGCAGCAGGCAAGGGCACCCGTCTTCGACCACTCACGGACGAGAAGCCGAAAGGGATGGTCGAAGTCGCTGGAAAGCCACTGTTGACACACTGCTTTGAACAGCTCGTCGAACTCGATGCAAGCGAACTCCTCGTCGTCGTCGGGTACAAAAAAGAAGTCATCATCGAACACTACGGCGATGCGTTTGAGGGCGTCCCAATCACCTACGCACACCAACGCGAACAGACTGGTCTCGCTCATGCACTTCTAACAGTCGAAGAACATATCAAGGATGATTTCATGCTGATGCTTGGCGATAATATCTTCCAGGCAAACCTACAGGATGTCATCAACAGACAGGCTGAAGAGCGGGCTGATGCCGCCTTCCTTGTCGAGGAAGTGCCGTGGGAGGAGGCAAGCCGGTACGGTGTCTGTGACACAAACAAATACGGCGAGATCACCGAGGTTGTGGAAAAGCCGGATGAGCCACCATCGAATCTTGTGATGACTGGCTTTTACACCTTCACGCCTGCAATTTTTCATGCCTGTCATCTCGTGCAGCCGTCAGACCGTGGTGAGTACGAAATCAGCGACGCAATCGACCTCCTTCTTGATTCGGGACGGACTATCGATGCCATTCGGATGGATGGGTGGCGGATTGACGTTGGGTACCCGGAAGACCGAGACGAGGCAGAGCGACGACTGACAGGCGAGAAATCAGTTGAAGACGATAGCGAGACGGCTGCGACCGAAGCAACGGAATAACGACATACTCAACCGGACGCAGTTTCTACCCACTCTCATGAGTATCACGGTGGAATTGGTCGGTGAGAAACAAATCGAGGTTGACCTAGCAGGGCAAACCTACGGCGAGTTACTGGACTCATTTGATGTGAGTCAACACGAGGTCTCCTTGCTCGTTGATGGGTCACCTGTTCCAGAGGATAAACCAGTTGACTCGGATGTGGACCAAGTCAAAATTATTCGCCTTATCAAAGGTGGATAACTGATTATCAGGCCCAGAGCATGGAGATTCGACCCGCAACCATGGCGGAGCGTCCAGCAGTGTTTAACATTCTTGATGGGGCGCTGTTGGCAATCGAATACGAGCGAGTGACGACCGTCTTGGAGCAACAACAGGTATACGTTGCACTGGTGGGTCGCGACGCCGCACAGCGTATTGTGGGCGTCATTGTCGTCGACGATGAGGAAATTTTAGCAATTGCTGTTCGCCGGCGACGGCGTGGGCAGGGTATCGGAACTGCGCTAGTTAGGGACTTGCAACAACGACACGAGAAATTGGTCGCGTATTTCGATGAGCGGGTTGCACCATTCTGGTCAGCCGTTGATTTCACACCACACTCACTGACAGGAACTGACCGCCTTCGGGGCGTGTGGGAGCGTCCCTAACTGACGAAGCCTCCAGCCCTCATTTAGCTTTTCCGTACAGTTATTTTGGTTGGCGAATAATGGGCTCTCGTGCACGTCGACAACAGCTTTCTCGGGGCCGATGGTGTCGGTGAACAAACCGAGAGACGACTCTGGGAGCAGGGAATAACCCACTGGAGTGAGTTTACACCGAACTGTGACGGTATTGGGACAACGAGGG
>PUNZ01000071.1 GCA_003551945.1 Halovenus sp. | reverse complement strand
GCGAACTCGATGCGACGCTCGTCTTGCTGACTGATGTGCCGGGCATCCTCGCTGACCCAGATGACGACGCAACGCTCATTGAGACCGTTGACACCCCTGCGGAATGGGACGAACTGGAAGCGGCCGCAGAAGGATTTATGAGCCGAAAAGTCATGGCGATGCAGGAAGCGCTCGAAGGCGGCGCAACGAAGACGATTGTTGCTGATGCGAACGCGGATACTCCGGTTGTGAGTGCGCTTGACGGTGGCGGAACCCATGTCAGTGCATCGGCACTGGGCAGTGAAACGGACACCGGAGGTGACGAATAATGAGCGGATTCGTCTTCTCCGAAAAACCAATCGAGATTGTCGAAGGGGATGGCCCGTATCTCCTCGACAAGAACGGCACAGACTATCTTGACATGGGCGCAAGCTACGCCTGCGTCCCGCTTGGTCATGGTCACGAAGCGGTGACGGAGGTAGCAAGCGAGCAGCTTGATTCGCTGACGTATGTGCAGGCGTCCTATCCAGTCGAGATTCGAACGCAACTGTATGAGTTGCTTGCTGAGACCGCACCGAAGGGTATCGACAACACCTGGCTCTGTAACTCCGGAACGGAGGCGAACGAGGCTGCACTGAAGTTTGCCCGTGCGGCGACGGGTCGCAGCAAAATTATTGCAACGACGCGAAGCTTTCACGGCCGGACGATGGGTGCGCTGGCGACCACCTGGAAAGACAAGTACAAGAAACCATACGAGCCGTTGATTGGCGACGTGGAATTCGTTCCGTATAACGAACCGGACGCGATGGCTGAAGCCGTCGATGAGGAGACGGCCGCAGTAATCGTCGAACCGGTACAGGGGGAAGGTGGAATCAACCCTGCCACCGACGAGTTCCTAGAAACGACTCGTGAGGAGACAGCCGCGGTCGATGCGGCACTCATCTTCGATGAAGTCCAGACCGGGATGGGCCGTACCGGTTCGCTTTGGGCAGCCGAATCCGCCGACGCAGTGCCTGATATGATTACCAGCGCGAAAGGGCTCGGGAACGGCCTTCCAATCGGCGCGACGCTCTGTCAGGACTGGATTGCCGAAAACTACGGCTCACACGCGTCGACATTCAGTGGTGGTCCAGTAATTTCAGCGGCCGCTCACGCCACCGTCTCGACCATCCTTGAGGAGGAGATTCCCGCACATGCGGCAGAGATGGGCGAGTATCTCACGGACGAACTTGAATCTCGTTTGGAAAGCAGTGTCCGCGAGGTTCGTAGCGAAGGACTGATGGTCGGTATCGAGGTCAAACGCGGTGCAAACCGTATCCTCAGAGATTTGGCGCTCAACCATCAGGTGCTTGCACTCCCAGCAGGACGGACGGTTGTTCGCCTGTTGCCGCCGCTGACCATCGAGCACGAGCACGCAGACGAAGTCGTGGATGCACTTGTGGAGGTTCTGTGACCATGCACACGAGCACCTCTTCGGAGGGGTTGTAAATGAGTGGCGTCGAACAGGTCAGCGAGGCACGCGACCTCCTCATCAAACTGGTTCGGATTCCATCCGTGACGGGGAACGAGGAGCCATGTGCTCGCCAACTCGTCTCCTATTTCGACGCACACGGCCGGGAGGCGTGGATAGACGACGTTGGAAATGTCCATGCCCCCGCCGACGATGGCGTATTGCTCACTTCGCATATCGATACAGTTCCGGGAGATATTCCGGTTCACGTCGAAACGGACAACGAGGGTCGCGAACTGCTCTGGGGTCGTGGTAGCGTCGATGCAAAAGGCCCGCTTGCGTCAATGGCCGTCGCAGCCGTGAATACGGGTGCAAGTTTTATCGGCGTGGTTGGCGAAGAAGTGGATTCCAGAGGGAGCCGACACGTCGTTGAGACCCGTGAAAGCGAACCTGATGCAGTCATCAACGGCGAACCCTCCGGCTGGAACGGGATTACACTTGGCTACCGTGGAATCCTTGGTGGAACCTATGTTGCAACGTCCGAATCCGGTCACTCCTCACGACCGGAGAATAACGCAATCCAGGATGCAATGGACTGGTGGCGGCGCGTCGAAGCCGAGTTCGAACACGAAGAGTACGTCCCCGTCTTCGAGCGAGTGACCTGCAAGCCGGTGACGTTCGATGGAGGCATTTCGGACGATGGGCTGGCTGTCGAGGCGACGATGGATGTAAAGCTGCGTGTCCCACCGAAATACACCGCCGATGAGGTTCGAGAGCTCGCAGATGGCTGTCTTGACCGTGGGACGGTGAACTGGCATGACCAGGTAGAGCCAGTCATGGAAAGTCCGCGGACGCCAGTGGCGCGGGCATTCCGCGCCGCGATTCGACAGGAAGGTGGCAAGCCACGAATGCTGCGAAAGACGGGAACAAGCGACATGAACGTCTTTGCTGACCACTGGGACTGCCCCATGATAACGTATGGACCTGGCGATTCGGACCTGGACCACTCGCCAAATGAACATATCGACCTGGCCGAATATGATAAGGCCGTGGCGGTCTTGGAACGTGTTACCGAACGACTGCTGGAGGACTGACATGAATCTCGTAGATATCGACGACCTGACACCGACCGAATTGTACGCCGTGCTTGATGAAGCAGCTGCGCTGAAAGCGGCCGATGACACTGGCGGGAAGCTGGCGAACCAGACCCTTGCAATGCTCTTTGAAAAGCCGTCGACACGAACCCGTATCTCCTTCGAGACTGGAATGACGAAACTCGGCGGTCACGCTATCTTCCTTGGTCCAGATGATATCCATCTTGGGCACGGGGAGCCAATTCGTGATACCGCCCGAGCGGTCTCAAGATATGTGGATTTCATCATGGCGAGGGTGTTCGACCATGCAGACGTTGTCGAACTCGCAGAGTTCGCAACCGTGCCGGTCATCAATGGGTTAACTGACGATGCCCATCCCTGTCAGACGCTTGCCGACTTGCTGACTATCCGTGAGCACTTCGGTGGCTTTGATGTTG
>PUNZ01000147.1 GCA_003551945.1 Halovenus sp. | reverse complement strand
TTTGGAGATTCTATTATTTTAACAGGCATTTAATCACCTACCTTTTTAACCTGGTGGAAATCTATCAGGTAAACTTTGTCATTTTCCTCATCATAAATCACATTTTTGCTTCCCACATCGGTCAATAAATATCCATGTCTTTTAATAGCCTCCACCACCTGGTCCCTTTTCTTCTTGATGTGGGGCCACTTCTTCATAACTTTGCCAGCATCAACACCAGGGGCCCGGGGCATAAACAACTGAAGGCCCACCCTGTAACATGGTAGAACTCCATCTACTTTACTGGCTAAATATGTCTGTGCTTCTGCTATCCTGTCAAGTGCCTTTGTATCTTTAAACTGAATACGTTTAGGAGTCTTAATCACAAAATCTTTATAGAGCTTCACGTCAAAATAAGCTCCGCCGTCTGTGCTTTCGCATGGAAAGCTCTCGGCTTCTGCTATCCATTCGTTTAGCTCTCTTGAACGAAAGGGCGCCTCGCCTCTTCCTCGGCCCTTTCCTTGCCCTGAACTTTTTTACCGCCTACATTATACCAGCCGCCGCCGATATGCTTTGGTTCCGGCCTTGGTTTCATGGCGTTTTCTTCAGCTTTTACAGTGGCTGTTTCAAGTGATTCCTTGGGGACCTTCCTAATTCTCCCGCAAGGAAGTTTTATTGTTACTCTCATAATTCACCTCCAGATGTTACAGGAAAGGGGTCAATGCCCCTATTCCTGTAATGCCACCTGCTGATCTACCGGAAGGTTGTAGGGATCACCCAAGACAACTACGGCGTAGGGATACAGGTTTGCGTTGCTCTCATTCTCAACATTAACCCATACCACGTGCTTATCTTCGTCAAGTTCAGAGTTATGAACTTCTACCAGGGCAACGGCTTCCGTGGTGAAACAGTCGATAGCTGCCCCTGTGGCGGATACATCAATGGTCTTGGTTCCGGGAAAGTCAACTTCAAGCTCAACAACATGAGAACCATCACTGCCGGCATTTATCCCTATGTCAGCATCATTGATAACGGAAATTAGTCCATCCCGGTTTACCCACTCATTACCACTCGCCCCACTTGTCACCCTCGTAAACTCTACGCCGTTAATCGTTACAATTTCACCAGCACCGTGGCCGTCCGTGTCAATCTTGGCCTTGCTTGCGTTTACACCACCGAAAATATCTATATCTTCTTTCAATACTGCGGTAGGCCCAGAAAGGCCCACTGATTGGTTCACGTTTAATCTTACATAGCTGTCGCTGTTACCTTGCTCTATTTCACCGGACAGGATAACCATAAACAAGGCACGTCGGTGCTTGTCTACCTCAACCCTTGCCATGTCAACATCAGCACCATCAGCAACTTGTGTGGCGCTGTAGCTTCTCGATATTGCAAGCTTTAACTTCTCCTGTAACCTCTGCATATCATCACCTCTTTATAAGATTAGGGGGGGCTTGCGCCCCCCCCCATTTTGTTACCTATGCCTGTAACTGAACAAACGGAGAGGATTCAGGGTTGGTGGGTAATGGCCCGGTTAACCAGGGTTCTCCGTCAACGGTCTTAAATGCCTTAATTACGGTAATGTTCTCCGTAAAGTGAACGTGAGGACTAATAGCCAGGCTCACACCTACACCGTCAGCAATCAGGTAGTAGGACAGGTCAGCAAGGACTATCATGCCGTCATTGCCCCAGTCAGGAGCATGGTCGGAGAACAGCACAGGATATCCAAATAGTGTTCCCGGATTTCCGTCTCTTGCATTGGGCTGCCAGATATAACGGTTTGCACCGTCTTCGATTTCCATCAAGTTGCTGAGTGCTGCCCTGTTACAAATCCATACACCCCGGCGGCCTCTGAAGGACTCAAGCATAGAAGCAAGGTCATCATAGAGGTCAGCAGTGTTTGCCACCTGGATGGTTGCGGGATGGTCAACGATTCCCAGAGGCCGGGCTGCACCGGTCAGGAAAGCATCTTCCTCAGCGTCAAGTAAAGCTCCCCGCAGCTGGGTCCTGACAATCTGCTCTACCATTGGTGCGTTGCGGAGCAGTTTATCTGTTACCCTTACGTGAGCCGCCACTTCTTGAGGCTGAAGCTGGATTTGCTTAAAGTTAATGCTTGTTTCAGGCTTGGTTGCACCTTCACTGATCCATGTTACCGCTGCACCTGCATACATATTCTCACCGGAATACTGGAGGGCAGGGATAAACAGGTTTGCGTCACCGGAATTAAACTTGGTGGCCCTGGGCCTTATGATGACCTCGTCAGGCTGAACAGTTAACAACTCCTGGCTGAACTGGTCAGGAACGAGAAATCCACCGGCTGCGCCTGTATCCATCTCCTGGGGAGGCGGCTGCCGAAGCTCTACTTCTCTGCCCCGGAGTCTTTTGTCGCTTGGGTTGCTGTATAGGGTCTGCACAAACTCACCCAGGCTGCGCCACTCGGCACGATCCCTTTCAGGGTCATGATCCCGCACCTGGTTGGCAGGATCAGACATTTCTAGCTGCTGAAGGTGCTCTTCCCTTTGAATATCGTCATCCATACTTCTCACATCTTCCATTATCCGGTCATACTTTTCTTTTTCGTCTGCCGCCAGGGACCTTTCTTCCTGGTCAGCCTTGTTTAGAAGTTCACGGGCCTCTTTAATAATAGCCGCACGCCTTCTTTTCATCTTCTCAATATCACGGAACATCCTCTATCACCTCTTGGTTAGTTTTTTGTTACCCTTCAATCTCAAGCAATTCCAGTTCTCGCCGTAGCATATCCAGTTGATCAAAAGCCCCCCGGTCATCACCAGAAGTCTCCTGTTCACCCGGTTGCTCCAGCTCCTCTGGAAGCAATCCTCTCAGGGTTTCGATTGAAGCGTTTATAATATCGTGGTCCTCGCTTGTCAGCTCGTCACCACGCTGCTTCCTTGCATATACAGAAGCGACCCCTTCAAAATTAAAACCCGCTTCTTCTAAGATTGAGCGGGCTGATACCGATGTCTG
>PUNZ01000211.1 GCA_003551945.1 Halovenus sp. | reverse complement strand
GGCCCCAGACCTTCACTGGGCCGTTAAATTCGTAGCCGTCGATGCGGTGGGCGAAGTATTCGACCATCTCGTTGCGTCGCATCTCGCCGTCGACGACGACATCGAGGCCACAGCGTTCGTGTTCGTGGGTGATGAGTCGGGAGGCGTCATCTTTGGCCTCCTCGAAGTTCTCGGCATCGAAACTAGAGTCATCGTCCTCAAACAGGTCGCGGGCACGGTGGAGCCATTTTGGCTTTGGATACGAGCCAACGACGGTTGTCAAGAGGAAATGCTCGTTGTCGTGCTCTGGGGGTCGGAATTGCTCACGCGTCATGCTGTCACCTCCAGCTCCGTGGCTGCCGCAAGGGCTGCAAGCTTTTCTTTGAACCGGTTGACTGGCAGGTAGAACGTTTCCGTGTTTGTCGTGGCATAGATTGTGTTGTAGTCGTTCTGTGGCGTTCCCTCGTCGAACCACTGGACGCGTTCCTGAATGAGTTCCGGTGACTCAACGAGCGTATTCTGTCCGTCGACGACGCCGAGGGCAACTTGCTCAGGTGCGCCGTACTCCTGTGCGTTGTAGATATTCGCGTCGGCGTCCGAGACGAGGTCGAACCCAAGACCATCGATTGCTGCATCCATCACGTGGGCGTAGACCTTTTCGGGGAGCGCTCCCCAGTACGGGAAGACAACGACGTCGCCGCCAGCAGCCTGTGCAACAGTATCGATTGCCGCTGCGGCACGCTCGTCTTCGCCGTCTTCCGGCGGATTCTCGACAAGCGATGGTTCAAGAAGGAACGTCGTTTCGACGTCTCCTGCTTCTTCGGCTTCGCCTGCGAGGAACTCGGCAATCGCGTTGAGGAACTCCTCGTCATCCCCGTAGTGTTCGTCGGTTGCAAGGTCAGCAAGGGAGTACGGGCCGGGAAGAACGGCCTGTAATCCATCGTCAACGTGTGCGCGTGCTGCCTCAAGTTCTGCAGCAACGTCCCCGCTTGGCGTCAACTCGCCAGTGACGACGGACTCTCGATAGAAGTTGTTGTTGTCGTAATAGCGGACGATACCGCGAGTGTCGACGTTTTGGTGGACGGCAAGCGGGTGTGCAAGCATGTCATCCCAGCGGCCCTGTCCTTCGACAATGCGGTCGAGGCCAGCATCCTGCTGTGTCGTGATATACTCGCTACGGATGGTTTCGTAGGCGTCCTGTACCTCGGAGCCTTCATCGCCGCT
The DNA here is from genome assembly GCA_003551945.1 of Halovenus sp. Taxonomy (GTDB): domain Archaea; phylum Halobacteriota; class Halobacteria; order Halobacteriales; family Haloarculaceae; genus Halovenus. Next base: position 1,765 of record PUNZ01000211.1, on the reverse strand, counting down.
GATGAGGTCCGTCTTCTGGTTGCCTTTGAGCGATTTGAGCTCGTCTTTGGCCCAATCAGGCAACGGATACAATCCCGGCGTCGTGGAGACGAATCCTGTCATTGGGAGTCCGTATGGAATGACGGGCTTTAATATTTCTTATTACGTTTGATGCTTGGTAGTTATTTTGTGAGCGCTATCCGAGATAGTTTTGCCCGATTGTTCACAAATAGCTGTCAATCATGCTAGCACAGTGGACAGTTGTGGACAGATATATATGTGAGGAACGTCCTTGATTCGAATGCTTATGTCCAACAACGAGGATACGTCGGGAGCCCCGGCGGATCGAGTTCTTCCAGGGTACACTGGACAGTACTTCTGAGATAGACGACGCACGGATTTTCGACACCACACTCCGCGATGGAGAGCAGACGCCCCGGACATCGTTCTCGTACGAAGATAAACGCGAGATAGCTGCGCTGTTAGATGAGATGGGGACGCACGTCATCGAAGCAGGCTTTCCCGTCAACAGCGACGCGGAGTTTGAGGCCGTCCGCGACATCGTTGCATCGAGTTCAACGACCGTCTGCGGGCTGGCACGGGTTGTCGATATTGATGTAGAGGCCGCACTCGACAGCGGCGTCGACCTGGTTCACGTGTTCGTTTCGACCAGCGACGTCCAGCTAGAGGATTCGATGCACGCGACGCGCGAAGACGCGCTAGAGCGTGCTGTCGCCTCAGTCGAGCGCGTGAAAGAGGCCGGTGTCGAGTGTATGTTCTCCCCGATGGACGCCACCAGAACGGATGAGGCGTTCTTGCTGGAGATTATCGACGCAACCGTCGACGCCGGTGCGGACTGGATTAACATTCCAGATACGACCGGTGTTGCGACGCCTACCCGGCTGCAAAAACTGGTTGCGAAGGTCGTTGAGGTTGCCGACGCTGGCGACGCACGTGTGGACGTCCACACCCACGACGACTTCGGACTGGCCTCGGCGAACGCACTCGCTGGCTACGAAGCCGGTGCCAGCCAAGCGCAGGTGTCGGTCAACGGCATCGGCGAGCGGGCCGGGAACGCCGCCTACGAGGAGGTCGTGATGGCGCTGGAGTCACTGTATAACGTCTCCACCGGCATTGACACGACCAAAATTACCGAACTCTCACGGCTCGTCGAGGAGAAATCTGACGTCCCCGTCCCTGGCAACAAGCCGGTGGTCGGTGCAAACGCCTTCTCCCACGAGAGCGGCATTCACGCCGCTGGCGTCATCGAGAATGCCGATACGTTCGAACCGGGTGTGATGACTCCCGAGATGGTTGGCGCAAAGCGCGAACTCGTCCTTGGGAAACACACCGGGACACACTCGGTCAGACAGCGACTGACCGAAGTTGGCTTCGACCCAACGGAAGAGGAAGTCAGAGAGGTAACTCGCCGGGTCAAAGATTTCGGTGCGCAGGCCCAGCGCGTCACCGTCTCCGAACTCGAAAAGTTCGCCCGTGAAGTCGGCGTCGAACGCGCCAGAGAGGAGGTCCGGACGTAGGGCAATGACTGGTACTACTGGGCAGGCACCGCTGTGCCCGCTCACAGACATGCGACAGCCCCACTCTCGGGAGGTATCGCCATCGCAACCAGTGACACAGTTGACCGCAAGAAGGAACGTTTATATCTCCGCGCGAAGTGACATTCATACTGATGCGACTCACCGCTGGCACACAGGCTCGAACCCTCGTCAGCGGCGCGATTATTGTAGGGGCGTTCTAGCCCCATCACCATTCTCTCCTCGTGTCG
>PUNZ01000227.1 GCA_003551945.1 Halovenus sp. | reverse complement strand
CTCCCATTGTTCATGTAGCTCGCGAATGTCTTCAGACGGGTCTTTCTCAGCCATGAATGATGTATTGGAGCGGACAAGCCTAAAGTTTTGTTATCGTGCAACACTTCCGACTGGAATTTGGCCAGCGACCGAACGTAACCGGTCGCAAAGACACAACCTATAACTGGATATCAGATGATGACCACAGATATGGGACGTGAAACTGCAATTCGGAACGCGGCAAAGCGGCTGGGGGCGACATTGGTAGCCGTCTTTGTGTTCGGCTTCGCTATTTTCTCACTCTTTCAAGGCTGGGAACTGTTCTCGATTATCCTTCACCTCGTCGGATTTGCGCTCATTTACTACGTTGTCAAAGAGAGCATGCCCAGTTGATGATATGCAGACGAAAGCAAGCAGTGTGTGTCGAGTACTCAATACAAAAATTTAAGTAGATTTACAGTGAGGTTGACCTATGTTCAGCATACTGCTCCCGGTAGACGACAGCGAAGCCAATACGGAGAAGGCAATCAACATTATCAAGTCGCTTCCTGGCTCCGCTGACGAAGTTGAGGTGTTGGTTTTGCACGTCTGTGAGAAGACAAAACAGCCATGGATTCTCGAGATAGAATCAATGCGTGAAGCCGACGAAGAAGGGCTCGTTCCTGACACGCTTGATTATGCTGTGACGCAGCTTGAAGAAGCAGGCTATCAAGTTGAGAGTCAATGGGAAGTTGGAAATGTTGACGAAACCATTGTCAACGTTGCAGACGAAGTGGATGTTGACCAAATTGTCATGAGCGGACGGAAGAAATCCGCAACCAAGAAGATTATTTTCGGAAGCATTGCAATGGGCGTGCTGACGAACGCAAAACAGCCAGTGACACTGTCACGAAGCGACTAAGAGCAATTATTTTCGGATTCGAATTGCGAGAGCAGCGGTGCCACGGCCTGACTAACACTGGTGGTGTTGTGGTCGGAGCACCGCAGACAACGGTTTCCGTTGTCCCGATTTGCCACATCTCTCAACAACGAACAGCCAGTCATCGACCCACGACTGAAGTCGTGGGCTTCCGCCTCCATTGTCTGTGAAACAGTGCGATTGTGAGCGGTTACTCGGGAGTCGGGTCGTCTGGTTCATCAACGCTCTCTTTCTGTGACTCTAAATAGCTAAACGTTGCAATCAAAATCCAGCCAGCGGCAATGAGCGCCGTCATCTGATTTTGCTGCGAGAAGGCAAGGATCGCTGTGCCGACCCCGATAAGGGCCCAGATAGCCGACCCGGCAACGGTTCCATAGAGCTTCATAGAAAGGAGTTCAGCAGCGAACTATAAATGTACCACGGCTAGGTGGTGGAGCCAAAGTGTACGCTGCTGGGATGTTCTGCAATAAAATGAAACCGGAAGCGAAACGAGGCTAGTTTACCACGGCTGGATGCCCCAGTACAGCACCGGGAGCATGAGCAGTGCGAGGATGATAAGCGGCACTGCGCTAGTGAACCGCTCTGTTCCGTCCTCTGGGTAACCGTGCATCTCGTTGATGAGCGCGCGGTTGTCTGCCGGGTCAACACCAAGGGAATCAATCTGTTCGGCAACGAGTGAGACGATAACGAGCGTCAGCACAGCAAGTGGGAAGCCAATCATGATGGCGTCGATTCCCAACGCGGCGGTGAGCCCTTCTGCACCAGCACCAATGCCTGAGAACGCGTGTGGCGAAAGGATAAGGATAGTGAAGTAGCCAACAATACTCGATGCGATAGCGCCGTATCGGTTGACACGAGCAGACCAGACACCGAGCACAATGACCGGCGTAATTGCGGCCGCGCTGATAGCGAACGCCCACAGGATACTCACGACGAGGAACGCTGGTGGGCTGAGTGCAATGACACCGATGACAAGTCCGGCAGCGACAACGGAAAGGTATCCGAACTGTGTCTTTCGGTCGTCGGTCACATCAAGGTTGAACGCTTCGATGACATCGTTTGCGACCGCGGCACTGATTGCGAGCATGTGGCCACTCACTGTCGAGAGACCACCGGCAACCGCACCAGCGACCACGTATCCGACCACAATTTCGTTATTGAACGCGAAGTTCAGATAGAAAATCATCTTGTCGAAATCAGCGAGTTCAACCTCTTCGGTCGCACCAATCTGTTCAAGCCACAGCACACCGGCGAACGCGACGGAGTAGACGGTGGCGAACATGAGTGCGGAGACGAAGATGAACCAGAACACAGTCCGCTGTGCGGCTTTCACGTTACGGCTGGTGAAAATCCGCTGTGCAAGGTGTGGCATGCCAATCGGACCAAGCGCCATCGCGAAGAACATCGCGACGTACCAGCGCACGTCGATTTGGACACCCTGGAGTTCAGGAGTAATATCGAAAAAGCCCGGTTGGAAATCGGTCATTTCAGGGACGAGGTCACCGTATCCGAGCGGTGGGAAAAACCAGCCAGTCGAACCCAGCTGGTTAAGCACAATCATCATTGGGAAGAAAGCTGCGGTAAGCATCAGCCAGAACTGCAGGGCGGCATTATACGACACACCCCACATTCCGGCGATAACCACATATCCCGTCACCAGCACCACGATTGCAGCCAGTGCGAGGTTGTAATCCCAACCGAACAGAATCTCTGCAATCTGTGCAAGGCCGATGAACTGCCCGAGCGCGTACATCAGCATCACGAAGACGATGAGCAACGCCATGACGACCGACATTACGTTACCGTATCGGTCTTTACAGAACGTTGCTGGCGTGTACGAGCCAAGACGGCGCAATGTCTGGCCATAGAGGATGACAATCAGTGGAATCGAGAGCAGGAAGTTCGTCCAGATGGCCAGAAACGGCACTTGGACCTGCACCATCAGGGCAATGACACCCATGAACGTCGCTAAGCTCTCCCAGGTTGCCGAAATTGCCGAACCGTTCACGAACGGGCCAATGGTTCGACCAGCGACCATGTAGTCGTCGGTACTGGTCACCTTCGAGCGAAGAT
>PUNZ01000050.1 GCA_003551945.1 Halovenus sp. | reverse complement strand
GCAGAAGCCCAGGAGCGCTGAAAGCGAAGTACAAACCCAAGAAATGCCACCACTGCGGGCGGACATATACGCCGGTCAACAGCAACAGCAAATATTGTGACACGCTATGTGCCAGCAAAGCGTTGAGAGCTAGGAGGGCGCCGCGATGAGCAACATGTATCCCAAACGAGAGGGGAGGGTAGACACGTGTTGACAGCCTTGGACGGTGCTATGCTGAGTATAGAATAGGAGCAACTGCTCGGAGTCTGTTGTTTGTTTCCTGCTCGTCGTTTTGTGGTTCGAATCCTGTCAGTTAGCCCTGTACGGTCAGCAACCGTGGGAGGTGGAGTAGATGCCTAAAAGCACAAACTTGTTTCGCCGTTTGTACGAGCGAGCGGAAGCAGAGGAGGCGCAGCAGATGAAAAGCCCTAACGAAGGTTTGCAGAAGGCCATTGGTTGTTTTTGTGAGACCGGTAATCTTGATACTCTGATAGACGATTTGGACCAACAAGGCTGGATTCCGCAGTATTGCCCCATGTGCGGCCGAAGGTTGGAGGTGGAGTAGATGAGGGTGATAAGATTCAGGGGGAAAGAGTTAGTGAACCGCACATGGGTATATGGTAGTTTGTATACACAAGTGCGAGACGACGAAGAGGTTTTGTATATCATTTCTCCAGAAAAATATGGCGAGTCAAACGAAGTAGAACCCGAGACTGTCGGGCAGTATACGGGTTTCAAAGGCAAAAATGGCATAGATGTGTATGAGGGCGATATTGTCGAGGCGCCAGACTACTATGCTAAGCGTGGTATTGTAATACAAATCCCACCTATATGGGGATTGTACGATGGTGTCGATGGGGTTTGTGATGGGTTTATTGAGGAGGATTGGGAGGAATTCACAGTCATTGGTAACAGGCACGATAATCCGGAATTGTTGCAAGTCAGGGAGGTGGAGTAGATGCCTAAAAGCACAAACTTGTTTCGCCGTTTGTACGAGCGAGCGGAAGCAGAGGAGGCGCAACAGATGAAAAGCCCTAACGAAGGTTTGCAGAAGGCCATTGGTTGTTTTTGTGAGACCGGTAATCTTGATACTCTGATAGACAATTTGGACCAACAAGGCTGGATTCCGCAGTATTGCCCCATGTGCGGCCGAAGGTTGGAGGTGGAGTAGATGACCAATCAAAAAGTTGCATACGTTGTAACTACTGTTGAATATTCTGACCACTATATTGTAGCCGTATTTGACAATGAGAAGAGTGCTATCGAATTTTGTTTGGAGCGAGAGAAAAGCAAAAACGATATAAAATATGGATACTTTCCAAAGTACCGAATTGAAAAGTATGGTATGAATGATACACAGGTAAATCATCATATTTTTCTGGTTGGAGTTAACTTAAACGGAGAAATTGTAGAAGTAGTACAACCTCCAAATGTGAAGGCCCATGAAAGTGGAGATTTCTGTAACGGGATTATGTGGGGTAGATCATCCAGAGGCGTGGATGTAGCCGCAAAAATAGCAAGAGATTATCTTGCTCTTTATAAGTATTGTGAGGAGGTAGAGTAGATGGACAGACCTAAAGTGCCAAAGCCGTGCCAGATGTACAAATGGTGGAGCGTTGACGATAGGTACATCGGTTCTGCGTTTGTGTTGAGAACGGCAGATGGGTGTTATAACGTGATTTGCGGAGGACTGGACAACCGAGGGAGAATCATTCTCCGCAGTGCATACGAGGACTGGAAGTTGTTCGCAAGCGAGTTCGTTGATGAGGGCTATGAGTTGGTTCCTCTTGTCCCGTGGAGGGAGGTGGAGTAGGTGGAAAACACTAGAGGCGGTGTCTATGATATTAACAGATCAATTCCAGAAGGGTATTTGCTATTAGGTGCGTTAGCTCGTTTGTGTGTTTTAGATCGACGTGTCGGAGGGATGAAGCAACAACTAGAACTTTGTCGTCGTGCGGCGAATTTACAAAGAGCAGATATGCTAAACGTGCCGATTGTAGATTTAGGTTTCTCGTGCAGGACATTTAATGTCTTGAAAAGGGCGGACATCGAAACTATCGGGGATCTAGTCGAATACACAGAAGACGAACTTTTGCACATTCGCAATCTCGGTAAAGCGTGCCTTCGTGAAATTAAAGATAAGCTTAACCATTTCGGTCTTTGTTTGACTGAGGATATATTTACCTAAGAGGAGGTGGAGTAGATGCGAGAGATATTGTACAGGGGTAAGCCGGTAACGGACACCTACGACGAGTATGCGGGGGAGTACCTTTTCCGGGAGAGTTCGTTTGTCCATGGGAGCTTAGTGTTTGGCGGCAAACGCCCTATTATTGTTGGCGAAGTCGTAGAGACGGATCCTGAATATGTGAACTTAGCGTGGTGGGTTATGGTGAAACCGGAGACGGTGGAGCAATACGCAGGTTTACATGACGTAGCGGGCACGAAGGTCTTCGCTCATGATATCGTCTCAGCGTCTAATTGCTTTTATGAGAAGTATGTAGTGGAGTGGAGCCAGAAGCTGTGTAGTTTCATTGTTAGAGGTCCTGTGACGGGTTCTGTGCGGCTCTTGGTAGATTGTGAGGACATTACCGTGTTAGGCAACATCCACGACAACCCCGAACTATTGGAGGTGGAGTAGATGGGCTACACTATAAAGGGTTACCCACTAGAAGAACTGCTGGCTTCGGCAAAATCTGCCCCGAAAGGACACAAGGTTCCGGTAGAAATATTGATAGAAGCCTTGAAAGTCGCTATCGCCCTGGAAAAGAACCAAGTCACATTCATCAACCAAAAGGGCGAGAAGTGCACTCGAATCAACAATATCGGAACTTTAAATTTGTAAAGGAGGAGGTGGACTAGATGCTCCGAGGCTCCATCAGACATATCCTAGAAAATACCCACTATGTAGATGATCATGGTCAAATTAGATCCATCCCACCTGATGCTGTCGAGACAGCTGTAGCAAGGATATATCTCCTTGCCCGAGAGTGGGAAGTAGG
>PUNZ01000113.1 GCA_003551945.1 Halovenus sp. | reverse complement strand
TGTAAAACGTGTCAAAGAGGAAGGCGGAATTGCTTATAAGTTTAGTAGCCCTGGTAGGAGATCCGTGCCTGACAGATTATGCCTCTTTCCCGGGGGCAAGATCCTGTTTGTTGAGTGTAAGGCACCTGGAAAGAGGCCGACTGTGGCGCAAGTGAAAGAGCATGAACGGTTAAAGGATATGGGATTTGAGGTTTTGATTGTCGATGGGGTTGAAAGTATCCATGGGAAAATCAAAGCGTAAACGTCTCACAAGAAGTCAAAGGTGGACCGTCTTTGACAGAACGGATGGATGTTGCGCTATTTGTTGGAAGCAACTCAAGTTCGATGAACCTTGGCACGCGGATCACATCGAACCGTTTTCAGTAACAGGAAGAACAAATGTCGCTGAAATGCAAGCGACTTGTCCAACATGCAATCTTAAAAAAGGAAGTAAAAATTATGGCAACAATGTTCAAGACCTTTATCCCTGCTACCGAAAGAACCGGGATACCGGAAAGCATTCAGACAATCGTCGAACGACATAACGCTGGTGCGACAACTACATCCACCGTAGCCCCTCCGCGTTATGGCAAGTCGGATATTATCCGGCTGTCCGCCATGGAGTTGGTTGAAAACGGCGATGCTTGTGCTGCTCTTGCCCTTGCTCCATGGAATCAGCTTGCAAACCAGCTTGTAAATACGGAAAAGATGCAAGCCATGGCCGATAGGTACATGGACAGAGCAAAACTTTCGACAGTACCGAGGATGTTTGTTGGTGGAAGAATCAACCACATGAGCGATACGTTTCACGAAACGTCAAAGATACAACACCTATTCACGGCAACAATTCAGATGGTCAATCTTCAAATCGGAAAGTTTGAAGATTGGTTGATACGCTGCATGTCTTATGGAGAAAGGCCCATCGTGTTTATTGACGAGGGACAACTTCTTTCAACTAAAAACAAGTGGGGTGAAATTGCTAAACTGACAATTAAACATGGTGCGCACATCGTTTTATTGACAGGGACTCCATATCGTTCTGACTGCAAAGCCATACCTGGGTTTCGCGTTGAAGTTATGAACCAGGAGCACGTCGAGCACATCATTACAAGGCGCATTGACGATAAACACCTTCTCAAAAAGACATTTGAAGGAATCAAGGCCGAATCCGTTCTCAAAGCTGACCATACCATAAGCCTCCATGAAGCATGGGACATTAAGGCTTTATGTAAAATTGATACAAAGTGGATAGATGTTGATATGTTAATCAATGGGAAAGACAAGCAGTTAAGTGAGCTTAAAACCAACAGCGTTTGTCAAAACCTGCGCAATGTCGTTACTGACCAAAAAACCATAAGAAACTCAATGGAAAAGGCCATTGATGACATGAAGTACAGGCGCAATGCCGGAATGAAAGACGCAGGGATCATTGTTGTAACGGCATGTGACATAACCGATGAGATGGAAGAATTTGAAGTTAATCAACACGCAAAAAGAGTGCGGAAGGAAATTGAATATATCGACCCGACTCTCAACGTCATAATCGCAACACAAGCCGAAGACGATGAAAACGGCGGATCAAAAGGCTCAGATATGCTTGATGAGTTTGCAAAGAAAGGTCGTGGTGACATTTTGATTGTCAAGAACATGGGGACGGTCGGCCTGGATTGTCCACGGATCAAGACAGTTGTTTTGCTTGGTACTACCCGGCAACTTGCAAGCTGGGTTCAGACAATTCTCCGTGGTGGGACTACCGTTGAAAACGTTCCGTATTTCACCTTGATTCTGACTGACGACGTTCGCAACAGAGAAAATTGGGAGTTTATCGTTAAAGGTCAAGGTGGTGAAATGACCCATCTTTCTGATTTGAAACAGATTGATGAGGAAGTTATTGAAAAAGAAAAAGACCCTAAACAAGACAAGTTCATTGACATACTTGACGCCAAGTATGTCAGAACCGAAGACTCCCATGATGACTTGGTTTTAAAAGATGAAAGTGACATCCAGGCAGTCCTTTCAGCTTACCCGGAATTTGGGCGTTTCAGTGCAGTGGAAATTGCCAAGCTTATTCAAAGCGGGGCTGTTGTCGTGCCCAAAGAAAAGAAATCCACTGCTGGTGTTTTTGATGCTGGTGAAGAATGTCGGAAGTTGCGAAAGCAGATGAATGATATTGCAGATAAACTTGCCAGTAAAAAGGCAACTTATGACAAAAACAATCCTCGTTGTGAGTGGAAAGAATGGCGCAAAAAGGCGATAACTTACATGAAGAATGGCGCAAATATCCGCCAAGCGATCGGCAAGGAAACAGACCCGGAAAAGCTGCGCATTGCATTATCCTACGGTGAAAAAGCATTGGAGCGTATCAATGGCCGATAGATTCCAATTCAAGGCCATGCGGACTGCCACAAACGATCTTCCTGAAGGTTCACCGGAATGGATTGAAGGTATGTCCGTCAGGCTCCAGTACACTTTTGATAAGGTGGAAAACTTTGGGATCGAACCTCTCATTGAATGCCTTCGCCCTCTTGTAAAGACAGAGCCATGGAACCACATACCGAAAGACAAGCCATGTAAACGGGCTGACGTTTACTTCCAGGGCGTAACCGGGAAACCGTGGAAAGTGTTGCTGGCCATGGTGCAAGAATACGATTCTGCATTGGCCGCTGATATTATGGCTTGTGTGAATCCTGGCAAAGGAAATTATCAATCTGGTAGTGATAATATAACTACCAGAACAGAGGAAGGGGAATCTCCAAAGCGCGGCACCTCCCGAGCCTACAACCTCAACCGTCTCAAGCGTGAAGCTCCAGAACTGTTTGAGGAAGTCAAAGCTGGGAACATGACTGCAAACGCCGCTGCGATCAAGGCGGGGTTCAGGAAAAAGCCAGGGCCACATGAGATTGCGGTCAAGCAGTTATCGAAAATGGAACGGCTTGAACTGATAGACCTACAGGCCAGAATAACCGCACTGCTCCAGGAATCCTAATGCTCAACCCGTCCAACCTCCA
>PUNZ01000178.1 GCA_003551945.1 Halovenus sp. | reverse complement strand
GCAGTCCAAGCGCACCAGTAACGAGAACGGAGTCCATATCTGTAGAGTGAACGAGACGCACTTTATGGCGTTGGTTCAAGCGCGAAAAGTTTGCAAGTTCACCGCGTTTCGTCTTCAGAATCTGCGGGCGGTTCAGCGACTGTAACAGGCTCCGGCGGCAGTTCCATCTCCGCTCCGTCGCTCGTCTCCTCCGTTGTTGCGGATTCCGTCTCCGCAGTCATATCTCCATCTGTCGACTCAGCATCAACCTCTTGGGCGGTTGATTCCGCTGCAGCCGTATCCGTACCGACGGAGTCGTCTGCTGCAGGTTCGCCTGTCCCCTCCTCTTCAAGGACTGAATCATCGATGACTGGTTCGCTCACCATCGACATCTCTTCGGAAGCCCGGATTGCTCCTTCGACAGTGGCCTCGTGGTGTACCTCAACGTATTCGCCGGCAACGTCCCCACGAATATCGGTATCTGGGCCGATACGAACGGTGCCCTCGCGGGTCGTCACGTTACCGGTTATCTGGGTGCCGGCACCGACAGTAATCCCTTCTCTGGCGCGGAGGCTTCCGAATATCTCGTTATCGCGGCCAACAACGAGCGAAGCCGCGCGGATGTTCCCATGGAGGCGACAGTTATCGCCAATTCGACCCGGGGTAGAGACGCGCCAGGCATCGTCGGCAACGCGGCTATTTCGTGGAATCAAGATTGGTGCTTGCTCCGCGTCTGCATCATCAAGCAGTTCCGAAAAAAACTCCTCAGCGGCCTCTTCTTCGCCCAACCGGAGCAGTTGAGAAAGATAAATGAACAAAAAGACGATTGTTGGCATCGGGTTCCGGATGACAATCCACCCGTTGGCTTCGAATCCTTCCTCAATGTCGACATCGTCGCCAATATCGAGATTACCGGCGACACGGAGCTCGCCGTCGATTTCGACGCGTTCGCCGAGGTACGCATCTTCGGCAACAAGCACGTTATCCTGAACGTGACACCACATATCCAGTCGACAATCCCCTTCCGCTTCGATATGGCCGCCGAACGTCACTCGTTCACCAGCGACCAGATTACCGCCCCGAATCCCAAACTCGATAGCGCTCTGCCCCCCGATGATGACATCGCCGTCTGTCACGAGGTCATGTTCTTCGACCTCTGTCCCATCAGGAATGCGGAGTTCATCGAGCGGGTCGGAGCGAAACAGTGACACAGTATAATTCCTGTATTCAGGCATCTTAAACCCCTGTGGCGCGTCTGACGCATGGCTGACGTGTGGCTGACACCGGACTGACAGAGAGCCAGATGTCCGTGACGGATATGCCAAAGCGTCTATATTTGTCGGGACATAAAGAACAGTATGCGTATTGTGATTCTCGGCGGCGGCTATGCAGGGATAACCGTAACAAGACGGCTCGAACGGCAGTTGTCCGAGGACGTAGAAATCGTACTTATCGATGAGACGGGAACACATCTCGTCCAGCACGAAGTCCACCGGGTGGTGAGGCGACCGGAGTTGGCTGACATATTGACGTTCCCACTGGAAAATCTCGTCTCCCGTGCCACGGTTCGAACGGCGCGAGTAACTGACCTCGATACGAGCGAACAGACCGTCACCATCGAACCGACCGCTGTGGAAACCGAGGAGACTGATAAAGCGAGTGAGTCCATTGATGGCGAGACGCTGACCTACGATTACGCAGCGGTTTGTCTGGGCGCCGAAACCGAGTTTTACGGCCTCGAGGCTGTAGAGGAACACGCCATTGGACTCAAATCTGTCGAGGAAGTGACAGCCATCCGCGAGCGAGCGCTTGAGTCACCAGAGGGGAATGTTATCATCGGGGGAGCGGGCTTTTCGGGCATTCAACTTGCCGGGGAGCTTGCCGCGCTCTCCACAGAGGAGGACCTTGGACTCGACATTACGCTTGTTGAGCAGGCGGAGCGAATCGCACCAGGGTTTGACACCCCGTTTGCAGATGCCCTTGATGCCGAACTGGCTGCCCGCGGCGTGACGGTCGTGACCGGCGTCGGTATCGAGACGGCCGACGAAACGAGTGTTACCCTGGAAAATGACACGACGCTCGAAAGCGACCTCTTCGTCTGGACTGGCGGGATTCGTGGTCCAGCCGCAACGGCAGGTAACCGTCTCGCAGTCGGCGCAGACCTCCGAGTTGACGAGTCAACCTTTGTGGTTGGCGATGGCGGCCGTATCACAGACCTAGAAGGTGTTGAAGCGCCGGCGACCGCGCAAACAGCGGTTAGACAAGCCCGGGTCGCGGCAGCGAACATCCGTCTGCTGGCTGAGCGTGAAGACCCCATGGAGCCAGTCGAGTTTGAAACGTACACCGCCGAGACAGCAGGCTGGGTTGTCAGCGTCGGCGATGGGGCTGTTGCCCAGGTCGGACCAGTCATCGTCAGTGGCGAGCCCGCGCGGGCAACGAAAGCAGCCATCGGTGCGAGTCATCTCGGCTCCGTTGGAGCAATCTGTCAGGCTTCCACACTTGTCGCTGAAGAGCTTGGGTGGCCTGGGCCGAACTGTTCCGAGCAGGCCGCTGACGGAAACGTTCTATCACTTCCAACAGACCCCGGTTCTGCTGGAGACTTGCAATCGCTCGTTGCCGAGTTACCTCTGTCAACACTCGACACGTACAGTCCCGAGGAGTCGGTTGATTTGACAGCGTTCACACGCGCGACCGACCGGAGCTACCCGGACAGTCCGTTGTTCGAACTACAATCACAGCTCGGTTCACTTTTCGAGGCTGGACTCGATATGTGGACGGCAACTGCACCCGAGACAAACACAACGGAGCCTGTGACGATTCAGGTGGACGATGAATCAGGCGAGGATGAAAACGCCGGCAACGGGGATGAGAAAACAAACGGTGACCACTAGGCTGAGCCACTATCCTCAGTCAGGAGAGTTGTTCAAGTGTCTCCCTCACGGATTCCCAATGACTTCCTTTCCAGAAATACTGCCCACAGGCAGTACAACACCAGAGCGGTTGTTCGCTTTGGTCTGGGACATATTCAGGAGTCGTACTATCACGGGAGACTGATTCAACAAGTCCGTTACACCGACCGCAGTACCGCGGTTCGTCGGCAATCGAGAGCGAGAGGCCAGCATCAGCTAACTCCGCCAGTTGGTCGGTTACCTCCCGCTCAATCAGGAAAATGGTGGGGTTATACCGGGTTGCCAACTGCTGGTCCCGAGTGACCAGCGTGCGGCCCTCCTCGTTCGCAAACGCAATCAGTTCAGCATCTGCTTCCAAATCCTCATCGAGCGCATAGACAGTGTCGTAGTTACACATCCGTAGATATGAGCGAAGGCCACCGAGCATCACATCGAGCAACAAACGGTTGGGGGCGGTACTCATACGAAAGAGAGAAAATGCGACGGATTACTCGACGTTGACTGATTCATCCAGCGACGGCGCGGAACTGCCGAGTTCCTCATCGATTTCGGCCTCAGCCATCTTTTCAACGAGAGCCTCGACAACTTCTTCACGCATTCCCGGAACAAACCGAATTGAACCGACGACGAGGTGACCGCCACCGCTTACCCCGGCACCAGGGAACGCCGCTTGCAGTTCAGTGACCATCTCGGGGATATCCAATCGAACGCCATCGGAGCGCAGGACGGCGAAGTCAGGGCCGAAGCCGATGGTAATCACGGGGTCACCCGTCTCCTCGACTTTCGTGTCGTGGACCTTGCCGGTGGTCTTGCCGGGTGCAGGGTAGGTAAACCGCTTGGCGTGGTGTTCGACATCCAGTCGGTAGAGTTGTGCACCATTTTCCAGTTCTTCGTGAGTGACATGCTGGAGCGCAGCGTCAAGCTGGGCGTTCACGTCACGCTCTGCGCGCTCGGTCAGCAACGAGACAACGGCCTCGTGGCGCTCACGGTCGTCGCAGTTGACGCCGATGACATCGTTGATGAACTCTCGACCATCGCGATAGCGCAGCCAGTACGTCGCATAATCGAGCGCTTCGCCGATATCGAGCAGTTGTGATTCGTCATACCCAGCCTCGCTTGCAAGCGCAAGATACTGGTCCATCGCTTCGCTATCTGAGCGGTCCGCCAGCCCAGCCACTGCCGGAACGTGTCGAACCTCATCGGTAATGTCCGGTGCAATCATCCGCGCAACCTCGACGCACATCATCCCGGTGGTAATCCGGTAATCCTCATCGTGGAGATACGGATTGACGTGCTGTTCGACGAGGCCGGACAACGCATCAGGGTCAGGGTGGTGGTGGTCGACGACCAAAATCGGGACGTCGTAATGTTTGAGGTTCCGATAAGCGGGCGTATCCTCCTCGGTTGAACCGTTGTCGAACATCAAAAAGAGGGGAAGCTTCTGCCCGTGTCGGTCGCGGTTTTCGAGCGCGTAGTTGAGGTCGCGCGTGACATCTTCAAGCTCGTAATATGGCGCTTTGCTCGGGAGTCGCTGGAGCAGGTGTCGCGACGCTTCGGGGTCGGCCCACGTCTCTGCAATGAATTGTTCCAACGCGTACTGGACCGGGACGCTCGCACAAAGACCGTCACCATCGGCGTGATGACGAATGCGGATTGGTCGGCCGGACAGAACCGTTTCCCGGAGTCGTCGTGCAACACCTTCGAGGTCCTCCCACAGCTTTTCGAACGCAGGCCAGTCAACAAGCGGGTCAACCGCAGCCGGTTCGATGAGTGTCTGTGTGTCTTCCGCGAGTTCGTCGGACACGCGCGCAGCATCCGCTCCGTCGAGTCGTTCGAGAGTCTCGACTTCAATCTGTGCCTGGCCGTTATGCGATTCAACGGTTCCAGTCACCTGGACGAAATCATCAAGCGAGACATGTGGGTACGCACGGACACCTGCATCTTCGAAGGCTGCCGCAGGGATGACACCGCCTTCGATACGAATCTGGAAGATTGTCGGGCCGCCAGTTTGTTTGGCCTGGACGACCTGTCCTTCAAGATGGGCAGTTTCGCCGACGAACTCAAGCGCATTCTCGAGAGAGAGTTTCGTTCCCGGACCAACTGGCTCCAGCTCGTAGTCGCTCAGTTGGACTTCGATGAAGCTAACATCGCCGTTCTCTCGAACTGCGTCAAGTTCGACCACGAGTTCGTCGCCAACGTCGTAGCTCCCGACAAGGTTCGAAGCGTGAACGAGCCCTGAGACCGTCTCGGACAGGTCAACAAAGACACCATACTCTACAACACCGTTTACAGTCGCAAGATACCGGTTACCGTCCTCAAGGTCGTCAGTCGTACAGCCGTCAGCGAGGTCATAAACGACCGCAGTATCGGCTGTGGCCGCGAGGTCGGCACCATCTCCCGTGCCGTTCGGTTGAGACATATACACTCAGATAGCGTGTCACGGCCGTTTTTATGCTTCGATATGCGCACGACACAAAAAATCACTGAGGAACTTTTATTAGGCGGTGCGCGTGCTTTTCTCATGTTTATGGGGAAGAAAGAACCGCTTTCCGGGCGAGACAACGCGTGGAGGCGGATGGGGACGACCGAGAATCTCATGACGATAACGGGGATTCTCAAGTTCGAAGAGGCAATTGAATACGACGAGTTCTGTGACCGGCTTGAGGAGCGACTGCTCCGATTTGACCGGTTTAAACAGCGGATAAACGGCCGAAAGCGTCGGTTTCGTCGGCCCTACTGGCAGACAGTCGAAGAGTTCGATATTCGGAATCACGTCTACCAGATATCGTTGCCGGAGCCGGCGACGGAAGAAACCTTTGAGGAGTTTGTCGGGCGGTTGATGAGCCGACCGCTGGATGAACGACGACCGCTGTGGGAAGCGTTCGTCGTTGACAACGCGGGCGACGATGGGGGGAATGCAGTCGCAGTCCGCATCAATCATAGCGTCGGTGACGGCTTTGCACTCCTGTATGTCATGCTCGGCCTCGTCGATAATCCGGAGGAGATCGAATTTCCGATTGGGGGGATTTCCGTCCCGCCGCGGCCTGACCGTGACCAAGAGGAGGAAACCGAAGAACAAAGCGAATTCGAGAAGCTCTTCGGAGATGATAACGACGCAGATGAAGTTGAATCGGAGGATGAGACACGTCGCGAAGAGACAGCAGACGAGAGTGGAAAAGCGAACGAGGAGGATGCTGTCGAACAGTTACGGAAGGAAGCAAGTCCATCCGGACCGCTGAGTTTGCTTGGGCAGGGACTAAAAACGACCTGGCGGTTACTGACAAACCGCAATGAGCCGAAGACCTCACTTTATACCGGTGAGCTCGGACAGACAAAAACCGCCGCATGGACTGACCAGATAGAACTACAGAAGGTCAAGACAATCTGCGAGCGTCATGATGCGACCGTCAATGACGTTCTCCTTGCGGCGATGGGCGGTGCGATTCGCCGGGTTCTAGAAGAGCGCGGCGAAGAGACCGAAGATCTCGAATTACGATTTACGATTCCGGTAAACCTCAAGCCGATGGAGGCACGGGGCGGGAAACTCGGAAATCATTTCGGGTTACTATTTGCACCAATACCGGTCGGCACAAAACCACTGGATGAGCGAATCGAGACCATTCACGAGCGAATGGATGTTCAGAAATCAGGAGTTGAGGCGTTTATTATGTACCACCTCCTGAATATCGGCGGCTACATGCCGGAGCTCGTCCAGAACATCGTGATGAAAATCTTCGAAAAGCATGCGACGGGGATTGCGACGAACGTCCCGGGACCGGTTCATGCCGTCGAATTCGGCGGAAAGAAGGTGAGCGACCTCATTTTCTGGGTTCCACAGGCAATCGACCAGGGAATCGGGATTAGCATCATCAGCTACAACGGTCACGTTCGAGTCGGGGTGACTGGCGATGCGAAACTGCTCCCGGACCCACATGTGTTGACCGACGCGTTCCATGCCGAAATTACGACGCTCGAACAACAGGCCGCCCAACACGAACACGAACACCTGTCACACGCAGAAACGACTATCGAGCGGACGCCGACCCAACGAGTGGGACGGGCAGAGACCAAGGTGCAGCCAAATGAAGCGGCTGAAGCCGATGACGCTAGCGAAGATGATGAGATAACTGAAGAAAGCCAGTCCGAGACTGATGAGCAAGATGGAGGCGGCGGAGGTGAATCCGAGAGTGAAGACGCTGCAGACGATGAGACGGATAAAGACGGTGGAATGGTCTTCGGAAACAAAGATAACTCGTAGCTACGAGCCAACCCCTTCACGAAACTTTGCCGTTTCCGGACCGACGGTGACCGAGAATGGAAAGCACATCTCACAGAAGGCAACCCCAAAGTCGGTGAGTCGGACCGTTTTATAGCTGGTTCGTTGCCGTTTAGCGCTGTCGCGGGCGGCCTCAACGTGACTCTGCGCTTCGAGTACCTGATACCGTTTCAGTTGGTCAATAGGTTCGTTGATAACCTCAACAACACCCAACCGTTCAAGATTCTGCAGATACACGGGAGTTCGAACGGGCATTCGGCAGCCAGCATCGCTTCCCAACATCGTGAGATTCGTTGCGACCGGTTTCAGCTTCCATGGAATATACGACCGGTTGTACACGTCGAGTGCGGGTTGCGGGCCATCCATTGCAAGCAATCGAAGAATGCGAGCCTCATCGGGGGTGAGGTTATTCAACAGTTCTGAAAAGGCCGGGTGAATATCCTCGTTGCGTCCAACCTCGGCAGATTGTTCAAGCAGTCGTTCGCCGCGTTCGATGAGCGATTCCCGTGTAGCTGGTTTCGGATCGATCGTCTCCGGGTCGTAGGTAGCAAGCCAACTTGTCTGGTCTTCGCCAATATCGAGACCTGCCCGCTGGAGTTCATCAAGTGTAATAGCCCGTGTGTTCGTCACGAGTTCAGCCGGTGACTTCGAGTTCGCTGCTGCATAGGCCATCCGAGTCCCCGTTCGCAGACCGGATTCGAGCGTATACCCTGTTGCTCGCTGGGTCAGTGCGGCCCCAATCCGTCCAATCTGAGCCATGTCGACCGGTTCATCTTCACCATCAGGGTCGAAAACGTACTCCTCTGGCTCAGCAGTGTCAAACAATCCACCGAGAAGGGCTGTGGGGTCAGCGATAGCGGTCATCGCACCTTCCATATTCCGACGGAGACGCTCGATATCGTCCGGTTCAATCGCTGTTGGGTCGCGCACCCCTTCTTCAAGGAGAGCAAACAGGTCAGCAACCGCCTCGTCATCGGTTCCAGTCATCCCGCTCAAGGCCTGTTCAAAAATACGGAGGTAGCCGCTGACATCGAACGGGTCCAGTTCGTCCGGCTCGATAAGAAGCGATTCAAGAATCGAAATCAGCTCCGAAAACGTCTCTGGGTCGGTTTCAGCCGGATTAGCAATAGCTCGTTCCAGAACGGTAAGAAGCTGATTCAAATGAGTCGTCCCGAGGGCATCGTCTGTGATTGCTTCCTCAAGCAGTGTGAAGACCCGGTCAACTTCCTGTGGTGGCAAGTCACCGCCGATAGTTTCAGTCTCGTCGGCAGAACCAGTGGTGTCTGTGTCACGCCTATTGGCTGATTCCGTATCAGCTGTGTTTGACTTCGTCTCCGCCTGCTCCGGTGACGACTCTGCAGTTGATGCGTGTTCCGAATCCGCTTCGGAACTCGACTGGGACGCAGCATCTGGTGGTTCACTAAGCACCCGTGCCGGCTCAAGTGGTTCGGAGCGTCTGAGTTCGGGCAGTGGCTCGGTCGAGTCATCAGGAAGGTCCGGAAGGTTCCGTGTCGGGCCGCCAGCGTCTGTCTCCTCGCTCATATGCCGGTCACCACCAGCAGTTGTATCCAGCCAGCGACAAACCCAAGCACTGCACCCAGCAGAATCAGCATCCACTCGTCTTCTTCGAAGGCTGGACGAAGTAATTCAACGAATCCCTCTGGTGGCAATGCCTTGATTCGTGTCGTCATGAGTTCCCGAATTGCCGTACTCCGTTCTTCGTTGAACTCGGGGTCCCACAGCGGGTCAATCGTCTTGTCGACGCTCTCCTCAGCGAATCGCTCGCGGACGCGCTCGTACTGCTCGCTCCCGCTGGTCATGCGAACGAACGGTCCAGCAAGCCCGACAGCCCTGTCAACTTCCGGGCGGACAGCATCACGTATCATTTTTCGGGTTCGGTCTGATTGTCTGCCGTGCATGAGATTCTTGGCCACGTTGCCAATGGTGACGATTTCGTCGGCGACAATCTCAGCATACTTCTCAGCCGCTATTGGTTGGCGCTTGATAAAAAGACCCTGCAGGCGAAGTGGACCGAATCGGCGCTCATGGATGGGCTGGAAAATAATTTTGAGCGCAATCCAATTGGTCAGATACCCAACGAACACACCACAGACTGGCAAGACCCACCACTGGTCGATATACAAAAAGAGCGGGATAGTGAAAATGCCGAGAAAGGTCCCGATATAGAATCCGGAGCGGATGATGAAATTCAGCTCCCGTTCGCCAACTTCCAGAAACAATCGGTTCACAAGCTCTGGATGTTCATCAAGATGGTTGGTAATCATCATATTCACATCAAGCAGTTCATCAACGTTCTCGCCAATTTTATCGGTCACCGAATCAGCGATATCCGGGAGTTGAGACTGGATGCGAGCGTGAATCAGTTCACGGACCTGCGGCGGTGCATTCCGCCATAAGTCAGGGTACTCCGTCCGGAGAATCTCGTTTGTCATCTCCCGGATTTCCTCACGGGAGTTAGCAACCATATGTGTTGCAATACGGTCAGGGTCAAATCGCTGGTAGAACTCTCGTTCGTCAGCAATCTTGGCGACACCTTTTTCAGCAGCTATACTGCCCATCTTTGCCGACCGCGACGGAATAATCCCCTGCCAGCCAACCCTCCCCTCGATAATGCCAGGGATTTGTTTGAGTTTGCGAGGGAGTGCAGGGGCCACACCTTTGAGTCCGGGAATTCGAACGCCAACGAACGAAAGGGGACGAAACAGAAACCGAATCGCAACCCAGTTTGTGACATACCCAATCAACCCCGTGATGAGCGGAATAAGTAACAGGCGCCAATCGAACGACGAGAGGGCGGAAACAATCTGCGTCGTAAACAATATCATAGTGTGTAGTGCAATCCTGTATGTACCGAACCATTCTCCAGTCGAGCGGAATCAGTGGCTGCCTCCAAGCACACTGGGCCACCGCATACCGACTAGCTCCGTAGCAGTACTGGGAGAATCCAGTACACTGTTGTCTCTCAGGCGTCCGTCTTTACCCTACCATTTCAGAGGGTAACTAATCAAAGAAGCGATACGACAACACGAACGCAATCTGCAGTCTTTTCGGGTTTTTTTGGTATTAGACGCCACCAAATGGTATTTAGTGAGTTCTGACGGCAATAGTTAAGTTATCTCACGAGAAACATCAACTGAGAAGAATCATGACAGAGCATTCATCACCAGTTGAATTCGTGTTTGCACTCCAACGCGAGAGTTTACGCCAAACCGGAGAGCTGTTCGAAAGTGCCATCACCCTCTCAGCGGACGTTGGCGAGGACATTGCACACAGTGTCGAAACGCAGCGAGACCTCCAACTGCACAGTCTCAACATGGCACGTGAATCGGTCCACCGCTCGCTCGACAATCTCGAACAGTTATCTGACCGCAATGTGGACGGGCTGCCAACACCTGATACGAACGTTGCGGAACTGCGTGAAACAGTTGATACGGCGTTTGATACGGTGGTTGAACAGCAAGAGACAGTCTTCGACCAGTTCGGCGCGGGATACGAGCGATTTGGTGACGAGACAAGCGAGACGGTAACCGAACAGATTGAGCGGCTTATCGACGTGAACGAACAGGTTGAACAGCGTGTTACGGAACTCGCTGAACAGTTCGTCGAACAAGTCGAAGAGGCTGAGGACGTGACTGACCAGGTAGAAACACAGCTACACCAGCTAACAGCGCAGTTCGAACGGCAGGCTGAATGGTTCAACGACCGTGATGGGGAGTTCGCTTCCATCGAGATTACTGACTCAGCATAACGAGCCTTTGTCTCAGCGCATATGGCCAGAAAGTATACGAAAAGTAAGTAAGACCGGATATGGTTGCCAATTCAGCGAGGAACTATCACTCTTAGCCAACAGATATGCACATTCTGTAGGAGACAGACTGGTATTTGTGAGTGTCGAAACCGTTAACAGTCAGGTACTCGATACCTTCCAGACGTATATGGTGATACCAAGACCAGATAGTGGGATTCTGAAGCGGGTGTACGCGAATATTCTGGGGTCGGATGGGTTTTTATCGCTCGACATCCCAGAAAAAATTCTGAAACGGCTGTACACGTATGGGAGTCTCAAAGATACGGAGGAAGGGGCGGAGTTCGAAGTCAAAAACCGGTTACAAGATGCCAAATTTTCCGGAATCTCTCGGTTGGCAATAAATGGTGTTGAAATCAAACCGGAGGATGTGCGTCTCGAAACAGCAAGCGGTGAGGTATACCAACTGGAGGAGGTAACGGCTGAGCAGCCGATTACGTTCTCCGTTGGAGATACGGTGTACGTTGTCGTGCAGGGAGTCAATCTGGATACGGGAGACCACAAGATTGACCTCGAATTTACCGCTGAGCCGTTCGGTGACCTCTCGCTGTCGATTACGGATACAATCCGTGATGAGGGTGAACTCCCCTCGATTCCGCGCGACGACCAAGACAACTACAGCGAGCGCGCAATCAAACAGCGCCACGAGTATCTCAAAGAGAAAACAGGGGTCGAACTCGAACACGTTCCGGAGTTCTCATTCGATGCACACACTGGGGAAGGAAACATCGAGAACTTCATCGGTGTCGCACAGATGCCGCTCGGTATTGCTGGCCCACTGAAAGTCAATGGCGAACACGCAGATGGCGAGTATCCAATTCCGCTTGCAACAACCGAGGGAACGCTCGTTGCATCGTACAGCCGAGGGATGAAGGCCATCAACATGGCTGGTGGGGCAAAGACAACTGTTGTCGACGACCGGATGAACCGCGCGCCGGTGTTTGTCTTCGAAGACGCACGCAAGGCTCGCGATTTCCGTGAGTGGGTCTTTGACCACTACGACACCATCAAACAGAAGGCAGAAGAAACCTCAAGCGTGGCAGAGTTGGTCGAGATTGAAGATTACATGACCAACAACCTCGCTAACTTCCGGTTCAGCTTCCAGACGGGGGATGCCGCCGGCCAGAACATGGTCGGTAAGGCTACCTTTGCAGCCTGTAACTGGATACTGCAGGAATATCCTGGCTACGTCGAGAATTTCTACCTCGAAGGCAACCTAGCGACTGACAAAAAAGCCTCGAAAATTAACGATATGATGACCCGTGGCAAGCGGGTGACGGCGGAGGTTACGCTGGATGAAAAGACCTGCCTGCACCATCTTGGGGCTGAGCCGGAAAGTATCGCTCACCACGGCAAGATTTCCGACATCAACGCCTTCTTCGGTGGACTTGACAGCAACGGGGCACACGCAGCAAACGGACTTGCAGCGTTGTTTATCGCCTGTGGACAGGACGAGGCAAACGTCGCCGAGTCACACGCAACGATTGGGAATGTGACGTTGCTTGATGACAACTCGCTGCACGTCTCGGTGACGATTCCGTCGCTCATCGTCGCAACCTATGGCGGTGGAACAGGCCTCCCAACGCAGCGAGAATGTCTGCAAATGCTCGACTGTGACGGGGCTGGTAACGTCAACAAATTCGCCGAGATAGCAGCAGCGACCGTCCTCGCCGGTGAACTCTCACTCGGTGCCGCAATCTCCGCGTCCGACTGGGTGACCAGTCACGACGAACTCGGGCGGAACCGGTAACTCGCCACTAGTTACTCTCCATTTTTGCGATGTGTCACAAGCGCTTCCTCTATCGTGAGTTCACCAACCGCAACGCGCTGGGCCAGCGCCGCGTCTATCTCGCGGTTTTCAGGACTCTGTTCCCGCGAACGCTGTTGGATTCGATGAATCTCCCCCTCAGTCGGTGTGATGTCCCGGCTTTCAATCGGTTCGCCCTCCATACGCGCGATATTTACTGCCGCAATGATATCTGCCACACCGCGGACACCAGCCCCAAGATATGGTGTCGTTCCGGTTTCATCAACTAACTCAACCGGCACATCCTCGATTTCATCGATAATGCGGGCCCCGATAAGCCGCGCTCCGTCACCGATGCGGACGACTGGATTCGGTGCATCTGCAACCTCTTGATGGACAATTTCAGCTACATCACCGGGAGGAACCTGAAACGTCGCAACAACACGTTCACCGACAAGGACGGCAATCCCAGGAACATCGCCAGGGTCAATGCCAATGACCGTCCGTCCATCGTGACCACGAGCCGTCGCGAGCGCCTCATCAACGGCCAACCGCGGATTTCCGGGTGAGGCTTCGATAGCCGGAACATCCTCATCGACAGTCACGTCGTCATCAGCCCCCACAAGAACAACTTCAGCGCCATCCGGTATCTCCTCGGTTGGCTCGACGGTCGTGAAATTCACGTCACGGTCACGAAGCTCAGTAACGAGTTCGTGATACAGTTCGAAGTCTTCCGTCGCAACGACAAGCACACTAGAGCGTTTGTGGTGAGTGTATTTACTCGGTTCGCTCGAACCGGGTGAAAGGAATGACTAGAAGCGGTAGGTATCCTCCGG
>PUNZ01000242.1 GCA_003551945.1 Halovenus sp. | reverse complement strand
GGGTCTACCGGGCGAGCATTCTGGTCGAGAATCTCTACGTTCAACTGGTTTGGCCACCAGTCCTGTGTCGTTTTTCCGCTCATCTCATTTCCTGACATGTGTTGTATCCGGTCGAACATACGCCGGTGAGTAGGATGAAATCTTGTTTAGCATGTGCTAACTGTACGTTCGATGAGGCTCGTCATAACCTACCACTAGCGTTTGTTTACAGCAGTACTTTATCCGCTCAGCAATTAGCAAAAACTAAGATGACCGCTGCGTCAACGGCAACCGAGGAGACACGCGAATTTGAGTTCGTTCTCAAGTTCGAGCCAGGTGCTGATCAGTTGATGGACGTCTTCAGGCAGTACGACTCTCTTTCGTTGTGGTCTTCCGCCATTTTCGTGAGCAACACACACATGTGGCGACTTGACCACGCTAAAGGAACGGATGAAGCGTTGCGTGCATTCGACAATATCTTTCTTGATGACACTCGCTGCAACGAGTGCTTTGATGTCAATAAGTGCGAAACCGGGCGGAGATATTATGTCCTCGACCGTCGAGAAACAAGTCGAACAATTTACACACTTCGTCACGAAATCGAAGCGTGTCGCTCGGTACCATATTTTATTTTGAACCATGTTGAAAAGGGAGTCGTATTTGAATCTCGACGAGTTGGCAATGAGTATCGCTGGCGTGTTCTTTTCCCAGGAGGCCACTCTATCGGGGATGTTTATGATTCGATAGAATCGCATCTTCGTGATGGGGTGTCCCTCTCGTTATCCCATATCAGCAGTGCCGGCAACTGGAAAGCAACCGAGAGGATTGTTTCAGATTTTTCACCAGAACATTGGCAGGTATTACAGGCGGCTGTTACCCACGGTTATTACGAACGGCCACGCGAAGTTTCTGTCTCAGATTTGGCGTCGATATTAGATGAACCTCGGTCAACCATCCAGTATCGTCTTCGGACTGCTGAAGACCGTATCGTCTCTCAGTTTGTCCAGCAAACGCTTTAACAGTATTTTCGACCTGTTCTCATCGCCTATTCGATTCGCCGTTAGTATATGCCAACTGAGAACTCAACAGTGCCGAGAGCCAAGGGAACACCGAGAGGGCCACGACAATGAATCACTCCTCATCAGTACCGAGTCGTCAGGCGGACAGTGAAGCGACTACTATCGACGATCCGTCGATACTGCTGGCAGTGTTGGTTGACGAGCACGCACAGGAGATACTGTCGGCAACTAGTCGCAGTCCTCTCTCTGCCGAGGAACTTGAATCGACTTGTGGGCTCTCTCTGTCGACCATCTACCGGAAGATAGACCGTCTTGTTGAACTCGACCTTCTCAACGAACAGTTCCGAGTCTCGACGGAAGGGCGACACAGGAGAGAGTTCCAAGCGACTATCGACAGGGTAAAACTCACGTACACACCAGAAGAACAATTTACGCTCGACGTCTCCTGGCGTAACTGCAATGAATACGAACCTCCCACCCCCTAGCACACGGCATATCCCTCTGCTAGTGGGCTTTTGCTGTTGGTTTCCACGATGATTTCAGCCGAGCAGTTGTCTTCAAGAGGCTCCAGTGTGGAGTACCTGTATGCCAGCGACGGATGACCACGACCATCCACACGAAGTACTGACCGACCTGGGGATTGCTGTACTGACGATTTCCTCCAGTCGGTCGCTCGCGGAGGACAGTTCCGGCGATGCGCTTGTCTCGCTCATCGAAGGTGCAGGCCACGAGGTCGTTGCCCGTGACCTTGTGACTGACGACGCGACCGAAATTAGCGAGGCAGTTGCGGAGTTCGTCTCCACTGACGAAGTTGAGGCAGTCATCACGAGTGGTGGGACTGGACTGTCACCAACCGATGTGACCGTTGAGGCACTGCGTCCGCAGTTTGACCGCGAAATTCCCGGCTTTGGCGAACTCTTTCGGTCGCGTTCCTACGACGATATCGGCCCGCGGGCAATCCTTTCTCGGGCGACCGGGGGCGTCATCGATGGTGTGCCTGTCTTTTGTCTGCCGGGAAGCGAGGCCGGTGCCACCTTCGGCACAGAGGAACTCATCCTTCCGACAGTTGCACACATCGTGAGCCACACGCAGGGGGAATCATGAGCGAGGAGTTCACGCACGTCACCGATGAAGGCACGGCACAGATGGTTGACGTGGGGGCAAAGGAAGACGCAAAACGACGTGCCGTCGCGCAGGGTGCGATTCGTCTCCGTGCCGAGACTGTCGACAGCATCCGTGAGGACACCGTCGAGAAAGGGGATGTCCTCACGACTGCACGTATCGGTGCCATTCAGGCCGTGAAACACACCTGGGAACGCGTACCAATGTGCCATCAGATTCCGATTACAAACATCGATACCTCCTTCGAGTTGGATACGGAGACTGTCACGCTCGAAGTCGCCGTCGAAACGGTGGGAAAAACCGGCTGTGAGATGGAGGCAATTGACGGCGTGACCGCTGGCCTCACCGTTATCTGGGATATGGTTAAATCAGCCGAAAAAGCTGATGACGGGTCGTATCCTGACACTGCCATCGAGGATATTCGAGTGGTGACAAAGTTCGTCGAAGGTCGTGAGTCCGAACAGTAGATTCTGTTCTGATACGCATCTAATGCCTTTGAAGGTATTAAAATCTTCTCCAGGTGATGCCTACGTAGGCACGAGTTACTATTTTATTTCGCTCGTAGGTATTATTCCGCATCGAGCTGCTTCTTCGACGCTGCTGATTCAAGAGCAGACACTGCGGCTTTTGCCTGCCGGTCAGGGCGGACGCGGAGTTCAATTTGTTGTGTTCCGAGCGAAATCGAACCGAGGCCAAGGTCTGTTGCAGTCTCAACGAGTCCAATGCCGACGGTTGCACGGCCCGATGCAACGCTGTGGGCGGGGGATGTCAACCCCGGAAGGCCGCGATGATACCCGGCTATCGCCTCGGAATCGATATCTTGTTCGTCTAGCACGCGGTCGAACGCATTTCGGAGTGAGAGTGCCGGGGAGAGGTTTGCAAGCTGAACACCGTCTTCCGTGAGGTCAGCACAGCCGTCGATATCCTGCGGGTTTCCTGCCGGGACGAGAAGCCCCCAGTCTCGCTCCCAACTGGCAAGGGGTTCCGTGCTGTCCTCGCTCGGTGGTTCGCTTCCTGCCCGGGCGATGATATCTGGCACCTCATCAGCAACCCAGCGGTCAGCATCAGCCTGATTCAGGGGTAAAAAGCGACTCCCTTCGACCGCATCGAGCAGGTCCCACAGCACAGGGTCGGGTTCGCCAACCCCAAGCAGCGAGGGAATCGGACTGGTCGGGTCGAACCGCTCGACGGTTACGTCCGCCCCCGGCGACAACATGTTTTGTTCCGGCGGCATTCGGACGATGCCGTCGGTTTCGACCAGCGTCGTTGTCGCCCCGCTTCCTTTTTCGGGGGCGTATGCAACCAGCGACCCCGCTCCATCCTCGACCAGCCCGACTGGCACAAGACGGAGCCGCCCGCCATCATACCGGACGCGAGAGGCGAGCGAGGCGGTGACAGTTGCACGCGGGGATTCTGGGGTCCCGCTTACCGCTCGAAGCCGTGGCGCAACGAAGACGCGGAAAATCGTTAACGCGGAGACTGGATAGCCGGGGAGGCCAATGTATGGCGTCTCGAACACGGTCCCCACAAGCAGCGGTCGACCGGGTTTGACCGAGACGCCATGGAGCAATATCTCTCCCTCCTGTTCGATCACGCGATAGAGCAGGTCCGTACTTCCAGCGCTCGTTGAGCCGGAAGTCAGCAGTATGTCCGCGCGTGTGGCTGCGTCGGAAAGTGTCTCGGTAAGCGAGTCATAGTCGTCGCCTGCCGTCTCATAAATTGTCGGTGTCCCGCCTGCTGTGCGCACTGCCGCAGCAATCGCATGGCTGTTTACGTCGTATATCTGGCCCGCAGCCGAATCAAGCGGCTCGCCAGGTTGGACGAGTTCTTCCCCAGTTGAAATGATGGCTACCCGAGGCTGACGGCGAACCGGCACCGTTTCATGTCCGAGTGCGGCAAGCAAGCCGATATGACGCGGCCCCAGCCGGGTACCAGGGCCGAGCGCACGGTCTCCGCTAGCGATATCCGCACCACGCGGCATGACGTTATCCCCCGGCGCAACCGCGCTCTGTATCTCGACAGTATCCTCATGTTCGTGGGTTCGTTCCACTGGAATCACCGCGTCTGTCGCAGGCGGCAGCACCGCACCCGTTGCAATTTCGAGGGCTTCTCCGGTGTTCAGGTTCGCTGGTGGTGTTTCTCCTGCATGGACGGCACCACCTCTCTCTAGCGTTACTGGGTTTCCTTCGCTTGCACCGACTGTGGACGAGGCAACAACTGCGTAGCCATCCATGGCGGCACGGTCGAATCCCGGGACATCCAGCGGGGCGCTGAGACGGTCAGCGAGCACGCGACCTGCGGCCTGTTCGAGCGGGACGTGCTCGGTCGGACACTCCAAATCGAGCGAATCTATTGTCTCGTGGACGGCATCAGGTGGGCTCAGTGACCTGAATTCACGGCGCATACTCCATCTGTGGCGGCGAGTACAAAGAGCGTACTCATTTTTCAGTTCATAGGGTCGTAATTCCGGTTAGTAAAAGCACCCACGGAACAAATGACCAGTTATGCAGGTGCTGGCAGTCACGGGTCCATCGAATACAGGGAAGACAACACTTATCGAACGCCTGACGGAGCGGTTGTCGACAACGGGTACCGTGGGAACAATCAAACACATTGACTGTGAGCCGACGCTGGATACCGACGGAAAGGATACGGCTCGCCATCGCAGTGCAGGGGCAATCCGGACGTATGGGCTTGCCGAGTCCCAGTGGTTCGCAACGGGTGCGGACCGCTCGCTTACGGATGCACTTGACGAACTCGCTCCAATTTGTGATTACGCACTCGTCGAAGGGTATCGTGGAAGTGCCCTTCCGATGGTCGTGTTAGGGGAGGAGGAGGCCACTGCTGATTCTGACATCGTTGCACAGGCACCAACAGCCGACGATATCGCTCTTGACGCTGTCATCGACTCACTCGATTCGCTCGAACCCTACGAGACACTCACGTCCTTGGTTGAACGGAGTAAACAATCCGAGGCTGCTGACAGGGCCGGCGCAATCGCCACGTTTACCGGCCGTGTGAGAGAGAAAGACTCACCGGACGATGCCCCGACGGAGTTTCTCGAGTTCGAAAAGTACGAGGGCGTCGCAGAAGAGCGGATGGCTGCCATTATCGATGAACTTGAAGCGAGAGAGGGTGTCTACGACGTGCGCATGCACCACCGAACGGGTATCGTCGAGGCAGGTGAGGATATCGTCTTTGTTGTGGTTCTCGCAGGCCACCGCAGTGAAGCGTTCCAGACGGTCGAAGATGGCATCAATCGATTGAAAGATGAGGTTCCACTATTCAAAAAAGAGGTCACGGTCGACGGCGAGTTCTGGGCGCACGAACAGTGATGCGTCGCAACCCATCGATGCCGAAGGTAGCCATGAGGCTGTCGCTCCCGCGTTGCCTTCTGATTCTCATCTGTTGAAAAAAACCTCGCGTATTTAGGATGACTCGGAACGAAGTTCTAGCTGGAACGGTCCCCCCCATATCACAGAGTCATGTCCACTGAACAATCGCAACACGACAGCGTCGGAAACGGTGGTACGAGTCAAAACACCTCCGAACAATTCGAGGACAGAAATGTCCGTGTCGTGTTGGAAATCACCCGAGCTGGGCCATGCGTTATGGACACTCTTGATGGCGATATTCTCGACGCAGAGGTTCGTTTCGAGGATGGCGATTGCCGAGTGGATATTGACCTCAGAGAGGAAACTGAAACCGGCACCCAAGAGGGGACAAAACAGTTTTCGTCAGCTATCTGCGCTCACTGCCCGCGTGATATCTTCTCCGCGTATGGGTGCATTCCCCGCTACCTCTCAGTCCAACCTGGCTCGTTCGTTGTGGAGACGTATATGACTGAATCTGACTCCGTCTCGTCGTTTGTTTCTGACCTCACCGAGCGGTGTGAGGATGTTTCGCTTCGGTCTCTTACCCGGACTGACCAGACCGAGTATGCTGAAGAGTGTTCAGTCGACCTGAGTCAATTGACCGCAAAACAACGAGAGGCAGCCCACCGGGCAAAAGAGCTTGGCTACTATGATGCTGGTTCGGATGTGGGCATTGAGACGGTCGCGTCGGACCTCGGAATAAGCAACTCAGCAGCGTCTCAGCGACTCACACGAGCGACGGCAAACGTCTTCCGACAGCTTGACTGTGAGTGTGCGTGTTGGAGCGACGACGATTGACCTGTCTGTTGCTGTGAGCGGCCGACTTTTCGATAGTATATAAAGGCTTAACAGTTAAGCGTGAGGGGGATTCTGGGTTAGGACCTAGCTTCACATGTGAGATGGCCATGTCCCAACAACCCGACACCCCCCACGAACTGCTGGACAGCCTCGATCGAACGCCAGTAGAATCTGCGTACGACCAAGAGCTCGCCCAGTTTGCTGGTGAGGATGCCCGCAAGGTCTGGAAAGGAGAACTCACTCGTGAGGAGTTCTTCGAGCTATCCGACGAACAGTTCCGGGAGGAATTTGGCGATGATTACGTCCCACCGGAGGGGTTCACAGATGACTGATACAGAAGACGACGGATTTGGACTTACCCGCCGGACCGTCCTGCAAGCCAGCGGTGCAACAGCCGCGATGGCGAGCCTGAGCGGCTGTCTCTCGTGGCTTGATACGGATGACCCACCAGTTGCCTCCGTCGCTGCCGCCGATACGGCCTACGGTAACTGCTGGATGTGTCATCACGCGTGCGGGCAAGAACTCGCCGTCAAGGATGAGACGGTCATTGACATTACGGGTGTTGATGGCCATCCACGGGCAAGTGCGGGCCCAGAGACGGAGGGGACACTGTGTCCAAAAGGTCTCGCTGAGATGGAAAAAGCTCACGACCCTGACCGCATCACTGAGCCACACATTCGGCGTGATGGCGAACTTGAGCAAGTGAGCTGGGATGAAGCGTTTGAATATACCGCACAGCGACTAGAAGCATTCGATGACGAACATGGTGCAGAGACGCTTCTCAATGCAGCCAGCTGGACTACCACTGACCTGCACGAAATCATCTGGGGCAACCTCTATGGCACGCCAGAACGGATTGGGCGTGGCCGACACGTCTGTTTCGGTGGTCCACACCTGAGCGGTGCAATGATGGGTGTCGGCGCAAACATGCGCTTTGTCGATTACCAGAACTCTGAGTATATCATTGCATGGGGCCGCAACATCTTCGAGTCGTTCGCCGGCCAATGGGAACCCAAAGGCGTTCTCGAAGCGCTTGACCAGGGAGCCACGCTCGTTGTTGTTGACCCACAGCACACGCCGACCGCGCAAAAAGCCGATACGTGGCTTCCAATCAAACCGCGCACGGACGGAGCGCTTGCGCTTGCAATGGGCCACGTTATTATCGAAGAAGAACTGTACGACGAGGAGTTCGTCGAGGAGTGGACGCATGGGTTCGACCAGTATCGCGAGGAAGTCGCTGATAAGACCCCAGAATGGGCAGCGGAAGAAACCGGCTTGGACGCTGAAGTAATCCGTGAAATTGCTATCGACTTCGCCGAAGCAGCACCTGCTGCAGGTATTGCGCTCTGGACGGGTGTGGGTCAGTACGCTGAATCACAGAAGGCCTCACAGGCCGTCTTCGCATTGAACGGACTGGTGGGCAACATCGACCGCCCCGGAGGGCTCAGACTCTGGCGTGGGCCACCCTTCTCTGACCCGTTTGAAGTCCGAGACATCGACTTACCAAACAACGCTGAGGGCAAGGTTCCGGCCCTGCGACAGTACGAGGAGTACGAGGAGTACCCGTTCCGACACACAACCGGGATTGGTCACAACCAAGTTCCGGAGATGGTCGAGAATGGGCATATCAACGGCATCTACTGTCATTACGACAACCCCCTGACTGATGGGAACACCGAAGCGTGGATGGAAGCACTTGACGAGATGGACCTTGTCATCACCGTTGACGCCTACTGGAACGAACTGACACGGCGTGCAGATATCGTTCTTCCGGAGGCTATTCAGTTAGAAAAAGACACGCTCATCAACTACGCCCCAGCGTGGAGTGCGTATCACGACCGGACGTGGATGACGGCATCGAAAGCTGCTGTCTCCCCACAAGGGAACTCCAAACCTGGCTTTGAGATACTGAAAGGTATCGCCGACGAGATGGGTTGGGGCGACTACATCCCCTGGGAGGATGAAGCCGAATTCAACGAGGACATGCTGGCAAACGTTGAGTACTCCTTCGACGACATTGCTGAGCAAAATTACGTCATCCTCGATGAGTTCGGATACGAACAGTGGGAAGAAAACGGGTTCCCAACAGCGACGGACAAATTCCAGTTTGACCTGGATGAGGAGGGAGGCTACGCCCAGTCGATTGCAGAGCTTGACGAACAGTACGAAGAGATTGACATCCATACTGGTCCGCAGTGGCTTCCCCCGGGAACCTTCGGAGAGGAACCCGACGACGAATATCCGCTTCACTTCTACGATACGAGAGCGGTGTTTTTCGCCTTCGGAGCGGACCAGGTGCTTGACCACCCCCGACAGCAGTATGCCAAAAAGCACGGCCTTGCAGGGGAGGACTACGAGGGCAACTATCTGGTGATGAACCCGTCGGATGCTGACGAGCGAGGAATCGAAACCGGTGATATGGTCACCGTTGAGACACCTGCCGGTGAGGGCGAGTTGATGGCATACGTCAGCGAGCGCACTCGTCCCGGCTTTATCACGGCTGAGTTCGGGTTTGGCACGGGCAACAGCCACGAGGAGGGAATGAACACAATGATTGTACACGATGGCCAGACAGACCCAATTTCGTCGCAGGTGGATAGACACATGGCTGCTGAGGTTCGGAGCGGAGGTGACTGACCATGGAAGACCCATGGATGTTCTACTTCGACCCGAATCGCTGTATCGGCTGCCACGCCTGTTCGATTGCGTGCAAACAGCGACACGACCGCGACCCAGAGTCAGATGATTGGCGGACAGTGACACACCTCTCACGCGGCGAGTATCCGGAGTTCGAAGAACTCCCGGTCTCCATGTCGTGTATGCACTGTCACGACGCGCCGTGTGAAACGGTTTGCCCGCCAGATGCCATTACCAAACGGGAAGAGGATGGTATCGTGACGGTTGACCGTGACCGCTGTATCGGCTGTCACTACTGTGCATGGGCCTGTCCGTTCGGCGCCCCAACCTACGATGACACGGGACTCATGTCGAAATGTAACATGTGTCTCGGGCAAGGGCCGGGCAGCGGACACGACCAGCCGCCGAAAGAAAAACCGGAAGACGGCGGGCTCCAGCCTGCCTGTGAAAGCAGCTGTGTCGGTGATGCGATTAAAGCCGGCCCGCGGAGTGAGGTTCTTGACCACGCCTCTGAAAAGGCTGCAGTGCGGTTCGAAAATGATGCCTACGGCGGTCGAGTGGTCGTCGAACCGGTCGGTGACGATGCCGAACTATCCGCCGCGATTCGTGAGGACGAAACTGACCAGTCAGCAGCCTGGTTGAACGGGTGAGACCAATGTTAGGTGAACTACTCCCACTGATGACCGACTTCGCCCGCTGGCTCCCGGCCGATTACTGGGACCTCTCGATTCCAGTGTACCTGTTTTTCGCCGCCGTCGCCGGTGGTGCATACATTACAGGTGCGTCGGCCTGTTACATCCGGGCCCGTCGTGAGTCCGGTCCATGCTGTTTAGAGAGTGAAATCGCCCGCTGGGGCTTTATGACCGCAGTGGCGAGCGCAGCGATAGCTGGACTTGCTGTCCTCTCACACCTCGCAGTTATCTCCCGAGCTGTGCTTTTCCCAATCTATCTCACGAACTTCAGTTCGTGGATTACCATCGGGACATGGATACTTGTGCTGCTCGCCGTGTTTTCGGTTATCTGCTTACTCTTGCAGCTGTTCGGCGAACAGGCTGCAGAGGAGAGCGGTGCAAGTCTCTGGCCACGCGTTATCTTCGCTAAGCTAGGGCTGCTTGAACTTGCTGACAGGCTTGTCGATGCAGTTCGCCCACCAATGGCCGTCTTTGCCGCGCTGCACGTCGTTGGAAGCATCCTTGCGCTTGCGACCATTTACACAGGATTCGAGCTTGCAATTGTCGAGACTGTTCCACTCTGGAACATGTCCGTTGTCCTGCCGATGGCGTTTCTCACCAGTGGCATTGCTGCCGGCGTTGGTGTGACGCTTGCCATTACCATGTTGTTTGAGCGAGAAATCGGGCCAGTGTTTGGTGGATACGCGGTTGTCGTCTCCATCTTTTCAGCGCTTAGCTTGGTTTTCATCGCCTATGGGTGGCAAGAGATTGCCACGAGCGACGCTCCTGCGGCGGCAGCCTCACACGCAGAACTCACAAGCGGTGCATTGTATGTGGGCGTGTGGCTGGTCGCACTGGGCTTCCTCTTGAGTGTTGTTGCCGGACTTGCCATCGGAATTGCGGCCCTGACTGACCGGCTCTCTGACCGCGCTGAGCGACTCGGCGGGCCAGCACTCATCGGGTCGTTTGGACTCCTCTTTGTGAGTGCGCTTATCCTTCGTGTCTTGCTGTTACTTGCGGCAGAACAGAACCCGGTGGTGGTTGCACTATGAGCGCTGCGACACAGCGGACAGTGAGTGACCCCGAAGTCGACGGTACGCACCTTGCAGAGCTTGTCGTCATCCTCTCACAGTGTTTCGACGAACCCGATGCGTCGTTTGTTGAGGCGGTACACACTGGGACGTTTCACACGACACTGACCGACCGAACTGAGCCACTCGGTATTGACGTACCGCAGGCTCCGGTACTGGATGACCTCCAAACAGCACGGGTGGGCTACCGTCGAAGCTTCGAAGGATACGATGGCCCCTCTGCACCACCAGTCGAATCCGTCTACAAACCGTGGCACGATGGGCAACACCGGGAACTGCTTTCCGGGCCGCCAGCGATGGCAATGAAGCGCACGCTGCGTGAGGCGGACATCGAGATTCCGGAGCGACACCCACCGGACCATCTCGTCGTGCTGCTAGAGTTTGCCAGTCTGTTGCTCACAGCGGAGACACTGGAGGCTGCACAGTCGTTCTGGGAAACACATCTGGATTGGATACCCGCATTTGAACAGCGGGTGAAAGAAACCAGCGATGAGCCGTTTTATCGCTGGGCAACCACCGTGCTGGCTCGTGTGGTTGCGGCAATTGATGCGTTCCTCGTGGCACAGACCACTGAACAGAGCCAGCGGAGGCACGCATAGGGCCATGTCCACAACAGACCAGCCAGAGCTCAAAATGACGCTTTCGCTGTCCGATGAGCGTCTCGGCCAGCAGGTGCTTCGGTTCCTTGCCGAATCAGACGGGGAAGATTCCGAAATTACCGTCCACAATATCTCACAGACACCCGAACGACCGTCTCTGGTGCATGTGGATACGATTACGGAAACACAGTGGGAGGCCGCCAAACTCGCCGTTGAGGAGGGATACTATGACGTCCCCCGCCGTGCATCGCTTGGAGATCTTGCAGCAGAGCTTGAGATTAGCAAATCTGCCGTCTCGCAGCGACTCAGTAACCTTGAACGGACGATTATTACCAGTCTTGTTGCCGAGACCCAGTGAGTTCGCTCGGTCATCCACTTACTGGGCCGGTCAGCGAATCCGCCCCATCCTTTGTTAACCTTTCCTGTCTCCTTTCGACGGCCCAGTTCATGTCTGCCATTTTCACTTTCACTCTCCTGTTAACGGGGGTTTATTTACCAGGGGGCACAATCCCGATATATGTCCGCAAGTGAGGATTTAGAAGAGCTGCCGGGCGTCGGTCCGGCCACCGCAGAGAAACTCCGTGACAACGGATTCGATAACTATCAGGGAATTGCCGTTGCAAGTCCAGGGGAACTCTCGAACACCGCCGATATCGGTGAATCAAGCGCCGCTGACATCATTAACGCTGCACGCGAAGCCGCAGATATCGGTGGCTTCGAAAGCGGCACGACGGTTCTCGAACGCCGCCAAGAGATTGGAAAACTCTCCTGGGGTGTTGAGGAGGTCGACGAGATGCTCGGCGGCGGTGTCGAAACCCAATCAATCACCGAAGTCTACGGTGAGTTCGGGTCCGGCAAATCGCAGGTCACCCACCAGCTTTCCGTTAACGTCCAACTTCCGAGAGAACACGGTGGACTCGAAGGCAGCACCATCTTCATCGACTCCGAGGATACTTTCCGCCCGGAGCGTATCGAAGATATGCTCTTTGGCCTCGATGACGAGATTCTCGAGGATACCATGGTCCTACACGGAATTGTCGAGGAGGGCGAAGCAGACGCTGGTGACGAACAGCTTCAGGAGGCATTGCTTGAGGCCGTTCTCGATAAAATCCACGTCGCAAAAGCGTTCAACTCAAACCACCAGATTCTGCTTGCGGAGAAAGCACAGGAGATTGCCAGCAAGACACAAGATGAGGAGTTCCCCGTGCGACTGCTCTGTGTCGACTCGCTTACCGCCCATTTCCGCGCCGAGTACGTCGGCCGTGGTGAACTTGCCCAGCGCCAGCAGAAACTCAACAAACACCTACACGACCTGATGCGCGTCGGTGACCTCAACAATACCGCCGTCGTCATCACGAATCAGGTCGCATCGAACCCCGACTCGTTCTTCGGCGACCCAACCCAGCCAATCGGTGGCAACATCCTCGGTCACACCTCCACATTCCGAATGTACCTCCGCAAATCGAAAGCAGACAAACGAATTGTCCGCCTTGTCGATGCGCCGAACCTCGCTGATGGCGAGTCTGTCATGCGCATTACCGGCGACGGAATCATACCGGAGTGAAAGTAATTGTCCCCGGTCTAAAGGCACTCTCTTCTCGCGGTTTCGACCTGAATTGAAGGGGTCACAGGTCGCCTTTCATCGCTTCGAACAGCCGCAGTTTCATCTCATCCCGCGTCATCCCATCGCTTGGGCCAAGCCCTTCCATATGCTCGATTAAGATTGTCCCACCGCCCATCCGCGCGTGCCCGCCGGCTTCGGCCATTGGAATTTCATCGGCGACGGTGCTGAGGACCTTCCCCATATGAACGCGGTCATCGCTTGACCGCCCAGCGAGGCGAATCGTCCCACCCCGGTCACCCATAACGACGACCGCGCTGATACCCTCTAGCTGTCTGAGTTCGTCTGCAGCCTGTGGAATTGCATCGAGATTTGAGACGGTTCCCACGTCGCTGATGGCAAACGGTGAATCGACCGTTCGACCGGTGATAGCTCTGGCTTTGATTTCGAGCGATTCAGCATCCATATCCGGATTGGCAATTCGGTCAAGGATGGCCTCATCGATACCCGTGGACAGAAATCGCATGGCTTCGAACTCCGCTCCCGTGACGCCGCTGGTGAGCCTGCTGGTATCGGAGAGAATGCCATAGACAAGCGCCGTGGCGATACCAGATTGCAGAATAGTCTTGTCCTCCGGTTCCTCATCAGGGTCGGCAACGCGCCACCCTAGCTCTTCGATATATTCGGCGAAGATAGTCGCACACGAACCGTACTCTTCACGGACGTCAGTGAACGACCG
>PUNZ01000137.1 GCA_003551945.1 Halovenus sp. | reverse complement strand
GAGTTCCAGCGCACGAACATTCCGTATATTCATCCACACAGCGAGGATGAAATCAACGACTACGTCACCGAAACGTACGTTGAGGATGGTGACGATTTCATCTTGCACCCCGGCGATTTTGTCCTTGGAACAACAAAAGAGCGTGTCGAAATTCCACCGGACCTCATTGCCCATGTCGAGGGTCGCTCATCGCTTGGCCGTCTAGCGATTGTGGTTCATGCAACAGCCGGCCTGTGTGACCCCGGATACGAGGGACAAATCACGCTTGAACTCTCGAATCTCGGTACTGCGCCAGTTGCGCTGACGCCTGATATGCGCGTCTCGCAGCTCACGTTTACGGAGCTCAAGT
This sequence comes from Halovenus sp., assembly GCA_003551945.1. Lineage (GTDB taxonomy): Archaea > Halobacteriota > Halobacteria > Halobacteriales > Haloarculaceae > Halovenus. The sequence goes on along the minus strand of PUNZ01000137.1, from coordinate 13,345 downwards.
CACCTGCAGAGCGACCATATGGGGCTGAACGCGGCTCAAAATATCAGGGCCAATCCGGGCCACAGGCATCGCGCATCGGTGGTGACCGCGAATTCGGTGGTGACCAATGAAATTTGTCGAGGAACTCGTCGTCGAGGAGTTTCTCCCAACCTTTCGCTCGATGCTCGCCGGAGCGCTCAGAGAGCGGGGCCATACACAGAACGAGGTTGCAGCAGCGCTCGGGATTAGTCAGAGTGCGGTCTCAAAATACGTCCACGGAGAGGTCGAGGAAAACGACCGGATTCGCACTGACTCTCGCGTGGCCGACCTTGTCGAACACCTGGCCGATGGGCTCGCCTCTGGGGAGATGACGCCCGTTGAGGCACTTATCGAGACCGAAGTTTGTATTCGCGAACTCGAACAGGGTGGCGTTCTTGCAGACTTACACGTCGAAGCAGTCCCAGAACTGGCCGCGTATGATACCATTGCCGTTCACGACCCTGATAGCCGAATGCAAGAAGCGAGTCGGGTTCGTTCGTCCGTTCGCCGTGGGCTTCGGTTGCTCCAAAACTCCAGTCAGTTTGCCCAGCGTATTCCCGCGGTTGGTTCGAATTTGGTTGAATCACTGCAGGACGCCGAAACAATCGACGATGTCGCGGCCGTCCCCGGTCGCCTACTTAACGTCCGCGGGCAGGTTGAAGTTCCCGGTGAGCCGGAGTTTGGTGTAAGCCAGCACGTTGCCTCTGTCTTGCTTGCTGCACAAGAACACGGCTCAACAGCACGCGCGGCGGTCAACGTGAGCGATGACGCCCAGCTCAGGGATGCGCTTGACGCACAGGGCCAAACGGTTGTCGAGTTCGACGCTGAGGCAGACCTCAATGAGGCGATTGCGAACGCACTGTCGGAATCGCCCGATGCGACGGTTCTGTATCAAACCGGCGGGTTTGGCATCGAACCGATTCTCTATTTGCTGGGTCCCGATGCCTCTACAGTCGCACAGACGCTCCGCGATGCAGAAACGGCTTGAACGATTGACTGCCAAACTGTCTTGTCCGCTCGTCTCCAACTTCTCTCAATGAGCAGTCGCAGGTCCGCGCTCGAAGATACGTTCTACGGGAACTGCGCCGCCCTCTATGACCTCGTCGCGACGGCCCCTGGTATCCGGGCGTGGCGCGAACGCACCGTCGAAACGCTCTCGCTGTCGCCCGGTGATACCGTCGTCGAGATGGGCTGTGGCACCGGTGCGAACCTTCCTGCTCTCCGTCGAGCAGTCGGCCCGGCCGGGACAGTTATTGGCATCGACCTCGTTCGGGGGATGCTCGAACAGGCGCAAAAGCGAGTCGACCGATATGGCTGGGAGAACGTCCATCTCATTCAGGGTGATGCAACGTCGCCACCGGTTGAATCTGTGGATGCCCTTGTTTCGACGTTCGTTGTTGGCATGCTTTCTGACCCCGGAGAGGCCGTCAGAACGTGGATGCAACTTGTTGACTCGGGCGGGCGGGTGACCTTGCTTAACGCCGCCCGAACAAACCGGTTGGTTGCCCGTCCACTGAATCTCCCCTGTCGACTGTTTGTCCGATTTACCGCGCCGGGCTATTACCTCTGTCCTGCATCGCCAGTCAAGCGGCTGGAAGCGCGCTGGGCGGATGCAAGCGAAGCGCTCTTCGAGGGAACAGTAGCGCATACTGATGAACGACTCGGTGGTGGCTTTATTACGCTCGCAAGCGGTGAGGTTGTCTAAGCTCACTATCTGTCGTAACTCAACGAATCGGGTGACCTTTGCCGGTGGCCACCATTACTTCGGGCAATGAGCATTAAGTACGGCGACATCACAATTGAGTGGTTGGGATATGCAACGATTCGAATCGAATCACCGGCGGCCGTTGTCTATCTCGACCCCGGTCGTTACGGCGTGTTGACCGGCGAGTGGCAACCGGATAGCGAACAGGCACGTGGACACCATCCACCAGCACAGGACTACCGACCACAAGATGGGGATATCATCTGTGTAACCCACGTCCACCATTATGACCCGGATGGCATCGAACGGGTTGCGCGTGAGGATGCGACAATCCTTGCGTTCGACGGGATGAATCCCCGAGCAAGTCGCCGTGACCTGCCACGACTTGTTGACCTGCCCTACGAGATTCGGACTGTCGGCATGGAAAGTCAGGGCGTCGACGGTGATGTACTGTTCTGGACGGTTGCAGCCTATAACGACCCTGAGGGGCCGCGTGTGCGCGACGATGGGACGCCGTTCCATCCAAAGGGACGCGGCTGTGGGTTCTTGTTGCAGGTCGGCGAGACAAGCGTGTTCTGGCCCGGAGATACGGACGTTCTCGACGGCCACGGCGAACTCGACGTAGACATCTTCTGTCCTCCTATCGGGGGGTCGTTTACGATGGACCGTAAAGAAGCAGCAGCGCTGGCCGCTGACCTCGACCCTCAGCTTGTCGTCCCTGTTCACTACAATACGTTCGACGCACTGGAGACCAACTCACGAGAATTTGCGGCGGATGTCGCTGCTTTTGGCATTCCGGTTGCGCTGGATGAACAGTAGCGGCCGGTGGCCCACGCTCGATTTACCTCCACTTTTACGGTGATTCACTGAGAACAGCCAGTGTATGGGAACAGGGAACACACGAAACCTGTATCGACTGACGGGAGGGGGAATTGCCGATGACTGAGGAGACGGGCCCGGAAACACAACTGAGCCGTGATGCCCTTCGAGTCGAGATCAGCGAGGACGAACTGGTCATTCGGGCAACTATCAACCGTCCTGATAATCGAAACGCTCTCAGCGAGGCGGTCATGCACGGATTATTTGACGTCGCGGAATTCGCAGATGAGGGGCCTGCGCGGGTTATTGTTATCCGTGGCGCTGAGGGGACGTTTTGTTCCGGCGGGGATATGACCGAGTTTCCCATCGGGAAGGGGACACAGGCATATCGCGAGAACTTTTCGGGGTTGTCGGTCCTGATTCAGGAACTGCAAGCAACCAGCGCGTTGACTGTCGCCGCAGTCGAGGGCTACTGTCTTGCGGGCGGGCTTGGGCTTGCAACCGCCTGTGAGTTTGTTCTCGCACACGAAGATGCACAGTTCGGGACACCGGAGGTTGAGATTGGGCTCTTTCCCGCACAGGCGATGGCACCGATTACCCGCGCAGCGACGGAGAAAGCCGCGCTGAAACTTCTCTTTACCGGCGACCGGGTTGATGCTGCCGAGGCAAAGCGGATTGGGCTCGTCACCGATGTTGCAGCGGATGGGGAATTCGAAGACGAGTTACAGTCACTTGTCGATGACCTCGCTGCAAACAGCCCGACGCTGATTTCAATGGGGAAAGAAGCCTACTACGAGCAACGACAGCTGGGCTTTGACTCCGCGCTTGCCTATCTCAAAGAGATAATCACGCTTGTTGCGATGAGCGACCAGACCGAGGAGGGAATCAACGCCTTTCTCACCGATAGAGAGCCGGACTGGCGGGGGAGAGACAGATGACCAGCGGTATTTATCACGAGCAGCGCTCAACTAAAGGAAATCATCCGGCAAAGGTCGTCATCTCAGCGGCATTGACGGGTGCGCTCACCACTCGTGACCAGTGTGCGGCGATTCCGTACACCCCCGAGGAGATTGCTGAGGAAGCGAAAGCCGCACGCGAGGCGGGGGCAGCCGTTGCGCACATTCACGCCCGAACCGAAAACGGCTCACCGACGTTTTCGACGGAGACCTATCAGGAAATCTTCGATGCCGTCCGCGAACGGACAGATATCATCATCAACTTCTCCACGGGCGCTCTCGGAACGCCAGTTGAGGACCGCCTTGCCTACGTTGAATCCGTCCAGCCTGAGATGGCGGCGCTCAATATGGGCTCGATGAACTACGCGAAATATTCGGAAAGCCGAGAAGATTTTGTCTTCGATATGGTCTTTGAAAACCCCTTTTCGGAGATTACGACCCTCCTCTCGGGAATGAACGAGAGCGGCGTCACGCCGGAACTCGAATGCTTCGATACGGGGCATATTGGGAATACCCGCCCGCTGCTCTCTGAAGGCGTTCTCGACAGAACCTTTCACGTGAGCCTCATTATGGGCGTTCTTGGGGGGATACCAGGAACCGTGGATAACCTCGCCCATCAGGTTCGTCAACTTCCCGATGACTGCACATGGCAGGTTATCGGCATCGGTCGCGACCAGTGGCCGCTCGTCGGTGCTGCACTCACGATGGGCGGTAACGTTCGCGTCGGTCTTGAAGATAACTTCTACCTTCCATCCGGGGAGATGGCCGATGGGAACGGCTCGCTCGTCGAGGCGGCGGCAGAGATGGCCCGAACGGTCGGCCGAGAGCCGGCAACGCCGGATGAGGCACGAGACATTCTGAACATCGAGTGACTTCACCTACCGCAGTACACAATCTATGACAACACCACAGACACCACCAAGCACGGACATTTTCACTGACGACCTCTTTGCCGGCGAGACGGTACTCATCACCGGCGGGGGAACGGGTATCGGCAAGGAACTCTCGTTGGCGTTTGCTGACCATGGTGCGGATGTCGCCATCGCCAGCAGGTCGATGGAGCATTTAGCGCCGGTTGCAGACGACATTGAGTCCCGAGGCGTCGATTCTTGTGCAACGACTGTCGATGTTCGTGAACCAGACAGCGTTGACGCGATGGTCGAGACGGTCATTTCGGAACTCGGAGAGATTTCGATACTCATCAACAACGCTGGGGCGAACTTTCTCGCTCCGGCCGAATCGCTTTCGGAAAACGGCTGGCGCTCGGTTGTTGGGACTATCCTTGACGGAACTGCCTACTGCACCTTCGCTGTCGGTGAACACATGATTGCAGAGGGAAACGGCGGCGTTATCCTCTCAATGGGTGCAACAAATTCAGTGCGAGGTGCGCCGTATCATGCCCACTCCGGGGCGGGAAAGGCGGGCGTGCACAACCTGATGCAGTCGGTCGCGGCTGAGTGGGCACAGCACGGTATTCGCGCGAATACGGTTGCACCCGGCGTCATCAAAACGGACGGAATTATGGAGGTGATGGAAGCGGGAATGGGTGAACAGGTTGTTGAAACCGACCTTGCAGCAGACCGTCTGGGAACGCCAGAAGACTGCGTCCCACTCACGCTCTTTCTTGCGAGTGACGCAGCAGCATACGTGACTGGCGCGTACTTTGCCGTCGATGGGGGGCAGTTGCTCGCGCCGACACCGTTTTGAGAATCTTGGAGCCCTTCCTAGCTCTTGTAGATTGCGCTCTTCGGTTACTGAGCGCGTGCGCAAGATAGTTTTCACATCTGGGTTACATCGGTAATTCACTCAGTTAGAGGCGCATACTGGGCATTCAGGAATGGTCGAGGTAGCAGGTAGACACTGCAAGGCGGATTTTGTTCTTGCAGTATTTTATAAGGACTGCTGTGCAACATGCAGAGGCTATATTCAGCACACGATTAGTGTCGATTATTCGTTTTCTTCTCTGATTAAGCTTATCGCCCGTCTATACCCGTTCCTCGCCGATTTGTACCGGGTGTTTATATGAATTCAATTCAATAATTTTTCATGAGCGGAAGCGTTCTCCAAACCGAGTTTGAATTCACACTCCCGAATGGATATGTCGACGATGAGGGGACACTCCATCGAGACGGTGTGATGCGTCTTGCAACGGCAGCTGATGAAATCAAGCCACTCAAAGATCCGCGTGTTCAGTCAAATAGTGCGTACCTGAGCATTATCCTGTTGTCACGGGTGGTAACTCAGCTTGGGTCTCTCAATGAGGTCACACCACATATAATAGAGAATCTTTTCGCTGCGGATATGGCCTACCTGCAAGAACTATATGAGCGAATCAATCAAGGCGAGGAGGACGCCAAGGATGTAGGGTGTCCCGCGTGCGGTGAACAGTTTCAGATCACGATTTAGTTGTCCAAAGAAAGCGTACACCTAATGATTCAAATTTCAGACAGTCCGTTCGGTGACCGAATAATTCAACGCAAATCGGACTTCTTGATCGTCGCACATGATATCCGTACGGTTGATGTTCAGGCCGGTGTTCTTGAACTCGACCCTGCCAAGGCAGCGATTAACCGACAACGGTCCCCACCAAAAGAAGGCCAGGTAGTGGAGCCGAACGCTCGGGATATTGAACGGGTCCACAGAGTGGGCGAAGTAATCGCAGGTCGCTTACAATCTCACGGGTTCAGCACCATTGAGGCAGTGGCCACGGCAGATCACAGCGAACTGATGCAAGTCACTGGGATTGGGCAGGTACGTGCTCGCGAGATACGACAGTCGGCAAAGCAGCTCCTCGGAGTTGTGTGTTGAGCATGCGCGGTGTATTCCGTAGCTCCAGATTCGCCTCTCTGTCACAAGTGGTGTGCTGCATACAGGGGGTGTACTCAACAAAGGGGGTTGGTGAGTACATTGAGGATTTGTGCGTCCCTTGGATATTTATCTCTGAGCAATGCACCTCACGTATGAAGCGTCGAACGTTCCTTGGGGCCGCTGTAAGTTCCACGGTCGTGGCTACAGCTGGTTGTCTTGGAGACGACGACTCCTACGCAACAATCCAACGGTTTCATCTACTCAATTCGCTTGAGGAATCTGCGGTGATGGAAATCCGAATTGAACAGAGTGAGACTGGCAACCGTGTTCATGATGACCAATACGAACTACCGCCCGGAGGCGATGGATTTGACGGAATCACGCTTGACTGTCTCTGGCCTGACGAACCGCTTAAAATCGATACGCGACGGGAATCCGACGACAGTTGGAATACATTCGTAACCACCGACTACGAAGACTGTCTGCTCTTCGCCGTAGAACTCAATCAATCTGGAACATCCTATCTGTACTCTCACGAAGACTGTCCGGTCCGGAGCCCAGACTGTCATGATGGTGCAGGTTAACAACCGAACGGCTCATACGCACACTTGCGCATAGACAAGGTCGTGGTCGGTACGCGCCTCCCTCTTTCATAAGCCACTTACTCTATAGTCATACCATCATAAACCCAGTGAGACACCCTCGCCTGGTCTACATCACGACTCAATGCGACACCTACAGCACTACATCGCAGTGGAGTTATCCAAATGATGATGGAGCCAACCGATAAGACTGATACAGACCGATAGCGGATACCTCCGTCTTCAGGCGGAGGTCAAGCGGTAGGCCCGGCTCGACATCTGCCATCGATGGCAAAACTGGATTTCCATCGTAACCGTTTTTCCTGTGGCCCTGCATAACATGGAGTGCTACGAATACCGTGAGATGCCGTCCCCGAAGCACAAGGGGTGGCGAACCAGCGGTGGTTCCCACGGCGATGACATGGTATTCGACGGGGTGGTCCGAGAGACACGGTCTCTCGTAATCACGAAAATCTTCGATTTTCGAACGACCTGTTTGACCGGGCCACAGCCCTATACAGGGGAGGAAACGAGAGTTCCTCCGGTATGCTGCCGGTTCCCCTTGAGTGCGGGTTGGAACCTTGAACGCCACGGTTGGCGGAAATCCGATGGTCGGATTCCACGTCCTTCAGGGCGTGGAGGAGGTCAATAGCTGACACGCTGTTACTGATTCTGCTCTGGCGGAGTTGCTTCACTGGCTTCAGCAGCATCGACTCGCTCGCCAGTCTCCAAGTGAGGCTCATTTAGCGTTGTAACTCCTGTTTCTTCTCCCTTCTCGAGTTGTTCAGAAATTCGCCGTAACCGATTTTGCTGTCGTTGGTTCGAGGTTACTATCAAATCCGAGAGGACGCCGAACATGACGAGTTGTAAGCCAAACAGGAGTGCAACGCCGCCGGCAAGTGCAAGTACATCATGCGCGACGCCGTTAAAAACCCAGGCATAGCCGACGTATGCTGCGAGGAGGACACCAACAAAACCGCTGAGGACGCCAATACTCCCGAAATAAAACAGCGGGTTGTTTGTTTTTGCCATCTGGTACAGCCGGAGGATGATATTTCCCCCATCGCGGAACGGACGGAGGTTTGTCTCGGACTCGTCGGGACGCGGCTCGTAGGTTATCGGAACAACGACGGTTCGAACGTCGTGTTTCACACACTCAACAGCCATCTCCGTCTCGATACCGAACCCTTGTGCCGACAACGAGAGTCGCTGAAAGGACTCCGTCGTGAATGCACGATAGCCGCTCAGAATGTCCGTCAATCGCTGACCATGGATAAAGCCGAAGGCGCGGTTTATCATCCGATTACCGAACCTGTTGAGCCGGGTCATTGCGCCGGGCTGCATGTTGGCGAATCTGTCACCGATGACGTGTTCTGCCTCGCCATCGAAAATCGGCGCCAGCATTCGCTCAGCTTCGTCAGCGCGGTAGGTTGAATCGCCATCGGCCATCAACACGACGGGCTGTGATATGAGCGTGACTGCCTCGCGGACTGCTTGGCCCTTGCCCGAACCGCTTTGCTCTTCCACGCGTGCGCCAGCGTCGGCAGCAAGCTGTTGGGTGTCGTCACTCGACCCACCGTCCATCACCAGAATGTGCTCGAAGCCCTGCTCTTTGAATCCCTCGACGACCGACTGGATGGTCGCCGCCTCGTTGTAGGTGGGAACGAGCACACAGACCTTCTCAACATCCACCATATGGCCCAACTATGCCGGTCCCTGTGAAAAGCGTATATGGTCTGGGTTGGCCACCACCGGTTTCGCTTGCGTGGGCTTATCAGCGCCCAGCGGCTACGTGGCACCAGTGACTGACGACGACCCTACGCAGGAGCACTTTTATGATGCCCTCGAATCGCTTGGTCGACCGGTCGTCACGGCGACCAGATATGCACAGCTTCGTGAGTGTACGCAGGACGAGGCCATTGCAGAACTTGAATCCCTCCAACAAAACGGAACGGTCGAACGCGTCGATGTTTCACCCGACCCAGTGGTCTGGTACCCAAGCGAGTGGGCACGCCTGACGGACCGAGAGCGTGTTGTCGTCTTTCCGGAGCGCCGACAGCTTGTTGTGGACCAGCCACGGCAGTTTACGCGAGCGCAACTTTCTCAGTTCGCCCATCTCATCGATACCACGGGTTCGGGCGCGTATCTGTACGAAATCCGCACCGAAGATGTCTGGCAAGCACCCTACGAGACGTTCGACTCGCTGCGTGAGACGGTTCGGTCGGTTCTTGGTGAACCCTCACCGCCGCTTGAGGAGTGGATGGAAAGCCAGTATCGCCGGGCGAACCTCTTTCGCCTGACAACTCACGAGGACGGATATCATATTCTCGAAGCCGACTCCCCGGAGGTGATGGGAAACGTGGCACGGCAGAAACTCGATGACGGACAGCTCAGAGCCGAACTTTCGGAGACCGAAAGTTGGGTTGCCGAGGAACGAATTGCCGAAATAAAACGGATTCTCTATGACGCGGGCTATCCGGTCAGGGATGAACGGACACTCGATGGTGGTGAGCACCTCCCCGTTGACTTGCGACTGGAGCTTCGGCCCTACCAGAAACAATGGGTCGAGAACTTCCTCGAAACCAACGCCGGAGTCCTCGTCGGGCCGCCGGGTTCAGGAAAGACCGTCGCGGCCCTTGGCATCCTCTCGGAAATTGAAGGGGAGACGCTCATCCTCGTTCCCGGCAGGGAACTCGCCGGGCAGTGGCGTGAGGAACTGCTGACACAGACGACGCTTGAACCCGACCAAGTAGGCGAGTATCATGGTGGCGAAAAGAACATCCGACCGGTGACGATTGCGACGTACCGAACGGCAGGGATGGACAGACACCGACAGCTGTTCGATAGCCGCGAGTGGGGGTTGATTATCTACGATGAGTGCCATCACGTTCCGAGTCCAATTTACCGCCGGAGTGCTGACTTACAGACTCGAGCACGGCTTGCCCTCTCCGCCTCGCCGGTCCGCGAAGACGAGATGGAAGCCGATATCTACACCTTGATTGGCCCACCAATCGGCACTGACTGGGATGCGCTTTTTGCGGCAGGGCACGTCGCCGAACCCGAGGTCGAAATCCGGTACGTTTCGTGGACAGACGAGGAAGCACAAAACGAGTACGTCAGCAGCCACGGACACGAACGCCGACAACGTGCCGCGACAAACCCCGCAAAAATTGAAGAGATACGTCACTTGCTCGCAAGCGAGCCTGAGAAACAGGCGCTTGTCTTCGTCGAGTATCTCGAGCAGGGTCGCGAAATCGCTGATAAGCTTGCGGTGCCCTTCATCAGCGGTGAGATGCCACATGCCCAGCGTGAGAAGTTCTTCGAACAATTCCGACAGGGAACGCTTTCGACACTCGTTGTCTCGCGTGTCGGAGACGAGGGAATCGACCTCCCGAGCGCAGAACTTGCGATTGTCGCCTCCGGCCTAGGTGGCTCACGTCGACAGGGTGCTCAGCGCGCTGGACGGACGATGCGACCGACCGGTCGCGCACAGATGTATATTCTTGCAACGCGGGGAACTCGCGAAGAGGATTTTGCTCGTCGCCGGACGCAGTATCTTGCTGAAAAAGGTGTTCGAGTCACCGAGCGCGATAGTGAGGCCGTCGCCCCCGACGGTTCGTAACCCCGAAAGCCTAGCTATGGCTTAGTAGTGCGAAAATAGTCTTGAGCGCGGTAGGCGCTCGAAACGTGCCGTTGCTCAGTGTGAAACTGGCGTGGAAAAATCCGTTCAGCCGTAGTTAGAGACGGGTCAGATTCGCAGCCCGTGGTCCTTTCGGAGCGTCCTGGATTTCGAATTCAACTTCCTGTCCTTCCTCGAGGTCCGGGCCGCCGATGTCTTCCATGTGGAAGAACACATCATCGTCCGCATCCTCTGTCTCAATGAAACCGTAACCGCCTGTGTCGTTAAAGAAATCGACCGTTCCTTCTGCCATTGCCTTTGGAGAGTGATGACCCCCACGGATAACCTTTCCGGAGTGGGTATCTGTGTGGTGGCGGCTACCGTGGCGGTCGTCAGCAACCACCCTCAGTCACAGAAATACTGTATCAAAAAGAGCTGTCCATCCGCTGCGTGGATATCCACTCCTGTGATAGTGAACTGTTCATCTTCCCACCCTTCGGTCGCTAGAATTCCCGCAGCGAGTTCAGCACCAGCATCCTCAGCGGTTGTTTCGTCATCGAACGGTATGGAGCCAGGATAGCTCGTTGCACTTGTCGAGCACTCCCCGCTGAGCAGTTCGTTCAACTCATCCTGGTCAGGTGGGCTTCCCCCTTCCAACTCCTGTATCACGTGCATCTGGTTCCGGTAGGTGGCTATCTCATCAAGCCCGGCCGTTCGTTCAAGCGCCGCGACACCGATAGCTTCCCGCTCGTCGTTTACGGCAGCCAGATACGCTTGCTCGACCGCAGCCAATTCGAGACCGTTCGCCTCGGTTGCATCGCCCGGCGCATCTACCTGGGGGACATCATCGCTTGGAAAGCCGGGCACGTCAGCAATGCCCAGCGCACCGACTGCGAATATTCCTGCGAGTGCAAGCACGGCAACCAGCGCAACGGCATACCGTGGTGTGAGCAGGTCAAAGTAGCTGGGAACTGCAAGTTCCGCGTCAGCAACGGCTTTCTCCTCTTGCTCAAGCGTCTGATTCCCACAGCGGCTACATGGTGGCGAGTGTTTTGCATGCTCGCGGCCACACTCGGTACAGACCCAGACTCTCGTTGTCTCTAACGCTGCTCGGTCAGCCCCTGAATAGGCACCCGGGCGCTCCGTCAGATTCGACTCGTCGATTGTCACGGTTTCTCGACGGAGCGTTGCGTTGTTACACCGGCTACAAGGCGGCGAGTTCTTCTGGTGGTTTCGACCACATTCTGTACAAACCCAGACGGTCATCGAATCGGGGTCGTCCCTAGTACCTGCAGCCTGCTGGACAATTGCTTTCTCGAACTTCCCGTGGCCACAGTTATCACAGGGTGGGTCGTCCTCCTCGTGAGGTTTGCCACACCATTCACACCGCCATTCCATCGAATATTGGTTAGGCTGTTACGAGCAAAAGCGTGGCGTTCTCATGGATGGCTATTTCAACTCGCTGTCAGGGATATCGGAAGCTCCGTTCAGTCAGAGACGGACGGGAATGTCTCGCTCAGCGAGATACTGTTTCGTCTCCTCGATAGAGTACTCATCAAAGTGGAAAATAGAGGCCGCAAGGGCGGCATCCGCATCCGCCTCGGTAAAGACTTCGTAGGCGTGTTCGGGGCTCCCACAACCCGATGAGGCGATGACTGGCGTCGAGACGGCATCACAGACGGCGCGCATGAGTGGGATATCGTAGCCGTCTTTGGTTCCATCGGCATCGATAGAGTTGACAAAGAGCTCGCCGGCCCCGCGGGACTCTGCTTCCTGTGCCCATTCGACGACATCCACGCCAGTTCCCTCGCGTCCACCTTTGACCGTACACTCAAACCAGCAGGACTCACCGTCAACGTCGACGTAGTGTTCTCCTCCTTCGTCGAATCGCCGTCGGGCGTCGACGGAGATGACGATACACTGGTTACCGAAGGCGGTCGCACCGGCGGTAATCAACTCGGGGGTTTCGAGTGCGGCAGTGTTAATCGAGACCTTATCTGCGCCTGCACGGAGGGTTTCTTTGATATCGTCACGCGTCCGGATGCCGCCGCCGACAGTCAGTGGGATAAAGACTTCATCAGCAACTGCACGGACGGTATCGAGCATTGTTTCGCGTCCCTCCGAGGAGGCGGTGATGTCGAGGAAGACGAACTCATCGGCGCCAGCCTCGTTGTAGGCCTTCGCCATCTCGACCGGGTCACCGGTGTATTTGAGGTCCTCGAAGTTTACGCCGGTGTAGACCGCAGCGTTACCCTCGTCGTCGAGGTCGACATCGATACAGGGGATGATTCGCTTAGTCAGCACAACCCTGTATTTGCCGCTTGCGGCTTTATATCACTCGCTTCGTGTAATCCACCCTTGGCGAACGCGTCCGGTACACCGAAGTACTACCCGTGTGAAAGGGCGAGTATGGCAGATGACGACACCTCAGCGGAGGACTACGACCCGGAATCGCCGACGCCACCGGCACGTGAACCCCCAATCCGGAGTACAGCCCCACAGAGTGAGTTCACGAACGGGCAGGTCGCAATTGGGCTTGTCGTGCTTGTGATTGGTTTGGCGCTCACCTTCGGTCTCGGCCTCGCGTTGGCGTGAGCACGGACCAACGGCCACGCCTTCGGACTGTGATTTGTTATCACAGGCGTTGGTCGCTTGCGATGAGAACGTTAAAGACACCTACCACACTACGAGCACATGCGCCCGGGTGGCTTAGCTGGACATAGCGCCGCACTCATAGGGTACATTTGAGCGGCACACTCCGGCATTCCCGCAGGGGGTTACCCCCTGCACCTGGGATATGCGGAGATCGAGGGTTCGGAGCCCTCCCCGGGCATACTTT
>PUNZ01000042.1 GCA_003551945.1 Halovenus sp. | reverse complement strand
GCGGGACAGTGCGCAGTTCGCCCTGTGTCTTCTGGTCATAGACGACAATCGCGGGAACGTTGTAATCGTACGCGAGGTCGAACGCAAGTCGTGTCTGTTCGTAGGCTTCACGGACATTGGCTGGTGCGAATACGACTCTGCAGGAGTCTCCCTGGCTTGTATAGAGTACGTGCTCAAGGTCTGATTGCTCTGTTTTCGTCGGCAGACCGGTCGATGGACCGGCACGCATTGCCTCAACGAGTACAATTGGGGTTTCGCTCATCTCGGCCAGTCCAAGCGGTTCGCTCATCAGTGCGAATCCACCACCGGATGAACCGGACAGTGCTTTTGCCCCTGCGTGGGATGCACCCAGTGCAAGCGCTGCCGCAGCAATTTCATCCTCAACCTGCTCGGAAATTCCGTCGAACGCTGGCAGGTTCTGGGACATGATGGTAAAGACATCAGTCCATGGTGTCATCGGGTATCCAGCAACAAACCGACAGCCTGAATCGAGCGCACCGTAGGAGATTGCGTGGCTACAACTCATCAGCCCGTATTCGGTATCGTGCTCTCCGCGTGGTACTTCGAGGTCGTGCGTAAACTCAAACTCCGAGGCGTGCTCGTACGCACTCTGCAGGACGTTGAGGTTTGCCTCTTTGATGTCGCCGCTCATCGCTTCTCCGATGAGCTCTTCGAAGTAATGGGTATCCATGCCGATGAGGGCGGCTGTCACACCGACTCCTGCGGTGTTTCGCATCACGTCACGCCCGTACTCTCTGGCTAATTCCCGAAGGTTGACCGGGTAGAGGTGCCAATTGTTCTCCTCGGCGCGCTCTTCGAGATTGAGGTCTGCAACGGCTTCTTCATCGAAAAGACCGGTGTCGTAGACGATGATACCGCCTTCGTTCAGCTCGTCAAGATTCTCATAAAGCGGTTTGAGTTCTTCGTCACCGTAGTACGCTTCGTCATCCGGATTTCGGGCGAAACTATCCCCGAGTGCAAGCAGGAAATTGAACCCGTCGCCGCGCGAGCGAACCGGCTCGTCGCTTGCCCGAACCTCGACATAGGTATGGCCGCCACGAATCCGCGATGGATAATGCCGGTGTGTGAATACGTGTAGCCCCGCACGCATCAGGGCTTTTGCGAAGTTCTGGCTCGTTGAATCAATTCCGTCACCGGAACCACCAGAAATCCGCCACATGAGTGTTTCGCCAGTCATGTCAATCGCCTCCAAGGTACAGTCTGTGGCATACTAGCCCCAACGGTGTCCACCAACTAATATCTTGCTACAATCTAACATTTCACATGATTAACCGACAAGAATTGCCAACACTCTCTTGGGAACAACCGAATACAGCCGTTGTGTCTCCGGGATTTCCCCGTTTCTCCCTCAATCTTATCTAATATCTGAATATATATTAGATTTGATTATTACGGGAAGAGTCCGCGGTGTGCGTTTGCCTCGGCAATCCGTTCGATGGCAATCACATACGCTGCGGTTCGCATATCCGGTACCCCGTACTCTGTGTACGTTTCGATGAGTTCATCGAAGGCACTTTCGAGCCGTCGTTCGAGGTCGGCGTTGACCTCTTCTTTCGTCCATGCATACTCTTGTGTGTTCTGGACCCATTCAAGATAGGAGACAATGACACCGCCTGCGTTCGCAAGAAGGTCAGGAACCGTCGGAATGTCACGTTCGACAAGGACATCATCAGCACCGGGTGTCGTTGGTCCGTTTGCCGCCTCGACAATTATATCGGCGTTCACTTCCTCGGCAACGTCCGCTGTAATCGTATTGGCAACTGCTGCCGGGATGAGCACGTCAACATCGAGTCGGAGGAGTTCGTCGTTCGAAATGTGTTGTGCGTTTTCGTACTCGTCTATCGGATGTGCTCCTGGCTCGTAGAACTCATCGAGGTCGAACACATCGATTCCGTCAGGGTCATAGACTGCGCCTGTCACATCGCTTGTCGCCACGATATTTGCACCGCGTTCAGTTAGCAACTTTGCTGCCCACGAGCCGACGTTACCGAACCCTTGAATGGCAACCGTTACATCCTCCGGGCTGCGGTCAAGATACTCAAGGGTTCTCTCCGTAACAACAGCGACCCCACGTCCTGTTGCTTCGACCCGACCCGGTGTACCGCCGATGACTGGTGGTTTTCCAGTCACAACCTCAGGCACAGTATATCCTTCGTAGACGGAGTATGTATCCATCATCCACGCCATCTCACGCGGCCCAGTGTTCATATCGGGGGCGGGAATGTCCGTCTTTGGCCCAATCATCCGACGGATTCCTTCTGTATATCGACGGGTAATCCGTTTCATCTCGTCTCGGCTCAGGTCTTTTGGGTTACAGATGATGCCACCTTTGGCACCACCGTATGGAAGGTCAACAAGTGCTGTCTTCGACGTCATCAACCCAGCAAGGGCAATCACTTCTTCCATCGTGACCGATGGATGATATCGAACTCCGCCCTTGTAGGGTCCTCGTGCTGCACCGAACTGACAACGATACCCTTCGAACAGCTCCAACTCACCGTCGTCTCGCAACACTGGCAGCGTGACCGTCAGCGTCCGCTCAGGGTGTTTCATCCGGGTGAAGATATTCTCCTCTACCTGCGCATACTCTTGCGCCCGGTCCATTTGCGTCCGCATGTTAGACAGCATGCTGTCGGATTGGTTGCCCATATCCCGCCGGTTCGTCGGGTGGCCACTTATAGATGGTGTGGGTGGTCAATACATGGTATTCCTACGAAGGAATTTCCACACCATTTGTTACCATCGGTCATATCATAATTAGTTCCTTCGAGGGCAGGATACGCCACACCGTTCAGTACGACTCGCGAAGGACTTCGATTCCTGGCAGTGTTGCACCCGTTAGCGCATTGATGTAGGCACCACCGGCGATTGAGACGTGTGAGAAATCAGCCTCGTCCATGCCGTACATATCAATTACTCTGGACGTATCGCCACCGCCAACGACGGAAAACGCGTCCGACCGCCCAATTGCTTCAAGCACCTGTACAGTTCCGTTACTGAACCGCTCATCCTCGAAGACACCGAGTG
>PUNZ01000194.1 GCA_003551945.1 Halovenus sp. | reverse complement strand
GGCGTATCGATAACGCGGTCTTCGCCGAACTCGTCAATGAGCCCTTGCGTGGCGCGGAATACACCGCCGTTTTCACCGACATCCTCGCCAAGAACGAGGACCGATTCATCCTGTTCCATCTCCGTTGCCAGTCCGTCTCGGACAGACTGCACAAGTGTCAAGTTCTGCGTACTCATTCCAGTAGCACCTCATCTCCGTGGCGTGCGCGAAGTTCCTGTAAGTATTCGAGTTGTTCCTGTTGGCGCGGCGAGAGCTCTTCGTAAATGTTCTCGAAGATCTGCTGTGGCTGTGGCCGTGCTTCCTCCTCCGCCTGCGTGATGGCATCGGCGACTTCGTCTTTGATACTTTGTGTAATCGCATCGATGCGTTCGTCATCGAGAAGTCCCTGATGACGGAGGAACGACTCCATCCGTGGAATTGGGTCTTTGCGTTTCCAGTACTCGACTTCCTCATCGTCGCGATATACCGATGGGTCATCCGCGGTCGTGTGTGCACCGAATCGGTACTGAACGGCCTCGATGAGTGTCGGTCGGGTTGCCCGACCAATGTCTTCGTTGCCGCCAGTGCCGTTTTTCGCCTTCTCAAGCGATTCACGAGTGACCTGATAGACCGCAAGCGGGTCCATACCATCGACTTGCACGCCCTCGAAGCCGTAGGCGTGAGCCTTCTGTGCCAGCGTTGCGCTCGCAGTCTGGCGTTCCCGCGGGACCGAAATCGCCCACTGGTTGTTGTTACAGAAAAACACCGCGGGAACGTCGAACACACCCGCGAAATTCAGGCCTTCATGGAAGTCACCTTCAGAGGTTGCACCGTCACCAAAGTAACAGATGACGGCGTTATCATCCCCTTTGAGCTTTGATGCCCACGCTGCGCCCGTTGCATGCAGGACCTGCGTGGCGATTGGCACCGCGTTCGTGAACATGTTCACGCCCGCTGGTGGTGCTTTTCCTTCCTCGCTTCCCATCCAATAGAGCAGGATACGCGAAAGTGACCAGCCCTTCACGTAGGCAACCATATGTTCGCGATAGCTTGGGAACACCCAGTCGTCATCGGCGAGTGCCCATGCACTGCCAACTTGTGCTGCCTCTTGCCCCGACATCGGCGGATAGGTTCCCATCCGCCCCTGTCGCTGGAGGCTAACAGCACGTTCATCGAAGTGCCGGCCAAATTTGAGCTGTCGATACATCTCGATGAGCTGGTCGTCAGAGAGGTCGGGAACCGTTGCCCCGTCTCTGACAGTCCCATCATCGTTGAGTATCTGTACCTGTTCATCCGGAGCGCGCTGAAGAGCGCTCATAAGAAAGACCACCTACCTAAGACGAGCATGGATGGTTGTTCTCCGGCAAATGGCTTATTGTTTTGGTCGATTGAAACATCGATTCCAACAATTAATACCTTCGTAGGAACTTCGACACAGTGTAAATAAAGGAATGTCACTTCTGTCCACAATTCACCCCTTATTTTTGGACAATCGTTTGCCTATTGTCGATTGTGACCGAATATCAGTGTCTGATGGGGCGCAATGGTGGATGCCGGTGTTTCATGTATGTCGTTGGGGAATGCCCGAGGATATGCCTCGATAGCAGGAAATAAACCGTCGAAAACAGCGATAAACACCAGTGGTAGCAGATGGTAAAGAATGGTTACTCCGTGTGAGGGGCATCTGGTCCGCAGAACTCCACAATGTAACCCGTAACCGTACCTTACTGAAGACGTCGTGCGCGCTTTCGTGCATCAGTAATGTCGGCGTCCTCGCGGAGCAGACTTTCGACAAACAGCTCTCCCGCACGGTATGATGACCGAACCATCGGGCCACTCGCACAGTAGGCAAAGTCAAGTTCTTCCTCCGCGACCTGCTGCCAGGTATCGAAGACATCGGGATGGACGAAATCGCTCACCTCTAGGTGTGACCGTGAGGGCTGCAGGTACTGGCCGAAGGTGACAATATCGACGCCTGCTGCGCGTAAGTCGCGGAGCGTCTGGTACACTTCGTGATGGTACTCACCAACGCCGAGCATGAGACTCGTTTTTGTGTGGGCATCGGATTCCGTTGCTGCCTGTCTGAGCACCGAAAGCGACTGCTCGTAGCCTGCTCTACGGTCGCGAACTGGCCACTGAAGTCGCTCGACTGTCTCGACGTTGTGCGCGATTACATCCGGTTCGGCGTCGATAATCTTGCGAACCAGTTCCGGTTCCCCCTGAAAGTCCGGAATGAGCACTTCGACGAGGATGGTTGAATCTCGTCGTTTGATTTCTCGGATGGTCTCCGCGAAGTGTGTCGCCCCCTGGTCGGGTAAGTCATCTCTGTCGACGGATGTCAAGACGACATAATCCAAGCCAATTTCTGCAACTGCGCTTGCGACGTTTTCCGGTTCGTCCTCGTCAAGCGGCTCCATCCCGCCGGTTTCAACATCACAGAAGTTACAACCCCGCGAACACCGCTCGCCCATCAGCATGAACGTCGCCGTCCCCGGGCCGTCACGGCCGCTCCAGCACTCCCCCATATTCGGACAGGATGCCTCCTCACAGACCGTGTGGAGGTTTCGGTCACGCAGCGTTTGCTTGATTTCCGTAAACCGCTCACCCGACGGTGGCCGCATCTTCAGCCACTCAGGTTTGCGCGTACTGCTCATTACTCCTAGCTTAGGAGCGGGAAACTAAAAGCTGCGGTTCATCGGGGTGAACTGTCGAGGGGAGAAAACAGCGCTTAACATGAATGCCTCCGTCAAAGCATGCATGAACACACTGGCAGTGACCGGTGGGCAGGTACTGTTCCCTGACCATTCCGTTGCGGAAGCAGATATTCTCATCAACACGGATGCCGGAACAATCGAAGAAGTTGGCTCAAATGGGGAGTTGGCTGGTACCGCCGACGACCACCTCGACGCAGCAGGTGGCCTTGTCATCCCTGGGCTCGTCAACGCACACACGCACGTAGCGATGACGCTCTTTCGCGGCGCTGCCGATGACAAGCCGCTCGACGCCTGGCTGCAAGAGGATATCTGGCCAGTCGAAGCCGAGCTGACCGGTGAAGACGTTCGTGCAGGCGCACGGCTCGGAATCGCTGAGATGATTCGGTCGGGGACGACCGCTATCGCCGATATGTATTTCTTCATGCCCGAAGTCGCCGCTGTCGTTGAGGAGGCGTGTATCCGTGCTCGCCTCGGTCACGGGTGCATTACCGTCGGAAAAGACGAGGAAGCCGCTCACGAGGATTTCGAGGCAGGACTGGAGTTTGCCAAAGAGCACAACGACACCGCAAACGGTCGTGTGAAGACCCTCTTTACCCCACACAGCCTGACCACCGTTGACCGACAGTTCTACGAGGAGTATATCCCTGAGGCACACGACGCTGGGATTCCCGTCCACATCCACGCGAACGAAACCACACAGGAAGTCGAACCACTCGTCGATGAGTACGGAAAACGACCGCTCGAATACGCTGATGACCTCGGAATACTTACCGAGGAAACCTTCCTCGCACACGGCGTCCACGTCGACGAAACAGAGCGCGAACTACTGGCTGAACGTGGAACGTCGGTCGTTCACTGTCCCGCGTCGAACATGAAACTCGCAAGTGGGATGGCTCCGATTCAGAAACTCCACGATGCCGGCGTCACGGTTGCGCTGGGAACCGATGGCGCTGGCTCGAACAACGACCTCGATATGTTTGACGAGATGCGCGATGCCGCGATGATTGGCAAACTCGCCGAAAACGATGCCAGTGCAGTTCCCGCCGATGCTGTACTTGAGATGGCGACAAAGGCCGGCGCTGAGACGCTCGGATTCGATAGCGGCCGTATCGAGGAAGGCGCAAACGCCGACCTCGCGGTGCTCGACCTTGATTCGCTGCATTTGACGCCACAACACGACCTCGTCAGCCACCTCGTGTATGCCGCCCGCGGCAGCGACGTTCGCCATACCGTCTGTGATGGACAGGTGCTCATGGAAGACCGCGAGCTAACGACGCTGTCAGCGGACGACGTGATGGCCGAAGGGAGCAAGCACGCGACCGAACTGTTTGCGCGGGCTGAGTAGCCTGTTACTTATTCAATATGTAGTGGACTGCCAGCAACTCTCACCGGTTGTATAGCAAACCATCGACTGGAAAACGGGAGAATCAAAATCCTGAGTTCGCTTCTCTTGAACGGAATGCTTCAGATTCAGCGCAAGGAGAGTGACAAGTTAACATGTAAACCCCCACTGATTAGAAATTACATTGCATCATTCAGAGTGGAACTACTGAAAGGTGACCAACTATGGATAAACCTGATACGCAAACAGAGGAAGGTCGTGCGGACAGTAACGGGATAGGTAATATCGGTAGGCGGGGGATGTTGAAAGCTGCTGGCGGGACAGCGTTAGCAATTGCGCTTGCCGGCTGTTCCGACGTGCTCCTCGGCGACGACGAAGAGGTGGTGGACGTCGCGGACGTGCCTGATGAGCCGGTCGAAGCAGGTCTGCAGACCTTCACGGAGGGTCCCGCATCGGTGCTGGGACTTCAGGCGCAGTTTGGTGCAGAGGAAGCAGTTCGACGCATCAACGATGCCGGCGGCGTTGCCGGTCGGGAAATAGAACTGGATGTCGTTGAAGAGGGAGATTCGTGGATCGAAAATTACAGCCGGTTCGTTGACGACGGAAAAGAAGTCACGTTCGGCCCAATTTCAAGCGGTGGCCATCTTGACCTTGTGGGGGAGGTTGAGGCACAGGGCGTCGTCAACATCGCGACGGACGGAACGGTGACACGGATGTTCGAAGAGGAGCTGGACGACCCCACCTACGCGTTCCGGTTCCAGAACCACGATGTGATGGAAGCCGCATCAGCAGCCTTGACGGCTATCGAACAGCTCGGTGCCGATGAGATAGACACCTACGCGAACATCAACCCTGACTACGCATTCGGACAGGATGAGCGTGAGATATTCAACGCAACGATCGAACAACTCACCGACGCAGAGGAGGTATATAGCGGCTTCCCGGAACTCGCAACGGACGATATGTCAACACACGTCACCTCAGTTGTGAGCGAAGAGCCTGACGTGTTGTTCACCAGCTGTTGGGGCGGCGACGCAACGTTGCTGTTGAGCCAAGGACAGGACCAGGGAATGATGGATGCGACCGATATTATCGTTGGACCTGTGTTGTACGGCTCGGCAAACGACTTCTCCAGCGGAGATATCGAAGGCAACATCTGGTCAGGCTCGCGGAACTTCTACTGGGACTTCCCAGACTCAGACCGATGGAGCCCGGGCCGGGAACTGTTCGACGCGGCACAGGAAGCCGAAGATACGATTCCAACAGCGCACTACATGAGTGGCTATGGGGCGGTGACCTGCTGGGCAACCGCAGTCGAGGGCCTCGTTGATATGCTCGGTGGCTGGCCTGAGCAAGAACAAATCGCTGCGGCACTGGAAGGTCACGGCTTCTACACTCCCGCAGGCTACCACGTGATGGCAGAGGACCACCAGTGCTATTCAAATGCGCATTTCGGACGGCTGACGTGGAACGATGAGATGGATATTCCAGTTATCGAAGAGATGACTATCCGTGACCCACGAGAGGTTTCGCCACCACCGGGCGAGATCTCCGTTGAGTGGATTGAATCCTGGAGTTAAACAGAGGGAAACAGACTGGATTATGAACCGTTATTCTTTCAACGAAATCGAGGTGAGGAATCGTGATTGAGCTACCCCTGTTTATTGACCTCGGTGACGCAGCGGTGCACACCCTTAATGGGATTTTTAGAGGGTCAATCCTCTTCATGATCGCTTCAGGGTTGACCATCATCTTCGGCGTGCTCGGGGTCTTGAATCTGGCACACGGAGAGTTCTACGGAATCGGTGCGTTCCTCCTGACGAGCATTGCCACCTTCTTCGTGGTTCGCATCGCCGCACCAACAGATCCACTGTCGACGGCGATATTCGCCGCAGCCATCGTGATAGCGGTCTTACTCAGCGCTGCGATTTTAATTCCGATTGCTGGGGCTATCGAGGCAACGGTCATCCGGCCGATTTACGACCGTGCTGAGATGTATCAACTGTTGCTGACATATGCACTCCTGTTGATTTTGGTCGATACAATCCGGATTATTTGGGGCTCCCAGCCCGTTCGACCCGCGGCAGTCGATGGCCAACAAATCCATGCCGCGCTTGACGTTATCCCCATGGAAGAGCTCTTTGGCTTCCAGTACTCAAGCGTCAGAATCTTCACGATTTTCATCGGCATTGGGACATTCCTGTTTTTGCTCTGGTTTTTCGACCGGACAAAAACGGGACGAATTATCCGGGCAACAGCTATCGACCGCGAAGCAGCTACCGCCATCGGTGTGAGTTCAGACCGCGTGTTCACGCTCGTGTTCGCGCTGGGTGGATTCTTCGCTGGCTTTTCTGGTGCGTTGTACAGCGTCTCAGCCATTCCGGCAACCGCTGAGATGGGTGGGACTGCGCTTGTCCTTTCGTTCGTCGTCATCGTTATCGGTGGACTGGGCAGTATTCGCGGTTCGTTCGTTGGTGCGATTCTCGTTGGCGTTGTCTGGTCCTGGGCAATTGCCGAGTATCCACCCGCAGAAATCGCCGCACCGTTTGCACTAATGATTCTTGTGTTACTCGTCAGACCGGAAGGTCTGTATGGCGCCTGGGGTGAAATCGAATGAGCAACGAAGACCAATCTGAAGAGAAAGAAACAATTCGGTTGATGAAAGGGTTGCATCTGACAAAGCCACAGCTAGCCCTCGCGCTAGTTGGGTTGGTTGTAGTCCTCCTCGTTCCCGAAATAGAGGGGTTCTTCGATAACCTCCAGCTCGATACCTTCCACAACGGTATCCTCTGGGGAATGGCTGCACTCGGGCTTGCACTGCTGTTGAACAAAACGGAGTTGGTTTCGTTCGGTCACGCCGCCTTCTTCGGCGGCGGTGCCTATGGCGGAGCAATGCTCGTTAATTTCGTAGGTGTGGACAGCGGACTGCTCATCCTCTTTGCAGCGGTGTTTTTCTCAACCGCGATGGCATTCGCTATCGGGTGGTTCGTCGCAGATTACGTCGCCATCTACTTTGCGCTGCTCACGCTGGCGTTCGGTCAGTTGTTGTACGCAATCGCGATTGGAAGCCCAACACTCGGGCAAGACGAAGGACTGCGACTGCGCTCTGGCGGTGAAGCGTCGGGAGATCCACCATCGTTGTTTGGGATTGAGTTTACCCTTCAACAGCAGGGCGAGTACCGGTTAGTGCTATATTATTTCACAATCTTGCTCTTGATTGCCTCGATGATTGTAATGTACCGGATTATGAAATCGCCGTTCGGAAGTGCGCTTGAGGCCATAGGGCAGAACCGCACACGGGCGCGATTTATCGGCATTCCCGTCGAACGGTACGTCTGGGGCGCGTTTACCATCTCAGGCTTCTACGGCGGTATCGCCGGTGGGTTGTACGGCCTTCGCCAGTTGAGTATTGGCCCTGAGGGAACGCTCTACGTGTTTGTCTCTGGTGAGATTCTCTTCATGGCAATCCTCGGTGGATTCCAGACGATTATCGGGCCAATTATCGGCGGTATCGTGCTGACATTCCTGCTCGATAACGTCCGGTTCCTGACAGAGCATTTCGAGTTAATAATTGGCATCCTATTGCTGCTCGTTGTGTTTGTCCTTCCAAAGGGAATCTGGGGCTCATCTGAAGACATCAAGAATGGACTCATGACGCGAGTAAAGAATCCAGCACAGCTTGGAGCGGACGTTGGAACCCTTCAGAAGATGCTCATAAACGCGGTTCGGAACGCAATTACGACAATTAAAATCATTCTGTTCGGGGTGAAATGAGATGTTAGAAGCGAGAGAATTAATCAAAGAGTTCGGTGACTTGCGAGCGACAGACGATGTATCGCTCACGTTCGGGAAAGAAGACGGTGAGATGACCTTTATCGTTGGCCCAAACGGCGCTGGTAAAACCACGCTTATCAACCTGCTCACTGGTCTCCTCGAACCCGATGAGGGGTCAGTCATCATTCACGAAAAGAGTGAGAATGGAACGACGGAGCGAGATATTACCGACATGGACCCGGAACAACGGGTGAAAACAGGACTCGTTCGGAGTTTCCAGGTGGTTCACGTCTTTGAGGAGATGACCGTCCGTGAGAACATCCGAACCGCGTCGCTGTCCAATCATGGGCTGACCCGAAGTTTCTGGAGCCTCAGCGACGAACACGAGGAAGTCGAAAACGATGTCGATGAACTGATTGAACAGTTCCGGCTTGAAGATGTGGCTGGGGACGTTGCCGAGACGTTGCCACATGGTGACCGCAAGTTGCTTGACGTGGCCATGTCGTTTGCGTTAGATCCCCGTTATCTGTTACTTGATGAGCCAACATCCGGGGTTGGTGCACGCGAAAAAGAGTACGTTATCGAAACAGTCGTTGAGGCGAGCAAGAGCCAAAACGTGACGACAGTCACAATTGAACACGATATGGATATTGTCAGAGAATACGCAGACAGAATGGTTGCACTGGTGAGAGGTGAGGTCTTCCGAGAGGGAGACCCCTCACTGCTCGATACAGATGATGAGCTGCGGCGGACGCTTTTGGGGGTGACCCCGGATGAGTGACCCCCTCCTTGCGGTGACAAACAACAAAGCGACCGTCGAAGGGTTTACTGTCACTCATGGTGTCGACCTCTCGGTCGATGAAGGAGAAGCAGTTGCCCTGGTAGGAAGAAACGGAGCTGGAAAGACATCAACCTTCAGAGGAATTATGGGGTTGACCCCACTTGCAGAGGGGTCTGTGAAATTCAAAGGTGAAGAGCTCACCGAGTTACGACCGGAACTCATCCCAGTCCGCGGAATCGGATACCAACCCGAAGGGCGCGACCTCTTTACTGGAATGACCGTGGAGGAGAATCTTCGGCTTCCTATCTGGACGTCCGGGAAGGCACGCGGCGTTGAAGATGAAGATGCGATGGTCGAGAGTATTCTCGACCTCTTCGATGAACTCTCGCATCGACGAGACACGGAGGTGCAGAACCTGAGTGGCGGGCAGGGGAAAATGTGTGCGATTGGTCGTGCAATGGCACTTGACCCTGACCTGCTTATCCTCGATGAACCGCTCGAAGGACTTGCCCCAATTGTTGTTGAAGAGCTGAAAGGGTATATTCAAGAGATTATTGATAGGGGAATTTCGGTCCTCATCGCGGAGTCAAATACCAGCCACGTCCCTGATATCGTCGAGGAGATGTACGTGATTGAACGCGGCTCAATCGTTGACAACGGGGACCCAAAAGAGCTGACGAAAGACCCGGATATTCAAGAGCTTATGCAGGGTGGTGGAAACTGAAGAGAGGCTGGAAGCGAGCCACAGCAGTTCGTAATTGAAAGCAACCATATCCGACAATTCATATGAAAGCACAGTACCTGAGCAGATAACGGAGCGTACTTTTCCACATCAGACTTGCTGTTTCCGTTGTGCGTTCATATATTAACACCGGAGTTAACCACGATTCGGAAAGTATCATCGTACCGATGGCAGACATTTCACCACCGGAAGTAACCTGGGACGGAATACACACCGTCGATGATGAATCATTTGCTTCAGATAACGTCTGTATCGTAACGGGGGCAGCCTCCGGCATCGGACGAGCTGTGTCACTGGTCGCCGCAGCCAATGGGTTGACCGTTGTTGCGACTGACCGGGACGAGACGCGCCTTGAGGGAACGGTTGACCGAGGCGCGGAGCTCGATGTCTCCGGGACCATCAAACCGGTAGTAGGCGATTTAACGGAAGATACAGACATCGAGAATATCGTCTCCGAAGCGGCCACTGTTGGCGACATAAAATACCTTGCAAACGTTGCAGGAGTCCAACATATCGATAGTATCGAAGAGTTCCCGATGGAAACGTACGATATGATTCACCAGGTGATGCTTCGCGCGCCGCTCTATCTCTCAAAGCTTTGCATCCCGCACTTCAAAGAAACAGCGGACGGGAAGGGCTGTGTTGGGAACATGTGTTCGATACATGGCCATTACGTTACAAGTGATAAGGTTGCGTATAATGTGTCTAAATTTGGACTGCGAGGGCTGACGCAATCGATAGCAGCGGAGGGAGATGGAGAGATTCGCTCATTTTCCGTCAGTACGGGCTATGTGCAAACGCCGCTCGTCACAAATCAGCTCGAGGATACCGCAGAGCAACGTGGAATTACGGTCGAAGAGGTGATCGAAGACGTCATGCTCGGACAGTCACGGGTCTCCGAGATGATGAAACCAGTTGAGGTGGCAAATTTGTTCCTGATTGGCTTCTCGAAGCTCGGAAACCAACTTGTCGGAGGCGACCTCCTTTTCGACGGTGGAATGACGTTAACGTACGAGTGAACGAACCGAATACAGTTACTCGGATGAACGGCCAGTCACCGTTACTGGGAGGTCAGTGTTCAAAATAACGGACTGCGTTACACTGCCAAACAACGCCTTGCCAGCTGGAGAGCGTTTTCGCCCGCCGAGAACGATTTCATCGGCATCGTTTTCAGTGGCATACCGAAGAATTGCATCAACCGTTTCGACGCTATCATCGATAACCGTTGTGTCGAGACCATGTTCTTCGAGATGCTCAGAGACACGTTTCACAGACCCAACACGAGTTGCAGTGGCTGGGACGTGTTCCCCAGCGTCAGCGGACTGTTTGTCGAAGACATATAACACAGTGACCACACACTCATCGGTTGGGTGAGGCAACCCTGTAAGATATTCTGCCTGTGTCATCGCTCGCTCTTCGTTAGCGTCGACCGGTAGCAGCCAGTGATACATACAGACACCAACGGACAATGTAAGTATAAAAACCAATGACAATATATTAACCCTCCCTTTTTTGCAGAAGTCAGTTATTGTGATAAGACGATGACTACCTCAACAGAGATTCGATACAACCCATCGGAAGAACGACGAGAAAAGAGCAATATCTCGCAGTTTATGGAGACATATGGCATCGAGACGTTCGAAGAATTGCATACTCGCTCAGTTGAGTCCGTTGCCGGTATCGAAGAATCCGGACTTGATTGGTTCTGGGATACCGTCGTCAACTACCTTGGTATCGAGTTTTACGAGCCCTATGACACCGTCCGGGATGCGAGTGATGGCCCACAGTTCACCGACTGGTACGTCGGCGGTGAACTGAACATTGCCCACAACGTCGTCGACCGACATGCAGCACCAACGGCAGAAACCAGAAACAACGCGGCCTGTCTCTGGGAAGGTGAGAACGGGGAAACCCGAACGCTCACCTATCATGACCTCTATCGGCAGTCGAACCAGGTTGCAAATGCACTCGAAGAACGCGGTATTGGGATGGGAGATACCGTTGGGCTGTATATGCCAATGGTTCCGGAAATTGCAGCAATCCTCTATGGCTGTTTCAAAGTTGGAGCAATAGCCGTCCCAATCTTCTCCGGCTTTGGGGTCGATGCAACGGCCACACGAATCGCAGATGCTGGCTGTTCTGTCTTGTTTACCGGCGATGGATTTTACCGACGAGGCTCGGAAGTAGAATTGAAACCTGCGGCGGATGAAGCAATTGCACAGACGGATTCGGTTGAACACGTCATCGTCTATGAGCGACTCGGCGGGGATGTCCCATGGCACGAATCACGAGACGAGTGGTGGGACGACGCGGTCACAACACAAGCAGACACGTTTGAGACGAAATCGCTGCCGTCGACAGCACAATCGATGTTGCTCTATTCGTCCGGGACGACCGGAACGCCAAAAGGAATCAACCAAACGCATGCCGGTGCCCTCGTCCAGTGTGCAAAGGAGATTTATTTCTCATTCGACCACCAGCCATCTGACCGCTTTTTCTGGCTGTCCGATATTGGCTGGATGATGGGGCCGTGGATGCTGATTGGGAATCACACGTTCGGCGGAACCGTAATGATATACGAGGGTGCGCCAGATTATCCTGAGCCGGACCGGTTATGGCAACTTATCGATGACCACGGAATCAGCGTCTTCGGGGTGTCCCCGACCGCTGTTCGAGCGTTACAAAAGCACGGAGACGAATGGGTCGAAAAACACGACCTCTCAACGTTGCGACTGCTCGGCTCAACCGGAGAGCCCTGGGATGAGGATTCATGGAATTGGTTTTATGACCAGGTTGGGAACGGTGAGACACCGATTATGAACATCTCCGGCGGAACCGAGATATTCGGCTGTTTCCTCCAACCACTCCCGCTTCATTCGCTCAAGCCGTGTACGCTCGGTGGCCCTGCGATCGGGATGGATGTGGACATCGTCAACGCGCGAGGTGAGTCTGTCGTTGACAGTAACAAACGAGGCTATCTGGTTGCACGTTCGTCCGCGCCGTCGATGACACGGTCGCTCTGGAGCGGTGATGAGCGCTATCTTGAGGCCTACTGGAGTCGATTTGATGATATGTGGAACCACGGTGACTGGGCACGAAAGGACGAAGATGGGTTCTGGTTCCTGCTGGGCCGGTCAGATGACGTCCTGAATGTCGCAGGAAGAAAAGTCGGGCCGGCAGAGGTGGAGGAAGCCCTTATCGACCACGACGCAGTCAACGCCGCAGCAGCGATTGGTGCGGATGACGAGACCAAAGGGACCGCTGTCGTTACGTTCGTGATTTTGGAATCCGGTGTCGAGGAATCTAGCGACTTGTTGGACGAACTCGGCGGCTACGTTGGGGAGGAACTCGGCAAGCCCTTCCAGCCACGGGAGATTATCGTCGTTGATGAGTTCCCAAAGACACAAAGCGGGAAAATCGTCCGGCGACTGATTCAATCCGTCTACGAGGGTGATGAACTCGGGGACCTCTCAAGCATCGAAAACCCTGATGCACTCGATGCGATAGGCGACACGCTCTGAGCGAGGGTGACGCTGAATGGCGGTCAAAACGGGCTATCGGCCTTCAAATTCCGGCTTTCTTCCCTCCATGAACGCCGTTGCGCCTTCTTTGTGGTCGTCGGTGTTGAACACCGGCCCCTGCGCGAAGGCTTCGTTATCCTGTGCCTCCTTGAGCGAAGTGTTCCAGCCCTGCTCGATGAGGTGTTTCGAGGTTCGAAGCGCAACGGTCGGACCGGTCGCAATCTGTTGGATGAACTCGTCAGCTTCGGCCTCAAAGTCCTCGAAGACGTGATTGAACAGGCCAAGTTCCTCCGCCGCCGCTGCGTCGAGGAGTTCCCCAGTGTAGACGAGTTCCTTAGCCTTGCTCACACCGACCTCTCGCGGCAGAAGATAGGAGGTTCCAGTGTCGATCGCGAGTCCAACCTGCCGGAAGCCGAAGCTAATGCGTGCGTCGGGTGATGCCAGCGTGATATCGGGCGCAATGGCGAGGTTCCCGCCAGCACCGTACGCGTCACCGTCGACTTTTGCAACAGTTGGGCGGTCGAACTCAGCGAGCCGGCGGATTGCCCGATTGGTTTCACGCTGGATTTTCTCGACCGCTTCGTGCAATTCTGCGGCACCGCTCATCAACTCCGCCATCGAATTGATATCACCACCCGCACAGAACGTCCCATCCGTTCCCGTAATAACCAGACACCGGACCCCGTCAGCCGCCTCGGCCTCGTCGATGGCATCGACGATTGCCCCGGACATCTCGGCAGTCAATGCGTTCCGGTTATTCGGTCGATTGAGTCGAAGCGTTGCAACCCCATCCGTGATATCGAACACAACCAATTCACTCATGCTCTGAACTACCGAGAGCAATCATGTTAATATTTGGCAAATCTGAACAATGTTCATTATCGTTTAGATTTGGTTAACAACCAGTAATAAACGAACTAGCGGGATGG
>PUNZ01000065.1 GCA_003551945.1 Halovenus sp. | reverse complement strand
TTCGCAGAAGTAGCCCTGGCTGGATACCGAACCGCAGTCACTTCACTGGGTTCCGTTCCCTGATTCGAATCCAGTGGCTATTCATACTCACATTCGTTCGCAGAAGTAGCCCTGGCTGGATTCGAACCAGCGTCAGCGGCTCCAAAGGCCGCTATGATTGGCCGCTACACCACAGGGCTTCATTCATGGATTGTCCGGTGGTATACAAGTGCTTTACTCTCCGAGTCGACGACGCCACCAGGTTAAATGAGGTCTTCTTCTTCGAGTTGCTCTATCATCGTATCTACGAGCTCATCCACATCCTGGAACGGGAAGTTTACACCTCCCGAAAGCTCCGTGTTCAGTTCCAGTGCGGTCATCGAGAAGTCCCCTGACGCAAATGTCGTTGCTGGGCCATCTGGTAACGCCGGTATGAGGTCCATCGGCGACGTCACTGGATATGCTGCATCTTCGAAGGCAGTCTCGAATTGCTCGCGCAGTTCTTGTTTATCAGCCATGTACGTGCTATCAGAGCGGAGTGACTAAACATTTGATATGTACTGAGAGTAAGTAGTTAGCCGGTGCTCCTGGTGCGTTACCTACCATAAAAAACGGGTTTGGACCTTTAGAAGTGACCGCTGTCTTCGAGACTGTCCATCAGGTCACCGACAAGCTCCTCAACGCTTTCGTATGGGAATTCGCTGTCCCCACCCGAGATTTCCGAGTTCAGTTCCATTGCAGTCATCGAGAAGTCCCCCGACTCGAAGGATGTCGCTGGCCCGTCTGGAAGTGCCGGAACGAGGTCCATTGGGCTGTTGACTGGGTAGTCTGCTCCTTCGAATGCTTCTGTAAACTGCTGTCTTAGGTCTTCTTTGTCGACCATATCACTCTCTACAACCACCACCTGTGAAAAAGATTGGGCTGGGGTAAACTTTGCCGGTGTTGGAAGTTCACATCTCGGCTATTAATTTGGCCCGGTCTCGACAGAAGTTGCCACTGAATGGAATATTTCGCCAAAGAACGGACGCTGGCTACCTGTGTTCGTCTGCGAGGACCCGCTCGATTGCTGTGAGGTCTTCCAACACATAGTCCGGGGTTACTGGCCCGGAATCGATGTCACTCCGGTCAGTGACGCCAGTCAACACCAATGCCGTTGTCATGCCCGCTTGTTCACCAAGTAGCAAATCTGTATCGAGACGGTCCCCAACAACGAGACATTCCTCTGGTGGGATACCAAGTCGGTCAAGGGCGAACTCCTGTGCCCAAGGAGACGGTTTACCGAGAATAGCATCCGGCTCACGGCCAACAGTGACAGCGACCGCATCGATGATTGCCCCTGAGCCTGGCGTTACCTCACCATTCTCGTCAGGGAACGTCCGGTCTGGGTCCGTCCCTAAAAACGTCGTTTGCTCATCGATGACGGAAAGAGCGTTGTCCATATCCTCATACCCGAACTCGGGCGTCCACGAAACAAGGGCCACATCACTGTCTACTCTGGAGTCCGTGAGTTGTAACCCCGCACGTTTGAGTTGGTTTTTAAGGCCCTCACTTCCGATAAAATAGATAGTGTCTCCGTTGTGGTGTTCTTGGAGATAGCGCACCGTGACGTCACCAGCGGAGCCAGCCTCGTTTGGCTGTACGTTGAGCCCTTGCTCTGTGAGATATGTGACGTACTCCTCGCCATCTCGAATGGGGTTGTTTGAAAAGAAAAATAACTCCAAGCCCGCCGCTCTGAGGTCGCTTATCGTTTGTGGTACACCTTCCAGTACGGTTCCGCCATGATATACTGTTCCATCAAGGTCGATGATGACTCCGCGTAAACTCATCAAACACAATAGGAGGCCGAATCGGATAATCTCATGGATTAGGCCTATGTCACTGATGCTGGACAGATTTAAGCGGCTCCTGTCCTATCCTATAATATGAATATTCTCGTCACGGGTGGTACCGGGTTTATCGGCCGCAACCTCTGTGTGGAACTTGTCGAACGAGGACACGACGTGACCGCATTGGCTCGGAACCCGGCCGGTGAGGATGTGCCTGATGGTATCGAGATGGCGATGGGTGATGTTTCAGCGTATGATTCGATTGTCAATTCGTTCGAAGGCAAAGATGCTGTTATCAATCTGGTTGCGCTTTCACCACTTTTTCGCCCGTCCGGCGGCAATGAAATGCATGATAAAGTCCATCGGAAAGGGACTGTCAACTGTCTTGAAGCAGCCGAGGAATACAGCGTGGACCGCTTCATCCAGCTAAGCGCACTCGGTGCAGACCCTCACGGAGATACCCATTACATCCGCGCAAAGGGACAGGCAGATGAAGCTGTTACCGACTCTTCGCTTGATTGGACGATTTTCCGTCCATCAGTCATTTTTGGCGATGGCTGCGAGTTTGTCAACTTCACTCGAACGCTCACACCACCTGTGCTTGCGCCACTTCCTGGCGGTGGCTCGACGCGATTCCAACCGCTCTTTGTGGAAGACTTTGTGGAGATACTCGCTGATTCGCTGGAAGATGACGAACACGTCGGAGAAATCTACGAAATCGGCGGTCCAGAAGTGTTAACGCTCGCCGAGGTTGCAAAACTTGTACGAAAGGCGCGTGGACAGTCTGTTCGTATTATTCCCGTTCCGATGGCCCTTGCAGGTATTGGGTTAACTATTGCGGGAGCGATCCCCAAATTTCCGATGGGACCTGACCAGTATCGCTCGCTCCAGTTCGACAATACGACCACGGACAATGCGATTGCCGCGTTTGGCAATTCGACCGAGGACCTGACAACGCTTGCTGCTTACCTTGGTGTCGACGAGTAACAATTCTGCTGCATTCGGTGCTTATTAGATGGTTTTCGCAGGATCAACAGCCTCGGATTTCGCCTGTTCAATCCCCACCTGATTACAAATCTCCACAAGCGGACAGGCTTCGGGGTCATCCAAACACGCTGGATTCTGTGCACGACAGTACTCTCGGCCGAACTGAATCATGGCCGTGTGACCAAACCCACAGTTGTCTGCTGGAACGGTTGCCTCAAGCTGTTCGCGAACGGTTTCGTGGTCTGCATCCGGTGGTGCAAGCCCCATTCGCCGTGCAATCCGATGCACATGCGTATCAACGGGAAAGACACCATCGCGCCCACCGGCAAACAACAAGACGCAATCCGCTGTCTTTGGGCCGACGCCGGTAATTTCGAGCAACGTCTCTCGGACAGTGTCTGGGTCCTCTGTGACGACAAACTCGTTGAAGGCATGAGCCGAATCGAACTCGGCGAGCACCCATTCCGCTGCTCCGATTATCTGTTTGGATTTCTGATTGTAGAGGCCGGCCGAACGGATGGTCTCCGCTAACTCACTTTGCGTTGCCTGCGCTAGCGACGCTGCGAGGTCATGGTCTTCGTCGTCACTGTCGTAGCGTTCCAGCAGTGATTCGTGGGCAGGCTTACTGATGCTATCACTCGTATTTTGACTGAGTATCGTTCTGACCAGACACTCAAACCCGTCTCGGCCGCCAAACGTCTCCTGCCAGTCTGACAGTTCTCGGTCGGCTTCGAGCACTGCACCGTTGTCATCGGGAAAGAGCATAAACTCGTCCGGGTTGAGTTCGTTGTGGTATATGAGTCCCAGCGCATCAACGACAGCCTCCGCCTGCGTGGCGGCGGTTCGTTGCTTTGACATCAGTATCGCTCAGGGCCGAATCCATTTGACTGGTCCGCTTTTGCCATGGTCGCTACTTCCTTTGTTATCCAACCATCCCTTTCTATAAGCCTCGCTGCAATCGTTCTCGTATGTCGGTCACATTGAACACTGTCCAGCTGGAAAACGGCGAAACGATTGGGTATCGGGAACGCGATGGCGGGACGATTCCAGTAGTGTTGCTGCATGGGAATATGACCTCTTCAAAACATTGGGATGTCATCTTCGATGCGATGGACGACAAATACAAACTCTATGCGATGGATATGCGCGGCTTTGGAAACTCAAGCTATCACGAACCGATTGACTCGTTGGCTGACTTCGCTGCGGATGTGTCGCTGTTTGTTGAGGAACTTGGATTGGAGTCGTTCCATCTATGGGGCTGGTCGACCGGTGGTGGTGTCGCGATGACTTACGCTGGCACTCATCCCGAATGCGTCGATAAACTCGTATTGTTGGCTCCGGCGAGCACTCGCGGCTACCCGATGTACAGAAAAGATGAGAATGGACTGCCGACAGACGAACTCCTCACCGACCGGGAAGAGATTGCACAGGACCCAGTACAGGTTGCACCCGTCCTCCAAGCCTATGATACGGAAAACAAAGAGATAATGAAAGGAATCTGGAACCAGTTAATTTACGTTACCAATCAGCCAGACCCCGACCACTATGATGAGTATCTTGAGGATATGTTCACACAACGAAACCTCGTGGATGTCGATTACGCACTCGTCCATTTCAACATCAGCACCGAACACAACGGCGTCACTGAGGGTTCAGGATTGGTCGAGGATATCAAAGCCGAGACGCTGGTCCTTCGCGGCGAGGATGACCTCGTTATCACTGCGGAGATGGTCGAAGAAACCCTTGCAGACCTGGGTGACACAGCTACGTTTGTCGAACTGACGGACTGTGGCCACTCGCCACTTATTGATGACCGTGAGCAGCTCCTGTCGGAGGTAGAGCGCTTTCTGGAGTCGTAGCTGTGGCGAGCCTTTGGCTCGCGAGGTTGCTCGTGGAAAACGCCGAGGGTGAGATTTGAACAACGGGAAGACGTGCTCGCTACACTGCGCGCGCCTTCTCTCGTTCAAATCTCGCTGTCGTTTCCACTCGCGAAAGTGCTCGTGGAAAACGCCGAGGGTGAGATTTGAACTCACGAGTCCTCTCGGACACCTGCTCTCGAGGCAGGCGCCTTGGCCGGGCTAGGCTACCTCGGCTCATCAATTCGTATCCGAGGATAGGTGTTAGCGGTTTCGATTCGTCTCAACAGTCAAATCCCGGTGGTACAATGGGCGATTATCCTGATACTCCACTCGTTGTCAACACTCACTACGTACATTCATGCTTTCCTCGGGACTTACAAGCAAGCAACGCAGACAGTTGGATATGCCCGGAAAACTCTCACCAGAGACGCTTCTTGAGACGGTCTTTAGCAGGATTGGTGCAGTCGATGAGGCGGTGATTCAGGGGCCGGCAGATGGCGAAGATGCCGCTGCAATTAGCTTTGGGGATGAGACACTGGTCGTCAGCTCTGACCCAATCTCGCTTGCAGCCAGTCATGTTGGCCGACTTGGAGTGTATATTGCGTGTAACGATGTTGCTGTCTCGGGTGTTGACCCGCGCTGGCTCACAGCTGTTGTGATGCTTCCTGACAAAGCGTCCCTTGAGCCGGTTATCGACGATATCGACAGGGCAGCGACTGAGCTCGGGGTTGCTGTGGTTGGCGGGCACACGGAGTACGTAGACGCACTTGAGCGGCCACTCGTTTGCTTGACGGCCTTTGGTACTGGTGAGTTCCTCCCCACCGGTGGTGCAAACCCTGGCGACAAACTTATTCTGACCAAAGGCGCAGCTATCGAGGGCACGGCGATTCTTGCTGCAGATTTTGGCGAGGAACTTGGTGTTGACCAAGCGGTGTGTGACAGCGCGGAAACCTTCCTTGAAGAAATTAGCGTGGTGCCGGATGCTCGCATCCTCCGTCAACACGCCAACGCGATGCACGACCCAACTGAGGGTGGTGTCGCTGCCGGACTGCAGGAACTCGCACGGGCGTCAGGTGTCAGACTTGTCGTCGACCGAGAGCGCATTCTAGTCCGGCCCGAAACACAACGCCTCTGTAAGGCTGCTGGCGTTGACCCACTCCGTATCTTTGGCTCCGGCGCAGTCCTTGCGAGCGTCCCAGAGTCTGCCGTCGATGCTGTGCGTACCGAGTTGGATGCACACGATATCCCTGCTGCTGTCATCGGAGATGTTTTGACTGGTGAACCTGCTCTTGTCCTTGATGGAGAGCCACTCCATGACCCAATTACTGATGAGCTCTACCCACTTTGGGAAGCATCCGACAGGTAAAGGGAGAGGCTCGATAAGTCAATACATCAAAAACTAGTCATTTATCGATTCTCTCGATAATTACCACGCACTCTTTTGATAAACGACTCTTACTAAGACGAGACGCCAAGCGGATGGGAAAGCCACTTGTTGTAATTTGGTGGCTTTCGATGACATAGGCCGCATGTGCCAGCAAAAAACTCCGGTAATATTTCTTCAACTAATGTGCACATTCGCGAGAGTTAAGTAATCGCCTGTATAACATGATTATATGACAGCAAATTTCATCATCGAGGTCGTCAAGAGTATCTTTGGCATCTCAGATACCGATGAACCGGCGGCGTCTGAACCACCGGAGGACGGGACAGACGTCACAATCGAGCGAGAATCTGGCATGGTAGAATCAGAACCGAAAGTGAGTGAGTCGGAAGCCACCGCTGACACAATTGAATCAGCGGACGAAGCGGATGTAGACGAAGTCTCTGAAGCGGTAGAGACGGAAGCAGTTGAAACTGAGGCCGACACTGAAACAACGGAAGAGGAAGTAACGGAAGAGGAAATAGCGGAAGAAGAACCTGAAACTGAGACAGCAGTGGCTGAAACTGATGCTGCTGAGACAGCAGATTCAATTGACGATGCACAGTCAGACATGGCTGTGTCGGTTGGCGAAATAAATGGCATTGGCCCGACCTACAGTGAGCGGTTGACCGGTGCCGGTATCGAGACAGTTGCTGACCTTGCTGCGGCTGAGGCTGCTGTTGTGGCTGATGCTGCCGAGGTCTCAGAGAAGCGAGCGACTGATTGGATTGACCAAGCAAGCGAATTCTGAACCGCAAAACGGTTAGTTATCGCCCTGTTGGAGGGTGTATGGACGCGGAGGTGGTTACCGATTATGACCAATTTGCCGAGGTTGCGGCGACGGTTGAACCCGGAACAAGAGTCCCTGTTGAGGCACGCGTAACGGTTTCAGACCCGTTCATGGCGTATCGTCGCGCCCGTGGTACTAAAGAGGGGGCGTATCTCGAAACAACTGGCGGACAATCTGGCTGGGGCTATTTTGGCGTTGAACCGACAGCAGTTATCGAAGCCACCGACCAGTCACTTACAACACTCGCCGAGGCACTCCACGGCGAATCGCTCGCTCGCGGTGAGTGTACGGTCCCCTACCCATGTGGTCTCATCGGCTGGCTTTCGTACGATATCGCACGCGAACTTGAATCGCTCCCTGAGTTGACGGTCGATGACCGCAACCTTCCACGATTACAACTTGCTCAGTATGATACGCTCGCTTCCTGGCAAGAACCGTGTGAGGGTCCGGTTACGCTTCATCTGACATCCTGTCCGCAAATCCCTGACCTCCCAGAGGATGAGGCAGTTCGGATGGCTTTCGAGCATGGGCGAGAGCGAGTCCTTTCACTGGCAGCGGCGGTTACCGACGGTGAGGAGACTCCTCTCCATCCACCTGTGAACGCAACCACAGCGGAGTTTGAAAGCGATTGCGGGCCGGAGGCATTTGCTGAGCGGGTTCGAGCCGTCAAATCGTACATCCGCGATGGTGACACCTTTCAGGCAAATATTTCACAGCGGTTGCGCGCTCCTGCTGTTGTCCATCCGGTCGATGCGTTCGAAGCACTCCGAACGGTCAATCCAGCACCGTATTCTTCGCTGCTTGAATTCCCTGGTGTTGACCTGATAAGCGCGAGTCCTGAACTCCTGTTGGAACGTGATGGCACACGTTTGACGACCGAACCAATTGCAGGAACACGTCCTCGCGGCGAGACGCCTCACGCAGATGAGGAGTTGGAAGCCGAACTCCTTGCAGACGAAAAAGAGCGTGCTGAACACGCCATGCTTGTTGATCTTGAACGAAACGACCTTGGCAAAGTGTGCACGTTTGGCTCCGTTGAAGTGAGCGAATACCGGCGTGTTGACCGGTATTCGGAAGTAATGCATCTTGTCTCGCTTGTGGAAGGAACGGTCCGACCTGAGATCGCAATCGATGAAATCGTCGCAGCACTGTTCCCGGGCGGGACGATTACCGGTGCACCGAAGCCACGAACCATGGAGATAATTGAGGAATTGGAAGCGACCAGGCGAGGGCCATATACCGGGAGTATTGGCATCTTTGGCTTTGATGAGCGTGCCACGCTCAATATCATCATCAGGACACTGGTCAGGTACGAACAGGAGTTCCACCTCCGCGTCGGGGCAGGTATCGTTCACGACTCACTCCCAGATAACGAGTATGCAGAGACGCTTGCGAAGGGTCGTGCACTTATCAACGCCGTTGATACGGCGCTTGGCGAGCAAGCAACCTTACGGGTGGAGCAACCACAATGACTGACTCGAATCGTGTCCTTGTTATCGACAACTATGATTCGTTTGTATACAACCTCGTGCAGTATGTTGGAGCCATCGTTGCGCCGGATAATTCGGGCGGAGAGGTTATCGTCAAACGAAACGACGAACTGACGCTTCGCGAGGTGGATACACTGGACCCAGATGCAATCATCGTTTCACCGGGTCCGGGGACGCCTGCTGACGCCGGTATCTCACTGTCGTTGTTCGAACACCGTGAATACCCAACACTCGGTGTTTGCCTCGGCCACCAGGCACTCTGTGCGGCCAACGGTGCGCCTGTTGGTCATGCGGAATCGGTCGTTCATGGCAAGCCCTCCGTGATATCACACGATGGTCGCGGGATTTTTCGTGGACTCCCTGATGCGTTGTCGGTCGGCAGATACCACTCGCTCGCCGTCGAACGGACTGATATCCCGGATGAGCTTATCGAAACGGCACATACCGCTGATGAGGCACACGTTGTGATGGCGGTTCGCCATCAAACCCGTCCACATGTCGGTGTTCAGTTCCATCCCGAGAGTATTCTTACCCATGAAGGAATAAATATCATCGATAATTTCCTTCAAAGGTATGTTGGTGGAGAAACCGATGGAACAGCGCCAGACCTCGAAGACAGTCATCATGAGTGAGTTACAGTATCTGGTAAACGGTGAACTTGTCCCGGAGTCAGAAGCGTCGGTCTCCGTGAGAGACCGTGGCTTTATGTATGGTGATGCGGCGTTCGAAACCCTTCGAGTGTACGGTGGAACTCCCTTTGAGTGGGACCGACATATGGACCGGTTACAGCACAGTTGTGACCAACTTGGCTTTGGCGATGCGGTCCCGAGCGGCAGCGTGCTTTTAGACCAGATAAACCGCATGCTAGCAGCCAATGCCCTGTCGGACGCCTATGTAAAACTCTCAGTGACTCGGGGTGTGCAACCAGGCAAACTCACACCCAACCGTAATGTTGACCCAACGGTCGTTGGGATTTGCTCACCATTGCCTCGCGGGGGCATCACTGGCGAACGGGTCTGGGATACCCCCGCGACGGTTTCACTGGTCGAAACCACACAACCGCCTGCATCGGCTCTTCCACCCAGTGCTAAGACGCACAATTATCTGCCCGGTATTCTTGCTCGGCTTGAACTCCGTGAATCGAACGCTGATGAAGCCCTGTTGTGTTCGACTGACG
Source organism: Halovenus sp. (assembly GCA_003551945.1). Lineage (GTDB taxonomy): Archaea > Halobacteriota > Halobacteria > Halobacteriales > Haloarculaceae > Halovenus. The sequence continues at coordinate 4,263 of PUNZ01000065.1, read as the reverse complement.
GTTTCCTCACCGAAGGAGCAACCAGTAACCTGTTTTTTGTCCGTGAGGGGGTGCTCACTACCCCCGATGTAACTCTCCCGCTATTGCCTGGCATCACACGCGAGGTAGTTCTGGAACTGGCGGTAGAACTCGACATTCCTGTCGAGACCGGGGAGTACAGACCCGACGTACTCACAGAGGCGACTGAACTCTTTCTCACAAACTCGACATGGGAGATTCGGCCTGTTAGCGACTGTGGGGATCATGCATACGATGTTGGGCCAGTTACTCGCCGTCTTCAACGGGCATTTGATGAGCGGGTTGAATTGCTGTACACGACAGCCTAAGGCCATGTTCCTCGTCTGAGGACTTTTGTTTCTGCCAGCCTACCCCATTGCATGGATAAACAGGAACGCAAGAAGGCATGGGAGGCGGTGGCTGAGGCGTACGCTCAGAGTCGAGACCCTGACGGGCCTGATACGGTACTGATTGAGGAGTTGCGCCAGCTGCTCCCGGATGAACCAACTGTCATCGATATCGGCTCGGGGGACGGCGCACGAACGCTTGCAAACCTTCCGACGGAGAGCATTGGTGTCGATATTTCTCGGCGTGGGCTCGAACTTGCCTCCGAAGGAGTACCTGATGCACGACTGATTCAGGGTGACATGACTGCACTTCCAATCCAATCAGCCAGTGCCGATGCTATCACTGCCTATTATGCCGTTTTCCACGTCCCAAGAGCGGAGCATTCCACTGTCTTCTCTGAGTTTAGAAGGGTACTCAAGCCTTGTGGGAAGCTTTTGATGACGCTTCCAACTGGCCGATTTGAAACTATCCGTGAAGGATGGATGGGTGGGCGAATGTTCTTTTCCGCACCCGGTCGTGACAAAACGCTTGGACAACTCCGTGAGGCCGGCTTTGAGATTGACACCACGAAGATGGCTGCTGACCCACTTGGCAGTAGCACGGAGTTTGTGTTTGCCACATACCATCCTGCCTAGTCGAAAAACTGGTCAAGGCCGCTCTGTGTTCGTTGACAACCTGCGGGCTCGTTCACCCATGCCGTTTTGGATTCTCGAATTGATTCACAATCGATGTCCGGTGGCGCTGCTGATCGGTATCCGGGACAAGCTGGGCCGCACTCACTCGTTGGGTGCACAATTCGGTCGTGCCACTGGCAATACGGTAGCGCCGCCTCTCGTTGGGTTTTGGGAAGCCCGTCGTTGCCTGGGTCGAGTTGCGAACACCCCGGAAACTCATAGGTACGCCAGCCTTTCCCGTATGCTCGCTCGGCGATGCGCCGGCGTGCCTGCACCTTCTCGGTTGGCGAAACCATCCGAACCGCCGTTCGTGCGCTCGAACGCTCGAGTATATCGACACCACCCTCCCTTGTTGGGAGCTGTGTTGGCTCCCTGATAACCACTCGCTCCCCGGTTTCCGGGTCGAATCGCCAGATTCCCACTTCGTCTGGAATTCGATTCTCATGGGCTCGGGTGACGTATGATTCCGTTGCGAGGATGACTGTATCAAGGAGAGAAAGCGCTACGTCGCTCAATAGCTGTGTTTCGAGGTCACCGGGCCTGCTGAGGTCGGGCTTGTTCTCAATACCGACCAGTTGGTCGAACCAATCTGGATACCGCGTTGTCTGTCGAACGTATGTTCTCCCTCGTCTACGCTGTGTCTCGAAAAACCCACATGCTGCTGCGCGTTCAACGATCGCTCTGGCATGGTCGGGAGCCACATCAAAGCCGTCTTGAATGAATCGAAACCGTCCTGGGCCGATGTCGCTCTCGATGGCCGCAGAAGGAATCGTCTGCCCAGTGAGTTGTACCCGGTCAGCAAACTCGGGACCGGGTGTCACACAGACGATATCCATAATCCGTCGTCCGAAGACTGCCGTCCCGAGTTGTCGACTGACGATACCTGCTCGCTCTGTTTCAAGATGGGCAGCCAGTGCCAGTTCGAACCCGTATTCCTGCACACGCTCACTTTGCGTGCGTACGCAAAAAGCGTTCGACGCCTATTCTTGTGGCTTGACGCCCTCATAGCAACTTTCTAATTTGTGAAAGCGTTCCGGGTTCCTTTTCTGATTTGTCGGCTTTTTCGGGTTGTTCAGACAGCCCATTCCATTGCTTTTCACGCTGAATATGGGCAGAATCGGAGTGTGACCCACCATCGCTGACTGCAATTCCGTCGCTCGTTTGCTCCGCTGTCTCTGGCGATTGTTGTGGTCGGCCACAGGACACACAGCAGCTGCTCTGGTGCTTGGATTGGTTCATCGCGGAGTGCTTCTCAGCGTGCTGTTTTTGAGTAACTTGATTCGCCTCTGTTGTTGTACTGCGATGTTTGGGCACGCCCGCAGTTTCCCGGGCTTGTTCGAGTGATTCAACGGCTGCAAGGGCTGCATCTGCACGCTGCTCGACCTCGGCGTTGACCGCGCGGATTGAGCCGACGTACCCTCGAACCGCCTGGGTTGCTGCTTCCAGTTCTGCCAGTTGCGCTTCAAGGTCCTCACACGTGGTTTCAAGTTCGCTCAGTCGGTTGAGTGCATCAGCTTCGCTTGCCAGGTCGGAGAGGTCATGTTCCCCTTCTGTCACGGCACGTTCCAGCGTCTCGATGCGGGCTTCAAGATCAGTCATACGCGGTGTGGTACCGGATTGGTATTTCAATTGTTGGGAGCGGTCTCACCCTGGCGGTGTCCACTCGGCGCATCGAGAACGAGGGAAACCATCATTAGCCCGGCGGGCATACCATCTGCTATGACGGAGAAACCTGCATCCGGCGAACTGCTTGGCATTCCATACAACTTCGAGAAACCAAGCCTTAAGCGACTGCTTTCGGCATACTGGCAGCCAGAGGAGGGGATGCTCGTCAAGAAACCGTTTGGTATTGGCTACACACTGAACCTGGCCAACTGGCGGTCATGGATTGTCCTTGCTGTCGTCGGAGCCCTGTTTTATCAGCAACAACGGAGTGGCGACGAGGATACAGAATCGGAAGAGGAGAGCGAACCAGTGGAAGTCATCGTTGACTGAGTAACCAGCGTCGGTGTTTTTGTTCACAGGCTCGGTATCGACGGGTATTTTCTGCGCCCAATCGGACACTGCATATGGTCACCTTTGTCACGACGAATCCAGGGAAGGTTCACGAAGCCCGGGAGTATCTCGATGAACCGGTCAAACAGCGAAATTTCGATTATTTAGAACCCCAGGCGGATGAGTTAGCCACGGTCGCTGCCCATGGGGCCCGTGCAGCATATCAGAAATTTCAGGAGCCAGTCATTGTTGATGACTCCGGATTAACTATCAATGCACTCGGTGGCTTTCCGGGCCCCTACTCCTCATATGTGGAAGAACACGTCGGCATTGAGCGTGTTTGGCGGTTAGTTTCTGAGGAAGAAGACCAGTCAGCAGCGTTTCGCGGCGTTATTGCCTACTGTGATGGCAATCCATTCGCGGCAACACCAGAGCCGGTAGATGACGGCCGACGTGGACAGGACCTCTCTGCTGCGGACCGGGCTAGCGCAACGACAGATGAACAGGTAGCGGACGGAGCGGTTCCGGTTAAACTGTTTGAAGGTGTCGTCCCCGGGTCGATTGTCCCACCACGAGGTGACGGTGGCTTCGGCTTCGACCCAATCTTTGAGTACGATGGAAAAACATTCGCGGAAATGGAGACTGACGAGAAAAATGCAATTTCACACCGTGGACGTGCCCTCGCAAAGTTTGCTGAGTGGTACGCAGAGAGCGAACGGTAACCTCAAGCAAGCGGTTAGGAACTGTTGCTATCTGGGCCGGGATAGGATTCATCGTACAGACTTTCATAGAGTGAAGCCGCATCAAAGAGCCGAGCGAACGCATCCGGTGGCCGAACGCTCAGCGCCAGATGGGATTTCAGGCTCACATTAGCCCGCGCACTCGTGAGGCGGTCATCAAAGCTCAGGAGATGCCCTGCTTTACTTCGATAGGCCGTTGCGAGAGCGGGATGGTCCTCCGGTGGGTGGTCGATTAACTCACAGTCAGATTCTATCTGGGTACGCCAGTCCTGTGCCAGCGTTTCGTCTGTGAGTGAAGCGATGACTGCTTGCGCATCACTGAGCAGCTGCTCACTGGCAAAAAGCGTCATCCACGAGTGGCTGCGCACTGCCACCAATGATTCGCGTGCAGCCCCATCGCATAGCAAATCAGCAGCAAGCACATCCGCATCAGCAACAACGCCAGCAGGGTTACTTTCGGCATCTTTCATCCTCATTCACCTCGCTCGTTCGATGACTGCTCTCGGTAC
>PUNZ01000232.1 GCA_003551945.1 Halovenus sp. | reverse complement strand
GACAATCGCACTCCAGAATGCGACCCACGTTACTGGTTCGATGACTGCCTCACGAATCGAGCGTACTCCCACACGCTCTGATAGACCTCCCAAATCGGTGATCGATGAACTGGACATCACAGTTATCCATACAACAGATACCCGTATATAACTGCGTGAGAGTTCAGTTTGTTTTGTCTTGTTTTGCCAAAATACGGCCAACCTTCGATATTTTACAAAGCGCTTAGAATCCGTTATAAATTTTATACTGGCTTCTCTGCCCGTTAAGCATCTCTATCTCAACCAGTGTAGTGACCCTGCCATAGGGACAGTCTGAAGCCAGCGAACGGGTTGTTAGAGCTCTCACTTCAAAATATTGGTAACAACTAGCACGATAGTGCGTCATTCAGGAGGTATCTACTCATCCGTCATGACTGGAATGGCTTCCTTTTTATCAGGATGTCAGTACCTTCGGGACCGAAGTTCGTACCGACTAGCCGAAGGAGCGAAATGGCTCACGTTCGTAATTGCTGTTGTGAAGGAGTTCCAGCGAAAACAGCTGTTGGAACGTATCGAACGCGACGGTGCGACCATCGGCGCACGGATTCCGGAACGGATTACAGTACAGGGCAAGCCCGTCGAGCTTCAGGAGTTTGTCTTCGAAATCCGACGCCGCGAGACGGTTCCCCCGGGTGAAAAAGACCGCGTCGAGCGCGCCAAGCGAAATCTCCGCCGTGAGCGTATCGAGCGCAAAGAACAGATTGAGTCGGGTGAGATTACGTTTGAGGAAGGGGAGGAAATTGCTCGGTCGATTATCGGTATCGACCGGGCGCTCACTGAACTCGAAAATCTTGGCCCGGTTGATTTGGAAGCAGAGCAACGAGCGCAGGAGGCCGCCGACCGAAAGCGATGGATGTCGTTTCTCAAGCAGGCGCTTGGCAATGACGGTGCAGACGGGGGGAAAGTCAACTCACGGGGTGGCAGACGATGAGCAAAAACGACGAAATTGCCAGAGAGCTTGAAGCCTTTGCAGACTTGCTCGAAGCAAAGGGCGTCGAGTACAAACCCCGCGCATACCGACGAGCAGCGGAAAACATCCGAGACCACACAGCCGCTGTTGATGGCCTTGCAACAGAGGGTGAAGATGCTGTCGCGGAGATTGAGGCGGTCGGGGATGCCATCTCTGCAAAAATCGTCGAATACGTTGACACCGGGGAAATCGCAGAACTCGAAACACTGCGCGAAGAGCTTCCGGTCGAGATGGAGGCACTCACGAGTGTCGAAGGGGTTGGCCCGAAAACCGTGGGGAGACTGTATGAGGAGCTTGGAATCAAGACACTGGATGACCTCGAAGCGGCTGCTGAGGCAGGGAATATCCGCGACCTCTCTGGATTTGGGCAAAAGACAGAAGCAAACATTCTGGACGGGATTCCGTTTGCGCGCGAGGCACACCAACGGGAACTGCTGGGTGTTGCCCGCCCACGCGGGGAAGCAGTATGCTCGTATCTCGATGACGTTGAGGCAGCGGAGCAGGTGGCGCTTGCTGGCTCGATTCGCCGCTGGAAGCCGACGATAGGCGACGTTGATGTGCTGGTTGGCTCGACCGATGGGGAAACGGTCATTACGGCATTTACCGAATGGGACGACTGTGACCGCGTCCTCTCGGCCGGAACGAGTAAGGCAACGATCCGTGCCGATGCCGTCCAGATTGACCTCCGGGTCGTTGACCCAACGGAATTTGGTGCTGCACTCCAGTACTTTACCGGCAGTAAAAATCACAACGTGGCTGTTCGTAACCGCGCAATCGACCGCGAGTTGAAAGTCAACGAGTACGGCGTCTTCGATGTCTCGGCAGTTTCGGACCCTGAGGCAGACCAGCGGATTGGTGACCGTGTCGCTGGCGAGAGTGAAACGGGTGTCTACGATGCTGTGGGGCTGTCGTGGATTCCACCAGAACTCCGTGAGAACCGCGGCGAGTTGGCCGCGGCAGCAGCCGATGACCTCCCGCCGTTAGTCGAATCTACGGACATCCGAGGTGATTTACACACCCACACGACGTGGTCCGACGGGTCGGACTCAATTTCGGAGATGGTTGAGGCAGCGATGCAGTACGGGCACGATTACGTGGCTATCACCGACCATGCTTCCGGTCCCGGCATTCTCTCCGGCGTCGGCCTCGACGATGACGAAATCCGTGAGCAACTCGATGTGATTCGGCGCGTTGGTGCAGAGCACGATATCACCGTTCTCGCCGGTATTGAGGCAAATATCCACACTGATGGCTCTGTGTCGGTTAGCGACGACGTCTTGGCGGACCTTGATATCGTCATTGCTGCGCCACACAGTTCTCTCGATGGAGATGGAACTGACCGCCTCTGTACCGCCGCACGACACCCGGAAGTTGATGTTATTGCCCACCCGACTGGCCGACGGTTGAACCAGCGTGCAGGGATGGACCTCGATATGGCTGCTGTTGGCGAAGTCGCTGCGGAACACGACACTGCACTTGAGATTAATGCTCACCCGCGTCGGCTTGACCTCTCTGGGCACGCAGTTAAACAAGCCATCGAACAGGGGGCGAAGATTACCATCAACACGGACGCACACGCGCCAGCAGGCTACGACCACATGCGGTTTGGGGTCCACACAGCCCGTCGTGGATGGGCGACTGCGGATGATATTCTGAACGCTGGCAGTATTGAATCGCTCCGTGAGGTTCTCAACTGAGACTCTCTGCGTTGACCTTTTGAGGGTGGACACCGATAGACAGGATATGCAACTTATCGTTGGCGTTGACGGGAGCGATTATGGGCTCCGGGCGCTTGAAGAAAGCCTCGAACGGGCTCAGGAACTCGGTGGTGGCGTGACTGTTGCGCTGTATACCGACGGCCAAGAAGGGCTTGATGAAATCGAATCGCTTGTATCTGAAGAACTCTCCGCCTACGAGATGGACGTTGAGATCGTACGGCTTGAAGACCAACCGGGAAGTCAACTCATCGAACTTGCAGAACGGGAAGGGTTTGACAGAATCGTCCTGCCGGGCGGTCGGCGGAGCCCGCTCGGGAAAATCAATCTCTCGAATACGATTGAGTTCGTGCTACTGAACGCACAGACCACGGTGACGTTAGTACGATGACGCTACGCTATCCAGACGAGCCACTTGAAGACCTGCCCACCCCACCTTTTGGCTTCTCTGACGGGGATGGTCGGTCGATAGAGATTCGGCAAGCGACGGACGAGTGCATCGAACCGTTAATTGAGATGTATCTCGAGTTTGACTCTGAAGACCGGGCACAGGGAATCCCACCCAGTGGTGAAGAACCGATTCGCAAGTGGCTGAATATCGTCACAGAGGACAAATCGCTTAACGTCATCGCCTGGGATGGTGATGAGGCGGTCGGCCACGCGATGCTCGTCGCTGATGAGGACGAAAGTTACGAACTTGCTATCTTCGTCATTCAATCCCACCAGAACGCTGGTATTGGGACCGAACTACTCCGAACAGTGCTCGGTGAGGGACAGTCTCAAGGTATCAATCGTGTTTGGCTCTCGGTTGAGCGCTGGAATAAACCCGCTATTGCGGTGTATGAAAAACTTGGGTTCGAGCGAATGGACAATACGAGCTTTGAGATACAGATGACCGTTCGTCTCGGATATGACTAATTAGACCGAGAGAACAGGCTGGCTTGCGTACTCTAGGATATACAACGCTGCTTTTCCGATGACGCCGTCTTCGGTCGCCCCCGGTGTCTGTCTCGGAACAACAATCATGTCCGCTTCCAGTTGCTCCGCAACATCTAGGGTGACGCTTCCGGGTGTTTGGCCGAGACGGTCAGTAGAGAATCCAACGACCGTCGATGTTGTACAGGAGACTGTGTCGGGGAGGTCCTGGTTTGCGGACTCGGTCACTGTTTGTTGGTGTTCCGCGACGGTTTCCGGAGTAACATCACCGGTTTCGAGCCCTTGCATCACACGCTGTTCGACGACGTGTAACAGATGGACATCCGCACCGTATCGCTCCGCGAGGGCGACGGCATACTCCGCTGCGGTCGCTGCTTCATCACTTCCATCAAGCGCAGCGAGCACGAGGTCGATATCGACAGCCATTGTCTAACCTCTCTGTGGGAGGGACAAAAAAGCCGCCGGTCCACTGTCGTGAGAATTGGTGTTGACAAATGTTGTCACTGCGTAGCATTCGGGTAATCCGCGTTGAAAACCAGTTATGCGACTTGTCGCTGTGAGCGCTGCTTGCGTGTGACGTAGCCGGCGATACGGTTACGAACACCCTTCGATTCGATGTTGGTTAGCTCTTCGACGCGCTCTTTGTTGTGTTCGAAGTCCGGGCCGAACGCGTTCGGATATGTCTCCATGAGAATTCGACCGGTCTTTTTGACATAGGCGGGTTTGATGGCCATTGTTGCCCCAACATACCGGACGCCTCCTTTAAAACATTTCGAGACCGATATCACCGTTTTGGCGAACGTGTTCCGCGCTTAGCCCTAACTGTGTCCCATTCTCGCGTCATCAACTACTATGTATTCCGCTTCCCTACCGGCTTCTATGACAGAATTACGCTACCTTCCGGACGACGACACAACTTACTCGTTTGACGCAACCGTTGAGGAAGCGACTGATGAGTTCATTGTGCTTGATGGAACCTATTTCTATCCGGAAGGGGGTGGACAACCGGCCGACAACGGGACTATCTCATGGAATGGTGGTGAAGCGAAGATTACTGACGTCCGAAAAGACCATGGCGATGTCCATCATGTGCTCGGTGAGCGCTCAGGTGACCTCCCGGAAGCGGGGACGACCGTCTCCGCAGCAGTCGATGCAGACCGACGAAAACGACTTGCGCGGATGCACACGGCCCAGCATGTCGTTTCTCGGGTTGTGTTAGATGAGTATGGGGCAACCACCGCGGGAAATCAGATTCACGAAACGCGTTCACGGATTGATTTCGAACCGGTTGCATTCGACGATGACGATATCGAATATATCGAACAACTCTCGAACGAGGCTATCGAAGCCGATTACAGCGTCATCAAAGAAAACCGTCCGCGAAAGGTGGTCGAGGACGAAGTTGATGAAGGGCGGGCATTGTTACACCTCATTCCAGATTCGGTCGACCCACTTCGAGTCGTTGAGATTACGGCGTTTGATATGTGTCCGTGTGGCGGTACGCACGTTGAGCACCTTGGTGAGGTCGGGACGATACGGATTACCGATAGAACCTCAAAGGGGAAAGACACTGAACGGATTGAGTTCGAGCTTACGCCGTGAGATGACGGTCGCTGGTTTCGATGTATGGTTTTTTGCCGAACTCACGAAGCTTGTGGACCAAATTTCGTGCAGATACAACAAAGCTGATATCAAGTCAGTACAATGAATGCTAGCATCCCGTGTCAACGATGAATACTGATACCAAGTTTTTGCTGTTGATTCTTGCCATCATCAGCCTTCTCACGCTGTTTATTGTCCTTCCAGTGCTCCAGTACATCCTCCTCTCGGTTATTCTTGCGTATGTGCTGTATCCGCTTCATTCTCGTCTCAGACCATACGTGGGGTCGTTTGTGAGCGCAGTTATTTTGATTGGCGCAGCTATCGTCGCTATCGTGTTGCCTTTTCTCTATATTTTCTGGGTCTTCGCACAGGATTTGCAGGCAGTTGCGGAAGGTGATTTGATGTTGCAAGTCGACATCATCGAAGAGCGCGTTGAGGAGCTGACAGGCGCGGAAATCGAACTAGTGACGCTGCTTACTGACACAGCAGAGGGCGTCGTCGAGTTGATGTTTGGCGGCGTCACCGGTATCATCTCGACGGCACTGCAGTTTTTCATCGGCATCGCACTGGTCCTCTTTTTAGTGTTTTACCTGCTTAGAGATGGGCAGGCATTTGTGGCCTGGCTTGAGGAGCTGAGCCCGCTTGACCCTGCAGATACGCAACGACTCTTTCACAAGGTGAATAAAACAATGTGGGGGTCTGTTATTGGCCATACGTTTGCAGCACTCGTTCAAGCGTTGATTGCCGGGGTTGGGCTGTGGATTGCCGGCATTCCGAGCGTCATCTTTTGGACAGTTGTGATGGCTGTGTTAGCATTCTTACCGCTTATCGGTGCCTTCCTTATCTGGGCACCGGCAGCGGTTTATTTGGTCATTATCGGCGACACAGTTGCTGGTGTCTTTCTCTTTGCCTACGGCATTTCCGTCGTGAGTATGATTGATTACTACGCTCGCCCGTTGGTGATTGACCGCGAAGCACGACTGAATCCTGGCGTCATTCTGGCAGGGGTCTTTGGTGGTATCTTTACCTTTGGATTCGTCGGTCTGTTCGTCGGCCCAATCGTTATCGGTATCCTCGCTGCGACGCTCGAAACCATTAATTCGAAGCGCCTGCGTGCAGTCCCTGACGACGGTCGTCCAAATCCACCAGAGCAAGCTGACCTTTCAATCGTTGAAACGGAACCTGACGATACCACGGACGCTGACGGAGAAAGCGCTCCCGGATGACGGTATCGTTTGGCCTCAACTCGGCGGTTGCAAGCCGGCACGTCACGGTGATACCTGTCCGAGAAAGTCGACACGCGTAAACCTGCGCACTTTCAGAGTATCACACGATGAAAGTCACGTTCCTCGGGACAAGTGGGGCGATTCCAACGAGCGAACGCAACCCCAGTGCACTCGTTATCGAGCGTGAAGGCGACCGACTGCTATTTGATTGTGCTGAAGGGACACAGCGACAGATGATGCGCTATAACTCCGGATTTGATATCGAACACATCTTTATCACCCATCTTCACGGTGACCACGTTCTTGGCTTACCGGGACTGTTGCAGACGTTTGAGTTCAACGAACGCGAGCAGCCACTTACTATTCATGCACCGACGGGGACACGTCACGAGTTGGAACAACTCACTTCGGTTGCAGGGACAAACACATCGTATCCAGTGCATATCAGACAGGTCTCTGATGGCGACACAGTACTCGAACACAGAGAGTATGTTGTCCGGGCGTTCGCAGTGACACACCGGACACGCGCACTTGGCTACGCAGTGGTTGAGGCTGACCGCAAAGGCCGGTTCGACCGGGAGAAAGCGGAATCTGAGCTTGGTATCCCACCGGGTCCAAAATACTCCAAACTTCATGCTGGTGAGTCAGTCGAACACAACGGACGAACTGTCGAACCGAAGGAGGTGGTTGGCCCTGCGCGGCCCGGACGACGTGTCGTTTACACTGGGGATACCCGGCCGGTCGCGTCCACTCGCCAGATTGCTGGGGGTGCTGACCTGTTGATACACGATGGCACGTTCACGGACGAACACAGCGAGCGAGCACAACAAACGGCCCATTCGACGGCTCGAGAAGCGGGTCGTATCGCGAGTCAAGCAGATGTCAAAGCGCTTGTACTCACACATCTCTCAAGTCGGTACGGCGGGTACTGGCGAAGTCACCCTACCGAGGCACGTGAGGTCTTTGATGGCCGTGTTATCCCTGCTGAGGATGGCATGACGGTGACTGTTCCCTTCCCTGACAGCGGTGACTCGGTGACTGTCGAAGAGGCAACTGCCTAACGGTTTCCATCAACAAACCAATAGTATTAGGGTATCGACAGTAGACCATTCGGTAATGGTCTCAGCGGGCGACACAGCGCCATCGTTCGAACTCCCTGGAGTGGTCGATGGCGAGCAGAAACAGATTGCTCTTGACGAACAGCTTGACGAGCAAATTGTTATTCTTGTCTTCTATCCTGGCGACTTTCTCACGAGCGAGAAGACTGGCCAGCCATTTCTCTCTGAAATCGACCTTCTGACGATGCAAGCCGGCTTGGCTGTCTTTGGCATTTCAACGGATAGTATCTTTAGCCATCGACAGTTTATCACGGAGTATTCGCTGTCAGTACCGCTGTTGTCCGATATCGAGGGGGCTGTTTCGGAGTCTTATGGCGTCAGTGCTGAGACGTCCGACGAGGGGTATCTGACAACTCGGGCAGTGTTTGTCGTTGACCATACCGGAACGGTTGTCTATCGATGGACTGCGTCGTCACTTGCGGATTTCCCGGCCCTTTCACAGCTCCATGATGCGATTGATGCCGTTGCTGATGTTGACCTTGCCACCACCAGCTACTGCGATGGATATGCTGCCTACGAAGAGGGTACCGAGCGGTTCGAACAAGCGCTTACGCGTGTCGATGAACGAGAGTGGGTACCAGCAGAAAACCGATTTAACGAGGCGCTCGATGCGTTCGAGACGGCGATTAGCGAGTTCGAAACGGCAACCAGATTTGCCGCTGAGACGGCGACAGCAACGTCCGTTGAGGCTGCCACAAAATACGTTGAAACGCTCACTCGTGCAGCGAGGTGGTTTGCTGAGGCCGCAGACGCCTTCGCCGCGGGAGAGGGTGCAATCGGTGAGTCATTGCAGCGGGATGCGCTCACGCAACTCTCGGAAACTGAGTCCCTGCAGACACCACTCGACCCGACTGAGTTTCCCCCTTCTGAGCCGGTCGATGGCTCTGGTGCTGACCCGGCCGGCGATGAGTTTGCGGTCGAGGTACAGTCGTCTCTTTCGGAGGTCGACCACGCAAAGAGCCAAGCGTCCGCTGAGAACCAGGCTGAACGGTCTTCAGGTTCCCCTGTCATCGATGACGAAGAACTCGAAGAGATAACGGCCGAACTTGAGGCCCATACCGAGAACACGGCCGAAACACAGGATGGACGTGCAAGCGGTGCAAGCGATAGCTGGCGCGCAATGAACGAAAGAACAGACACGACGGACGTGGAGCAAATTGACCTTGAAGAGCCGACAGAGTCAAACGAAACAGACTCCTCAGAACGAACTGATGGACCGACACACTCCCGCTGAGACTCATGGCACGACCAGTGAAATGCGTACCCAGTGGCAGGCGCTGGTCACTACATATTACGACTCGCTCGATACACACGCATACGACCGGCTTGAGACGATCTTAGGTCCGGACTTCGTTCACGAACGCCCGGACATGACGCACTCCGGTCGTGATGCGTTCATTCAATTTATGCGCGAAGGCCGGCCAAACACTGATACCTCTCATCCGGTGGATGAACTGTATCCGGCGACGCAATCGAACGAACTGGCCGCTCGTGGGCGATTGCTTTCGGCTGAGGATGAACTGATTACGACATTCGTCGACATCTTCTCGTTTGACGGTGACCAGATTACGCAGCTTCGAACCTTCACCAATTGAGGAGAGCGTCTGTCGGGTTATTTCTATCCTCAGTCTTTGTCACCGGCACCAACGGCACTTTCGCCGACGAATTCGTGTCCTTCGATGAGCTCTTGGCCATCGAGATACGGCTGAAGTGCATCGGGAACGGTGACGGTTCCGTCCTCGTTCTGGTAGTATTCGAGAATGGCAATCATGACGCGCGGGAGCGCAAGCCCGGAGGCGTTGAGCGTGTGTAGGTACTCTGCGGACTCATGTCGCTCCGGCCGATACCGAAGGCCAGCACGTCGGGCCTGGAAATCTTCGAAGTTCGATGCAGAAGAGACTTCGAGCCAGCGTCCGCCACGGTCAGGGCCGTACTCCATGTCGTCCGCGGGGGCCCAGACTTCGATATCGTACGTGCGGGCAGAGGCAAACGTGAGGTCGCCGCCACAGAGCAGTGTCACGCGATACGGGAGGCCAAGGCGGTCGAGTACTTCGGCTGCTTCGTCGACGAGCGCCTCCAGTCGTTCGTCGCTTTCCTCTGGTTCGACGAAATTGACGAGTTCGACCTTATTGAACTGGTGAACACGGGCAATGCCGCGTGTTTCCGTCCCATGCTCACCGGCTTCTCGGCGGAAGTTCGGAGTGTAGGCCTGGTGTTTCAGCGGGAGGTCATCTGCCAACAAAATCTCGTCGCGGTACATGTTGGTAACGGGGACTTCTGCGGTTGGACAGAGCCAAAGGTCATCGTCGGTGTAGGGTTCGTCATTTTGGCCGCCAACACGGAAGGCATCATCCGCAAACTTTGGGAGTTGACCAGTCCCGGTCATCGACTGGCTGTTAACTGGAATCGGTGGGAACAGTTCGATATAGTCCTGTGCCTGGTGGATATCACGCATAAACTGAATGAGCGCGTGTTCGAGCCGTGCACCGTCGCCTTTGAGGAAATAAAAGCCGCCGCCAGCGACTTTTGCGCCGCGCTCGAAATCGAGAATGTTTAATTCCTCGCCAAGGTCGTAATGTGGTGTGACTTCTTCGGGGAGGTCTCTCAGGTCATCGAAGTGGACTCGCTTGACTTCCTTGTTATCGAGCTCATCAGCGCCTGGGGGGACGTCATCCTGCGGGACGTTCGGGAGTTCGAGCAACAGCGATTCAAGCTCTTTCTCAAGCGTTTTCGCCCGTTCTTCGATAGCATCGAGTTCGTCTTTGAGTTCCTGTGACTGCGCGATTGCTTCGTCGGCTTCCTCGTGTTTCCCGGCTTGTTTCAGCTCGCCAATTTGGCTGCTTACCTGATTTCGCTCGTGTCGGAGGTCATCACCTTCTGATTTGTGTTCACGCCACTGTTCGTCAGTTTCGAGTATGTCATCGACGAGGTCATCATCCGCTCCTCGCTTGTCGAGGGCCTCCCTGATGACCGCAGGGTTCTCGCGGACGAACTGTCTACTGAGCATATCCGTGGCTTCGGTAACCGCCGGCAAAACCGTGTCGTTCTTCGTTCTTTTTCAGCGCTCAGCTAGTCCTGCTTTTGGGTTGTCGCTGCTTCTAGCTTTTTGCTTGCCTGTGTTATCCATTCTTCTGCCCGATTTTCGTCGATATCTGCAATCGATGCGACCTGTTCGATTTCAGCACTCGATAGCTCCGTGAGCGTCTCAATATCGTTTTCCGCAAGCCGTTCGGCGTATATCTCCCCAATCTCACCGATATCCGTTAGTTGACTCTCTCCATTCGTGTCATCAGTGTGAGTGACAGAGGGCTCCCCATCTGACCCAGAGAGTGGGTCGATATCGGCTGTTCCGAGTAGATTCTCACTCTCTGTTTGTCCATTCGATGTAGCGCCATCGTCTTCGACACTCGCTGGTGGTTTCGGCGCAGTGTATCGATATTTCGTCCCATCGACCAAGACCACGTATGTTTGGGTGTCTTTCACTTCGATCACTCTACGGGTGCTATCAATTGCGACATCAACAATCCCTTCCAGCGAGTCGACTTCGATGACCGTCTCTGTCTGGGTTTCCTGTGGTATCCGGCCGGGGGTTATCCAATCGTTAAATTCGTCACGGGCCGTTTTGTGTGCGTACCACGTTTCTTCCTCAGCGGTGAAGGTAAACCAGTTTTTCTCTCGACCAAAAGTGAGCGTGATGAGTGCCCCACCTGCAAGCAGAATGAGCAACGGGCCGCCGAACGAGAGCAGCGGATGGTGTGTTACTGGCACAGTTTGCTCGCTGAACTGTGGTTCCTCGTTTTCGGTCGGCTCTGCCCCATCAATACTGTAGAGATTCCCGTCAGTATCGATTGAGAGCTCGTGTGTCAGTGTTTCCTCCTCGTACGGGATGTCGTTTTTCTCTCCCGTGTATTCAATTTCAGCTTGGACAGCCGTTTCAATCTCTCCGGGTGTTGCACCGAGTTGGTCTTCAATCTGGTCTACTCGGTCTTGCATTTCAGTGACATTCACCGAGAACGGAACGGTCACGTCATCGCCGGGCTCGATTCCCTCGTCAGTTGTCCTTTCTAACTGTTCTTCATCGGTCCAGTACTCAACTTCATCATCACTCGCTTGAATTGTTAGCGTAAGTGTGGTTTCTGCATCAACTTCTCCGCTCTCTGTTGCCGTGTATGAAAACTGGAACGTGCCATCAAGAACGGGGGCAAGCTGTGCAAAATATGTTGGCTGGTTTACGAGTGTCTCTCCCTCCGCGAAGACATCCGTCTCTTCGATGATAGTCGCCTGGTGTTCGAACGCTGTTGTGGTTGCCCAACTAGACTCCTCCACTGTCTCTATCTCTTCGCCTGGTGAGACATGCACTTGATAGGTGATGACGCCGCCGAGCAACCCAACGACAACGATGGCAACTGCGATTAGCGCAAAATAATCAGCAACAAGCTTGCGTACCTGTCCCGCGGAAAGGACCATTGAGCATCCTTTCACCGTACGTGCGTATATATGTTGTTTTATTATGTTCTTGTACCGACTGAACCGGGTTGCTAGAGCCAGCTGTTCGAGTTTGCTCGCTGTCGTGTACGGAGGCGTCCAGTTCCAAGGAGGCGCATTCCAAAGAGATAGAACGGAAGTGCAATCATCGTGTTGATGACGACGAGGGGGGCCCACGGGTGGACGTCATGTAACTGCACGATAGTTGAGGTTGGCAATATCCCAAGATACCGACGCTGTTCGAGATACGTGTGGTAACTCCCAGTCTCCTCGGGCGCAGAGAGTGTAACTGTCGCATTAGTGCTCTCCCGAGAGGATAACGGATGTACTGATGAATCGACGTCGATGCGTTCATCCTGTGGTTCAAGAATGACGACTGTTGAGAACAGCCCTGGATTGTGCAGCGGATAGTCAAATGACTCACTTGTTCCCTGTTCGATAACGTCCGGGTTATCGCTTTCAAACTCCGCGCTGACGATACCGAATCCGTCAGTTTCCGATGGGATGACCATCGCTGTGGTGGCTCCAGCCACTAGCACAAGCGTCAGTGCCAGCACAATCAGACGGGGATTTGTGCCCAGGTCTCGAGACGGGCGGTTCTCTCGGTCGCGTCGACGGGTTGGTTCGAGCCAACCGATGAGGAAATACAACAGAATAGAGAGTGCAAACAGCAGATATGCAAGGCCCTGTGTCCCCAACAAAAGGTCGGTCCCGAGCAGGGTTGCAAGCTGTAGCTGGGCCCACTCAAACCCGGATTGAATCGTCATGGCGATGGTCCCAAGGTGTGGAATCACGAGAACGTCGCTCCCGGGTTGCCAAGCAACGGCAGCAATTTCCGGGTCTTGGACAACTGGTTCGCCACCATCCTGGTCAGTAAATGGGTTCGCATCTCCCTGTGTGATGTATCCGCCGTCAGTCTCTTCGACGATACGGTGTGTCGTGAGTCCGCCGCCTTCAATCTCCTCAGCATCGAAGGTGACGACATCACCCTCGCCAACATCGCCAGCTAGTTCGGGCGGGATTGCAACGAATCCATCGCCGGGTTCCATCGTATCCTCCATGCTCCCGGTCGTGACGAAACTCAGTAGAATGGGCTGACCGAGTACTTGTCCGACGACAAGTGCAAGCACTGCAAGCAGCAAGAAGAGTTGTATTGCTCGCCAGACCGTTGCTTTGAGTTCCATCGTCGAAGCTATCGGATTGTCAGACGGCCTGAAGTATAACTCTATCAGTTTGTTAGTTGGTGTCGGTCTCTATCTCAAACCGAGCACCGCCACAGTCACTTTCCGTCGCGGTAATGTCCCAGTCATGTGCTGAGATAATCCGCTCGACGATTGACAAGCCGAATCCGGTTCCAGTGTGTGATTCTGAATACCCCAAGTCGAAAATCTGGTCGCGTTTCTCCTCGGGGAGTCCCTGTCCAGTATCCTCGATATAAAAGCCGTCCTCCAACGCACCAACACGGACAGTGATTTGGTGGCTTTTGGTTGACTCTGGCTCGACTCCATTTGTTCTACTGGCCGATATATCGGTTTCAGGACCGTGTTCCACACTATTTCTAAATAGGTTTTCGAAGACCTGGCTGAGGCGGGTCCTGTCACAGGTAAGTTGACATGAAGACTCCACTTCGAGGGATGCACCGTTCGTCTCGACATGTTGCCATGCTGTTTGGGCAAGCGTTGCAAGGTCGATAGAACTTGTTTTGTCGACACTTTGCCCCTCACGTGCGACGACCAACAAATCGTT
>PUNZ01000004.1 GCA_003551945.1 Halovenus sp. | reverse complement strand
CTGCCACGAGAGACCTGAATCTCGCCACCGCGAGAGACAGTTGCAGTGAACAGATACTCACCATCAGCCTGTACTTCGACAGTCTCACCGGAATGTCCGCCCACCGGAATGACAACGTGGTGGTTCGTAATTTCCGGCCGGACGGATTTGCCGGTTCCACCTGAACTACTGCCGTGGTGTTGACCGCCAGCGTGGGCTGTTCCGGGTCGCTCATCGAACGTTCGAACGTCAATGCTGATACCCAGTCGGCGCTCGATATCAGAAATCTGGCCGCCACCTTTGCCGATGACCGACGAGATATCGTGTTCATCGACCCAGACAACTGCCGTGTTGCCCCCACGCAGTTCGACGTCGACATCGCCGTGCGCAATTGAACGAATCTCTCGTTCAACTTCCTGTTTGGCGATGCGGTCGACACCGGACTCGCTTGATTCGCCTCCCTCACCGACTGGCACCGTTACGACCTGTCGGTTGAAGGTGTATATTTCGTACTCCGGTTGTTTCGTCTCGAAATCCCTGATAAGAATAACCGGTCGTGCCAGGTCCTCTTCCATCAACCCCTCAGGGACTTTCACTTCCGTAGTAACGTCATAGACTTTCGCCACTTTCCCGTCTTCAATGTAGACAACCGTATCAGCGACCTGTGGAATCAGTCCGAGCTCAACGCGACCAATCAGGCGCTGCAGCGCGTCAATCGCCCGCGTTGCGTGAACGACACCGACCATGCCGACGCCGGCAAGACGCATATCGGCAAAGACGCTGAAGTCCTCCGTTTTTCTGACCTCGTCATAGATGGTGTAATCTGGCCGCACCATCAACAGCGAATCAGCGGTTTTGTCCATTCTTCCATCAAGCGCAGTGTATTGGGTGATTTCGGGACCGACCTGCAGGTCACGCGGTTTTTCCATCGTCTTGACAGCGTACTCCGAGTCATTGAGGAACTCCGCAACGGCCTGTGCAAACGTCGACTTTCCGGCACCGGGCGAACCAGCAATCAACACACCACGCTGACGTTCGAGAAACCGCTCTCTGAGGTCATCTGCGTGTTCGTAATCGTCGAGGTCCGTTTTGACGATTGGGCGAACAGCCGTAATTTCCATCGCATCGCTAAACGGCGGTCGAGCAATCGCAATCCGGTAGGAGCGATACTGGACGATGGTCATTCCCGGTTCGTCAAGTTCGACGAACCCGTCGGCATGCAGTCGAGCGCCTTCCTCAATATCGGTGGCGTACTCGATAAGGTCGGCTTCGGTGAGTACGGTATCGTCGATAGTTTCGTATCGCATCTCACCGACGCTCCCTCGCTTTGCCATCGGTTTGACTCCGACTTTCAGATGGAGACTCATCGTCTGGTCATCAAAGTACTTCTCGATAGCTAGCTCGGTAACATCGCGGACCTCCGGTTCGATGGCGATAACCTCGATACCTTTGGCTTCGGCCACGCGCTCTTGGACCTCGTCGCTAGTGACGAGCGTTGCTCCGCGGTCACCCGCGATATCTCTGATGAGCGCGTCAATTTCGCCCTCTCCTGCGTCGCGTTTTTCGAGTGCATCGGGTCGGCGACCGACATATTCGACGGTCACCTCGCCATCAGCAGCGAGGTCTGTCAGTCGGCGAAGCTCATCAAGCCCATCCCAGCCAGTCTGGCGGCCGTCGTTGGCCTGTGCTTCGAGTTCACCGACGACCGCCTCGGGAATGACAACGGTCGCACCCGCAAACTCGCCATCCTCGACGCGAGCCGAAATCCGTCCGTCGATGATGACGCTCGTATCCGGGACTATTTCCATATGTTCTCTAGCGTGACGAGTTTTAAATACAGCGTGGTTGCCTACGCCGAATGAGGCAAAAAAGAACCTAGTCCTGTTCTTGGACGTTGTACGTCAAGACAGGTACCGTTGCGTTTGTAACGACCTCTTTGGAAGTGCTACCGAGCATATTTTTTGTGTAGTCATCGCCGTGGGTCCCCATTGTCACGAGGTCGATCCCTTCTTCCTCCGTGTAGGCCAAAATCTCGCTCGCCGGCCGCCCAGTTCGAAGCGCAGTGGTAACATCGAAGCCAGCAGCTTCGAGGTGTGCTTTGCTCTCGGATACGGCACTTTGGCCTTCCTCGCGGAGATTCGCAAGGACTTCCTCTTTCATCTGGTCAGCAAGGGTCAACAATGCGCCATCGTCGACTACATAGAGAACATGAATGGTTGCATCGTGTTCGGCGGCGACTTCGATAGTGTGTTCAAGCACTGTCTCTGTCGTCTCGCCTCCATCCGTCGGGACCAGAATGTCGTCGTACATCGTGTAACTCTTTCTCCGTAAGCTACTCACGGGTTTCGATTCCAGTTTATTGCCGCTGTGGTGTAGCAAGGAGGGCGTTCTCGTCCGCTTTTGTGCGTTCGTTCGCAGTCTCTGAACCCCCAGTCAGCGTGTGTTGCTGAGTTGAATTTATGTCGACGGTGAACGATGCAAGCATCGATTGCAAATCAGTCGCCTGGTCGGAAAGCGTCCGGACCTGCTTGGTTGAATTGGTGATAGCGGCAGTCTGTTCTTCCGCAGCAGCCGAGGCAGTTTCCGCCTCCGACGCCGTCTGTTGGCTAATTGTAGCTACGTCATCAACCATGCCGACGACTTCCTGTGTGGTGTGTGCCTGCTCATCCGTCGCTCGACTGATTTCCTGAATGGTCGAGTTGACGTCGGTCACCTGGTCAACAATACCGTCAAAGTCGGTAAGCGTCGTTTCGATCGTGGAGACGCTCTCTCCAACCTGGGTTTCCATGTTGTTCACCTCGTTGACCGTCTCGGTAGCGCTGGTTTGTACCGTTTCGACCTGCGTTGCAATCTCCTGAGCGTAGGTTTGTGTTTCCTCAGCAAGCGATTTGACCTCCTCAGCGACAACGGCGAAGCCGTCCCCTGCGTCGCCCGCACGTGCCGCTTCGATAGAGGCATTCAGCGCAAGCATATTTGTCTGCTCGGCAATGCCATCGATGACAGAGATGATTTCTTCGACCGCCGAAATCTCGGTCCCAAGTTGTTCGACAGCCTCCGCAGTCTCACGAATCCCTCGCTCCAGTTCATCGAGTTCCGCAATTGCCTCACGTGAGGAGTCGCGGCCAGCACGGCTGCGCTCTGCTGCCTGCTCGGCCGTGGCTGCAACATCATCTGCCGATGCAGCAATCTCTTCAACAGTTGCCGAGAGGTTGTTCATCTCCGCAGCAACAGTCTGTAAGTCCCCGGTCTGCTGGAGCGCGCCGCTTGAGATTTCCTCGACTGACGTTGCGACTTCTCCGCTTGCCTGGTCAATCTCAGTCATCGAGACGGCGACATCATCGCTTGCTCCATCAACCTCAGCGGCGAACGACTGGACGTCGCCGACGGTGTGAGCAAGCGTCTCCACAAGCGTGTTGTAATCAGCCACAAGCTGTTCGTGTTCGTCATCGGTGATGGTGAGCGCCGACGCATCGATGGTTGCCGTCAAATCCCCATCCTGTGCTCGTTTGGCAGCATCGCTGAAGGCTTGGACGAGTGCATCGAGCCGGTCGGAACGCTGTTCAAGCTGTGCTGTCATCTCTTCGAGTTCAGCCGTGTAGGCTTCGAGATTTTCCGCCATTCGCCCAAGTGAGTCACCA
This sequence comes from Halovenus sp., assembly GCA_003551945.1. Classification (GTDB taxonomy): domain Archaea; phylum Halobacteriota; class Halobacteria; order Halobacteriales; family Haloarculaceae; genus Halovenus. The sequence goes on along the minus strand of PUNZ01000004.1, from coordinate 10,247 downwards.
AACGCACCCGGAACCTCCTCCTCCAGTGCTGGGTCAGCAAACTCCTGTCGGGCAAGCGCATCAGCCTGCGTGGAGACCGTCTCGAGATAGGCTATCATCTCAACAAACGAGTTTGTAAGGCTCCCAATCTCGTCTGATTGGCTAGTTCGCTCAAGTGAGCGCTTTACCTCCCCGTTGGCAATTGCCGTTGCCTCGCTTTCCAATCGCTGGATGGGGTCGGTGAAATCACGCCGGATAATTAGGACCGTATTGAGCGTTGCAACGATTGCGCCGAGAAAGACAAAAGCCGTGACAGTATACCAGAGGATACCGGAGAAAACAAACGGAACGATGACCAGTGCAACGGCAGCGAGAAACTGAATACCGACTGCAGTGAGAACCTTGCGCTCAATCGAATCCATTATCCCAAGCTGTTCCATCGTCCCCCAGAGAAACCGTTCATACTGGGCGATGAGAGACCCGCCACTCGATTGGGTTGTTGACATATCACCCTATTTCTCACCTGAGCATATGAGTAAGAAGCTAATTTTCAGGGCCTGAGAACGTACCTATTGGCTGTTTTACACGACAGGTATGCTCAACTAACTATTCTGACAGGTGACCCAGACGGTTGCCCGTTGAAAGAATCGGCTTGACCTCCTCCACACGACTGAAGTCGTGGGCTTTCGCCTTGAAATACTGTAATCAGTGATCGTGCTCGTGATCGTGGTTATCATGCCCGGCACCAGCAACGAGCGCCTCGTTGTCGCTGTCCATCATATCGAGGTTTTTCAGCGTATCCCGCTCTTCGAACTCCTTGACAGCGTCGACAAGGTCATCCTGTGTGAGCGTTGTGCGCTCTTCGGTCAAGGCATCGAGTACCGCCTCACGCAACACAAGCCGGAGGTCACTGCCGGTGAGTCCCTCGGTGAGCTCTGCCAATGCGTACGGGTCAAACTCCTCGATATCCATCCGATAGGTGACGATTTCGAGGATATCGGCACGCATCTGTACGTCAGGCTTTGGGAAGTTAACGATCTCATCGAACCGCCGCCAGGCTGCGGCATCAAGCTGGTCGGGGTGATTCGTTGCCCCAATCAATAACACCTCATCCTCGATAAGCGAAACCTCGTCAATACTTTTGAGCAGGGTGTTGACGGCACGTTTGATGGCGGCATGCTCGTCGCTTGCGCGGGTTTTGGCCACGAAATCGAACTCATCAATAAACAGGATACAGGGAGCAAGCCGTTTGGCCACTTCGAAGGTCTTTTCGACGTTCTTGGCTGTCTCACCGAGATACTGGCTTGTAATCATCGAGAGCTTGACCTCGACAAATGGGAGCCCAAGCTTGCTTGCGAGTGCGCGCGCAACGGAGGTTTTTCCCGTTCCGGGAGGGCCGACAAACAACAGCTTCCCAATCTCGCGGAGCCCGATTTGCGCAAGATACTCGCGGTGTTCGATTGCCTTGACGATTTTCTGAATTTCGCCTTCCTGTTGCTCGGTCAGGACAATCTCATCGAGGGGTTGGTCGATCTCCTCTGGCGTTCGAACATCCACGAGGTCGAGCATCTCATCCTCTTCGTCCTCGTCGAAATACTCCTCAAGCAGAGCATCGATAAAGGCTCTGTCCGCCCGAGCGGGACGATTTTGCTCGCGTGCTTGCTCATAGGAGACGTCCTCGAACTCATCCATCTCCGCCAGTTCGTTTTCGAAATACAGTGCAAGAACGGGGTTATCCTGAAGCATCGTAGGCGTTGCGCGGTCAAGGAACCACTGCTCGGCCATCCTCCCGTCGGTAAACGAGAGGCTTCCGGAGAAATCATCATGGTCCGTAAACATCAGCCCGGAGATGGCTTCCCAGGGTCGCTCGATACCTGTCGCTTGGCGAGCGGCGTCAACAGTCGGCGAAAGCGGCCGTTGAATCTGTCGCCCCTCCCAGTAGGGGCGACGGTAGCTCGCGGGGAGGTCGTCAGGCTCGAACGCCGTCCTGTCGTTATAGACCTCAATTGTTAACACGAACTCGACTACAGGGAGGTCCGGAGAACTCATTCCCGGGAGGCTAATTGTGCAAGAGAGATAACTGACTCGTTTCCAGTCGCGTAAACAACCTCGGGCGCGGTGGCCCGAGGTTTTTCTAATTCCCTCAGCCGTGCGCTAGCACTCCCTGCTCGGCAAGCGAGCGGGATGAGGTTGGGCGGCTTACGCGCCCCGACCCGGACAGACGCACCAACCGAACCTGCGGTTGGGTTTTGTGAGTCCGGTAATTCAATTCGTTACCGTCGAGTTTTGCCTTCTCGCGCCACGCGATGTTCACCGACGCATTCCGGTCGGCGTGGTCTTGCGCCACATCACACTCGTCGTTCGGACACCGGAACCGTCGTCCTTGCCGATGCCCACGCTCACCACAGCACGAACACGTCTTCGAGTTGTAGTAAGCGTCCACTGTGTCCGTGGGGATCTCTCGCCACGTCGCCCTGTACGACACGAACGTCTCGAACTTATGGAACGGGAGTTTGTGCAATCGACGGTTCATATACGTACCGTACTTGATTTCGTCGCGGATACCGCTCATATCCTCGAACACAATGACTGGGTTCAAGAACTGTTCTGCGAACTCAACGACAGCACGAGAGAGCTGGTGAAGCACCCACTCGGTGAATCGTTCCTCCTTGTCACCAATCTTCTGGTGGATACTCGTCTTGCCGTGTTCCTGACAGCGAGTGGTGATGGTGTGGTAGCGTTGGCGTTCCTGTTTAACTCGTCCGTAGTCGAGGACGAGTGTGCCCTTCGTCCGCATCGTTTCACGGTCGAGGGCAGTGAGTGCGACATTGCGCTCGTTGATGTCCACGCCAACAAGCGTGTCGCTGGTGTCTGGTTCGGGTACGTCGAACTCGCGTGTGACCGTGACGTGTAGGTAGTACACGCCATCGCGGTACAGGAGTTCGGCCTGCCCCACATCCACCTCATCCGAAGCGAGAGCGTCTCGAAGTTCGTCCATCGCGTCTGGCTCACCGCGCAGGTGGCCTTTCACCTTCTTGTATGGTTTCGGACTGATGCGGAACTGGACGCGATTCGTGTCGTCGTCCACGGTGAGGCGGTAGCCTTCCGTGTGTGCCATCACAAGCGGGTACGCGCCCGATTTGTCCGTACTCGGTGGGGTTGGTTTTCCTCCATCAGAGTCGTCTTGATTCTCCCACCATTCTTTGAGTGATTGGTAGGAGTCCCATGTTTGGAGGGCTTTGCCGACGACAGCGCACTTGTTGTTCCGTAAGAAGTCGTCGCGGTCAACCTCCTTCTGTATCTCGGTGCGATTGTACCCTTGTTGTTTGAGGCGGATGGTGTCGTTGAATATCTCGCGTGAGGCGAGGCGGGCGTCGTGAAGCCACGACCGTTCACCAGACGCTACGTGAAGGCGCGTTTGAATCGTCTTCGTGGCTTCTTCACCCATGCTTTGACATTCGTTACAGAGTGTCATAAATGTAGGGATTAAGGATGGAGGAGTACCGCAGTCATGCACATTCAGTTAGTTCCTGTAAGTGTCATTTTGTCTGGTGTCTGCATCTGTGATGCAGGCCAGCAAATCTCTGATTTGCGCTGTCCCAAGTACCGACACCCGGTTCTCAACGTGGTTGAAGACGATGTACGAGAGTTGTTTGGTGAGACTTCCGACCACTTCGGGCACAAAATTCTGGCGTTGGAGATTGCAGACGACCACGTACACCTGTTCGTCCAGTGAGACCCAAAACACAGTCCAGCCGACCTCGCCCGGCAGTTCAAGTCGTACTCAGGTAAGCACTTGCTGGAGCGGTATCCTGAGATTCGGGAGTCGTATTTCTGGGGTGGCGGATTCTGGAAGGTTGGGTACTACGTGGGAACGACAGGTGCGGTGTCGGAGGAAGTGGTTGAACGGTATATCGAAGAGACGGAACACACGCCGGAGTGACGCGCTTCACCCCCGCCCACGGTGTTGACGCAAATCGAAGATTTGCGAAAGCCGAAAACCTACGGTTTTCGGAAGGGCGGGGAACTCGCGCTGTTTTTCGTTTAGAATCCGAATCACCTAAACCGGAACTAACCGAAACACACCCACGCATGAAACTCGCACGCATCGAGACTGACGACGGCGTGGTCGAAGGAACGTACGAAGGTGACGCAACCGACACCTACGACGGCGGAACGCTCACCGCTGAGGATGGAGCGACCTACACAGTCGGTGAGGACGGCGACCTCATTGCTCCGGCTGAACCAGGAACGTTCTACTGTGTTGGCCGAAACTTCGCGGAGAAAATCGACCAGATGGATTACGATATCCCGGATATTCCAGACTGGTTTATCAAGCCAGCCGTCTCCCTGCATCACCCGGAGACCCCAATCGAATATCCGTCATGGACGGAAGAACTCACCTACGCCGGTGAGTTAGCCGCCGTCATCGATGAGGAATGTCACGAACTAGATGGTGAAGACGAAGTCAAAGAGGTGCTTCGCGGTTTCACCATCTTGAATGACCTCGATGCACTCGACCAGGAGCGCAGAACGGCCAGAAAAGCGTTCGATGGCTCCGGCCCACTCGGTCCGGTCATCGAGACCGAGATCGACCCGCGAAATATCGACATGACGACGCACATCGCAGGCGAGAAGCGTCAAGAGGCAACCACTGACTGGATGATTTTCGACCCGTACGAGACGGTTGCGTTCCTCTCGGAGCGATTTACGTTCCGACCTGGCGATGTCATCTCCTTTGGCAGCCCCGCAAACCCAGGACTGCTCGAACCCGGCGACGATATCGAAATCTGGTACGAAGGAATCGGGACGCTCCGGAATACGGTTGTTGCCCCGGAAAGCGAGTAATTTGTCGGTGTTCTCACTCGGCGTCTTCGTCAACACCGTTTTCCTGTCGGTCGTTCCACGGCGTCTGTTTTCCTTGCCCGCCAGTCTTGTACGTTCCCTGTGCCGTAGCGATTCGAGTGTCATCTGCATCGAATACCTCGACGTAGGTCATTGCTAGACTGGAACCAAACCGGATAACTTCCGCCTGTGCGTTGAGGTCGCTGGTCGCTGGAGCGAGATAATCAATTCGCATATCGACGGTTGGACTCACATCTTGAGAAAGCGAGATGACCGCTGCACCGGCGACCGTATCGGCAAGGGCGTAGGTTGCCGCGCCGTGGGCAACTGACCCCCAGGTATGCGAGCGAAGGTCGTCGTTGAACGGAAGTTCTGCCTCTGCGTACCCCTCATCAACCTCGGTCACGCGAATACCCAGCAACTTCGCAAACGGCATGTCGTTAAACAGCGCTGCCAGTTCCATACGACAGTTCAATAGCTTCGATGACATAAGGCCCACGCAATTCCACTGGATGGTGTGTGATGGTCTGCTATCTACGGGCTTTTGAAAAACAGTCCCGTGAACTCGTCGAAGCCTTCGTATAGGGCGGTTGTGTAGGGCCCAGTAATGGACGTCTCATGGGTTGACACCGACCGGATTGCGCTCACACACGAGGCGTTGACGGAGCTTATCGTCTCGTTCGTGGCCATGCTGGTCGTCCTGACCGGCATCTCGTGGATACTCACGGGGGCGTTTGCCGGTGGGATGTACGGGGCTGCAATCGTCGGCGGTGGAATAGTCGGGTTGGTTCTCGCAGCGGCGCTCTATCGCATGCACTGGGTCGGATTCATCGGTGGTATCATCTATCTTGCCGGACGAACGAGTGCGGCCGCCGTATCGAGTTCACACGTCACTGGACCAGTGGAGGTCGCAGGGCTGGTCGGCGTTTTTGTGTTGCTGTCCGGACTGCTCGTTCTCTGTCGCGATGTCTTTTTCAACTGAGCTGGGAAAACAGCGGATTAATCCGCCTGTTCGGGACGAGACGTCGTAGTAAACAGGGCAAGCTCTGCAATATCAGGGACGGATTCGTACGGCCGGTCGACGACGATATCACCGGCAGTCTGTTTCCCGATGCCGGGGACGGCCGAGAGCTCGTCCATTGACGCTTCGTTCACGTCGAGCGGATACGGGACACCGGTGACCGAGCGGTATCCGTGGTCGGTGATAGCCACGTCAAGCACGGCGCCGAGTTCGCGCTCGCCGGGAATGGCAACGAGGAGTGGATACGTTCCCAGCTGGCGGCCGAAGGTTTTGCCGTCCTGATGATATTCCAGGTGAACGTTTTCCAGGACCGTTCCGGGCGGAGCGAGTCGCTGCAACATGGGGTTATCAATTTCTTCGCGAACCTCGCGTTTGTACTGCTTGAAGAGTTTTTTGTGGTCGTGGGCAATCGCCGCCCCGGTCTCGGACATCTCCGTTCCCTCGAAGGCCATCACCTGCCGGATGTTCACCCGTCGGAGCATCAATCCGGCATCGTACACCCGCTGGAGGAACTGTTTGTTGTGTTCGAACGTTTCCCGGCGCTCGCCCTGCAATCCGTGGACAAGGTTGATACCAGGGAGCAGTTTCGGAAGCCGTGTCGGGCCACGGTGGTCACCTGCTTTTTGCCCGGGTCGCCAGCCACCGGCTTCGTTGACGATTTTGACCGCCTCGAAACACTCCTCTGCACTCACGTTGAGGTTGTTCTGTTCTTGGACCACGGGGTCGGCCGACTCTAACCCAAACGCAGCGGTATCGCCGGATGTGTTGTGTTCGGCGATAATCCGAATCCCTTCTCGGGCGCGGTCAGGCCACCGGACAATTGTGATGGGATTCATATTATCAAGATGAAGCGTCCCAAGGTCTGGAACGGCTTCACGAATCCCGCCATAGAGTTCGCGGAGCGCATCGACGTTCGGGGCTTCGCCGTCTCCGCCATAGGCCAGAATATCCGCCTGTCGACCCAGTCGGAAATGGCTCACACCGTAGTCAGCAAGCGCCGAGACTTCTCCCACGACCGAGTCCGGCGAGCGAAAGCTTGGATTTGCGCCGTACAGCGGTTCGGTACAGAACGAACACCGGTACGGACAGCCCCGAGAGGTCTCCAGTTCGCAGATGAGATACTCAGGATGGTTCGGATGGTCTTCGACGATGAATGCGCCCTGTCTGGCCCACCGAGAAATTTCGTCGTTGTCGCGCATCCGGTTGGAAAAGCCCTCAAGGCCGCCGTGGACGAGGTCATAGGCTGCAGCCTCGATATCGCCTTTGGCGACGAAATCATAATCAAGCGAGTCGCGTTGGGTTTCCGTTGCCCCTTCGTTTGCTTCGCCGACACCGAAACGAACGGGACCGCCAAGCAGGGTCGTCCCCTCGGCAACCCACGCCAGTTCTCGGACTTCGTCGGGTTCAGCGGGGGTACCACCGACATATTTGCCAGGAACGGTCATCCCCCCAACATAGATGAGGAGGTCTGCACGTTCGATAGAGAGCCAGCGCTCGCGTTCGTCACGGAGCGCATCGATGGTGTGGTAGGTAATCTGTTCGGTCGGAACGCCAGCGTCGACAAGCGCGCCGGCAACGTATCGTGGATACGTCGAGAGATACGGCGGGACACCGAAGTGTGCCGGCTCGTCGACGTAGCCGTCGACAATGGTCACATCGAGCGTCGACGGGTCTTTCATGGAGGGTGATAGCGGGTGGACCCTGAAAACGGTGTCTGTGTGCGCTGGCTAGTCGGACAACTCGCTGGAAAGGTGAAAAACGTGTATCAGCCGAAACGGCCGATACAGGAGCATGCAATAGAAATGGGCGTTGGGGTCGGTCCCCGGGATAGTGCGTGGGGCGTGGGTATTAGTTGTCGACAGCGTCTGCGGCCTGCTCGGAGACGTCCTGAATCTGTTCCTGGACGCCTTCGACCTGCTCTTGGACTTCGCTCACTTGGTTACCGACCTGCTCTTGAAGGTCGTCAAGCTGCTCTTCGACTTGACCCTGAAGCTCTTCGACCTGCTCGGTCACTTCTTCGGCCGCTTCGACGGACTGGGATTCGAGTTCCTCCTGGAGTTCGACGAGTGCGTCGAGAAGGTCTTCGAGGGCTTCGACTGATTCTGCGCTGAACTCGTCGTAGGTTTCGAGTGCCTCTTCGACACCGTTGCCGAGGTTGTCGAAGAACTCAGCGTGGTTGTCGAGGACAACGTCGTACTGGTCGTCGATAACTTCGCGGAGGTCACCGGTTGGGGCTTCGACGCCGGAGAGACCATCTTCGAGCGTGTCGAGGAGGGTGTGGAGCGTCTCCTGCTGGAGTTCAACGACGCTGCGCTGGACGGATTCCTGGCTTTCGAGGCCGTCAACAGCTGCCTCGCCGAGGCGGGCTGGAAGGTCGACGGTCTGTTGGAACGCTTGCTGGCTCTGTTCAAGTGATTTGCGCTGCAGTTCAAACGTGGCTTCGATTGGGCTTGTGTAGTTTACCATTGTTGTTCTACTTTCATGTAGTCTCCCACACAGTATAAGTGTTACGTTATTTACCTTCTATTGGTATACAATGGTTTCAAATGGTTTGAATAGTGTAGAATGTGGCCACCACGGCTATCCAACGGGACGTGTTGGTCTTGATAGTGATAGTTCAGTCTCAGCAACTAAATGGTTTCGAATGTCAGTGAATGACGTTAGATTGCTCCTAATGGATTTCCCTGTCTGGGCGCGGTGTAATCCGAAATTCGGTCGCGAAGAGAGGTAGTGCCTTCAAAGGTAATTGGGGAAGGCCAGCCAACCAAGGCACGTTATACCTACGAAGGAAAAGGGGTTACAAAGGAAACGAATTCACTCGTTCAGAACACTCAGCGTTCGGTCGGCCCAGGCAATCGCGTACTCGGGGCCGTGGTCAAGATAGACGCTCGCATTGAGTGCATCGAACGGTGCAGGGAGTTCGCCAGCATGCTTTATTGCGCTACACGCTAGCTCCGCAGCATCGGTAAAGCTAGTCTGTCCCCGCGCAACCGCAGTGGAAAGGCCTGAGAGCCGGTCTTCGAGTCGCTCACCCGCATCCAGCCACGCGGCAAACAGTGGCCCATCCCAGGCGGCAAATATCTCTCTTGTTTGGAGCCCGAGATATGCCTCATAACAGGCGACTGCAAGCTGGTAGGTTTCGGCTGGCGAAAGGTGACCCTCAGTGGCAGCGACGAAATCAGGATACGAAGAGCCAAAAAAGCCCAGAAAGTGCTCCGGTTCAGCAAGACCAATCTGGACCAGCGCTTCCGCACGCAGGAACTCAATAAATGACTCGGGAGAGCCAGCAAGACGAGGCTTTTCGAATACAAGTGGTGGCTCAGTCTGTCTGGTCCAGGCGACACCACCATCACCGGGCATCCCGATTGTCAACCGGTCGCTTGCATACCGGATAAGTGGCTCTGGCGCGTCCGCCGGAACCCATGCTGGGTCATATGAAGCAGGGTCAACCGTGGACGTTATCAACAACAAGTCCTCTGCCTGCGCTGGTGGAATTGTCTCAAAATCTTGTTCACACGAAAGAACAAGGGTACCAGGGGCGTGTTCGTCTCGAACCGCCGCGACAGGTTCGCTGAGCGTCTGTTCTGTAAACATTACGCGACGATAAGGCCGGCAATCAGGCCAGTCCCGATAACGAGTGCGACAATGAGCGTTCCGAGCACGACTTTGGTTGGTGTACTCATATGCGGTGGTTCACACGACAGCGACAAAAAGGCTCAGATTTCCCGCCCGGCGTTCTCATCAAACAGTGTCAGGCTACAACTATTAAGGGGAGTCCTTCTGAACTTACACATAGCAATGGCACAAGAAGAAACTCCGGTAGAAGAAATCATGACCAGTCCGGTCGAGACGATTCCAGCCGACACAACCATCACTGAGGCAGCAAACACACTTGCTGAAAAACACATCGGCGCACTCGTCGTCGGTCACGATATCATTCAGGGAATTATCACGGAGACCGATATCGTCCGGACGGTTGGTTCCGACCTCGATGTCGATAACACACCAGTCAGCGAAATTATGAGCGACCCTGTGGTGACGATTCGTCCGCACGAACCCGTCTACGTCGCTGGCGAACGGATGGGTCACAACAACGTCAAGAAGCTGCCTGTCACCGAAGATGGAAAGCCAGTCGGTATCGTTACCACGACGGACCTCGCGCACTTTTTCCCGAAGAGTCGAATCATCATGGCGTCGAGGACCGAAGAAGACGTCACAGAAGGCGAGTTCGAGTAGCCGGTGAGAATCACGGAATCAGTTGTTCGCCGTCATCGTCATAGACGACGATTGCATCAACGGGGCAAGTTCGTGCAGCGAACTTTGCATCGAGTTCTGCACCGTCCGGGACCTCACGAACAAAGATATCTTCGTCTGTCTCCTCGCTGTCGGTCAGAATTGCTTT
>PUNZ01000020.1 GCA_003551945.1 Halovenus sp. | reverse complement strand
GTCCGAACAACAGATAGACACTGCCGCTGGCTCCTGTGTGTCCTCGACGGCCGCAAAGTGACCCTGTGGCAGACTCTCGATATGGCGGGCATTGCGCTCCAGTAACTCGCGTAGCGTTGTGTCGGGCATAGCTGAATCTTGATGAACCAGGCCTGTAAACGCTGTGTAATTAAGGTAAGAATGATGCTATTTTGTCACTCGCTCCTAGTGAAGACAACCCTGCCATCAACGAGCGTCTGCATGACGTCGATATCCGCAATCGAATCGCTCTCCCACGGCGATTCATCGAGCACGACGAGGTCAGCACAGTATCCTGGCGAGAGGTGCCCGAGTCGATGCTCATCGAAGCCGGCGTAGGCAGCGCCGCTGGTGTAGCCACGAAGGGCCTGAGTCACCGACAGTGATTGCTCCGGCGTCGGCCCGTTGACAACCTGGTCAATGCCAAACAGCGGGTCAAGCGGCATACAGTCGCTACCAAATGCAAGCGTCGCACCGCGGTCGTGGAGCGTGCCGAACTGGTTGGAGTTGACACGTCGCTCGTCACCCAATCGAGCACTGTACAGACCATCTTCACGCGCCCACTTGAGGAAGTTTGGTTGCATCGACGCAACCACATCGCTGTCAGCAAGGCGGTCGATGAGGCTCTCGGTCAACACCTCCGCATGTTCGAGTCGATGGCGTGAGCCATCACCAGAAGTCCCCTCGTAGGTCTCAAGGACGAGTTCGATTGCTTCGTCGCCAATCGCATGGGCGGTACACTGGAGTCCAGCGTCATCCGCCCGCTCGACGAGTGACCGAAACTCCTCGGGCTCGACAACCCATTCGCCGCGGCTGTCGCCGTTATTTTCTGTCCCTCCTTCAGGTGCGTCAGCGTAGGGCTCAGTGAGCTTTGCGGTTCGACCGCCGATGCTGCCGTCGGTGAAGGATTTAATCGCGCCCGTACGAACCCACTCCGACCCGTGGTTGGTTCGCAGGCCGGTTTCGAGAACGGCATCGAGGTGGTCGCTCCAGTAGTTGAGACGGACGCGGAGCGTGAGTTCGCCGGCGATATCGAGGTCCCGGTAGATTCGAGGGGCGTTCGAACGCCGAATCATGTCGTGGACACCGGTGACGCCGCGCTGGTTTGCGACCTGCTGTGCAACGAGCAGATACTCACGCAGGCGCTCGTCACCTGGCGTAAACTCCTCGAAAAGAAATTCGACGGCGTTCTCGACAAGCACACCTGTTGGCTCCCCAGCGTCGGTCTGGACGTTCTCGCTCGGGAGGTCGTCCCCATACTGGTCGAGGACTGCGCTGTTGACCGAGGCGGTGTGCATATCCTCTCTCACTGCAACGACCGGGCGGTCGGTACTAACGTCATCGAGGGCATCCCTGTCGAGATACTCCCCAGTTTCAGCCCACTCGCTTTCGTCGTAGCCGAAGCCAAGTATCCACCCATTCGCTGTTTCGTCTCGCCGCTCCCGGAGTCGCTCGATGCAGTCGTCGATTCCGTTTGCCCCGCCAAGGTCAGCCTCGTACTCGCGTCGTCCCAGCATGTCCATGTGGGTGTGGGCGTCGATGAACCCCGGAAGGACAGTTGCGCCGTCAAGATGGATGGTTTCCGTTTCGACACCTTCGAGCATCGAAATCTGTTCTGCCCTGTTAACGGCAATAATTTTTCCATCACGGATGGCGATTGCCTCGCCGTCGGGCTTGACCGGCTGTCCGTCAGTTGCGGTATCGGCTGCTGAATCCGGCGCGAGTGTATAGACCTCGCCACCGGTGAGAATGAGGTCTGCGGGATGTGTCATACCGGATAACGCGCTGGAATCTGCATAATGGTTGGGTCTGCTAGTTGGCTATGTGCGCTCGCAGCAGCACGGTGACTCCACTGACTGCCTTAAATAAACGGCATCAGTATCCGGAGAAAGCAGGTTTTCGGCGCTATCTGAATCTCCTAGCGCTCACGGTACTCAGCAAGCCCGACCAGCAAGACAGCCCAGAGAACCACAACAGCACCTACCACCACGCCGAGGCTAGAGCCCTGTTCTGCTCCCGGATAGATGACGGAACCACCGCCGATGACGGCCAGCAAAAAGGCCGCACTGTACAGTGGAAAACGCCATCCTTGGCTACGGAAGCTACTGTAAACGGCCAAGGTCGCAATACTCACTCCGGCCACGGCCATGAAGAGGTAGTGGTCAAATCCGACGTGGGCATCCCCAGCGGTGAAATGCGACTGCAATTCGATGCCGGCAAATGCAATCGCGCCGACTGCCGTCACTACTGCGATGGCGAGCATCGGTTTGTCGAACTGTTCGGCTGACGGGAGTTGGTCGCGACCGGCGGGGTGGGTGATGACCATCCCACTCAACAAGGCAAGCAAGACGACCTGTATCGGGGAAAAGTCACCCCCAATCGTGAAGACAACGACCACTGCTGCCCAGATGATGATTGACGTGTGTAGTGCGCTTGCCCGCTTCGTCGGCTGGACTGCCTGTACCAATACGCCGAGCAACAAGACCGGAAAGACACTGCCGAGAACGAGATGGTGGAGTTCGTGGGTCGGATACAGATAGTCGCCGAGAACGATACCCGTCCAGAACGTCATCGGTTCGAGGACAGCGGGTGCTGCGAGCGCTAAAAACGCAACGCCAAATAGCGTAAATGCGCCAAGCATCACCTGATTTCTGGTGGGGCGTCGTGTTGCTGTTGTCGTGGTCATCCGGGACACACCTCGTCTGCAATGTTCCGATGGAGCATGACTGTCAGTCGTCGATACAGAGACTGTCTTCTCTGCGTCTGTCGCTGGGGAATAGCTGTCGGCATATCCATGATAGACAACAAAATGATATATAAATATATGGATGTGTTGGCATTGTGTTGAATAATCGAGGAGAGCCCGTCCGCTGCCGTTCTCCAGTCAACCCAGATACCGAACGGTTTCAAGACCATGACGCACGGTGATTTCGAACTACGACAGTCAGGAGTAACGCGACCAGCGTGGCGAGGAGCGCAATGCCGACGCTGAAGCCAGCGCCCTCGTCATCGGCATCATCCCCCGTATCATCTGTCTCCCCAGTATCGTCGGCTTCGTCTGTTTCATCCGT
>PUNZ01000011.1 GCA_003551945.1 Halovenus sp. | reverse complement strand
GAGACCGCGGGTTAAGGTCAATGACGAGTTCTGTTTTCCCCATCTCGGCAAGCGCGGACGCCCGGTCGCCATCTTCCAGTGGAACGAGCACCACGTCGGCAGCAAAGATTCCGTCGCTGTCCACTTTCGCCCGCTCGTGGTCCAAGCCTGGAATTAACTCATCCGCGGTGCGTCCTTTCACATCAGTCACCCCGTGCGATTGCAGATGGTCTGCGATGCGCTCGATGCGTTCTTCAGTCCGGTTGAACAGGTTAATCTCGATCGCTGCACCGGTCGCCTCTGCCAGCTCGCCTATCTCCTCGGGGACAAGTGCAGCGACATTTCCGTTGACCGAGAGGACGGGATGGTCAGCCAGCAAGAGGTGTGCCGCAGCAACCTTTGCGGCTTCGTCCGCGCTTGGAATCGTCTGCTCGCCAAGAAGGTAATCGAACGCCTCGCCACGTCCCTGTGCAATCAATCCCTGTCGACTCGTAATCCCTTTCTCAACTCCCTCTTCGATTCGGTGTCGGGTAACCAGCGATTCATACCGGGGGTGGCTTTCCGGTATCTCCTCAGTGTCCATGTTCGTAGCCTTTCGGTCGAACGGTGAAAATCCGTCGGGTTCTATTGCTCGTCGCTTTGCAAAACGACCGCACCCGGATGGTGAATCTCACAGATTGCAGGGTCGTAGCCGGCATCCGAGAGTCCTGTTCCAAGCGCAAACACGGTCTCCCCGAGCATCGCCATTGCGGCGTCGCCGCCTGCTTCTGCAACGTCCGAAATAACAGATTGTACGTCCTCAGTAAGGAGTCCGGACTCTCTCGAAAAGGTTCGCGACGCTTGCATGAATGAGGTCAGTGTCGGTTCGTTGACGACCTGTGACAGTGCCGCCTTTCCGGCAGTCGTGATATTCGTCGTGTCCCCGCCGAGTACGTCATCCGTCGAAAGGCTCCCGAGGACGTAATACTCAACCCGTGCAGTGGCTGGAATACCATCGAGATAGTTGTGTTGTGGCCCGCCGGGTTCGAGGCGAATCGGAATCCCACCGCGTGCTTGAGCAACCACATCTCCCAGTCCGGTGCCAGCCTGCACCTCTGCTCCGTGTGCAATCGTGGTCAGTTCGTTTTCCGAGAGCTGTCGGCCGAATACGATGTTCGCTGCGAATGCCGTCCCCAGCGCCAGCGCTCCTGAGACGCCAAAGCCAGAACCTAGTGGGAGTGATGTCTCACCACTCACGGTCGCGTTCACCTGCAACGTATCGAGTACGCGAGTCACCGCTTCGATATCGATTGGTTCGCCGTTGAGTCGAACCGCTGATTCCGATGCTCGTTCCACAGTGACTGTGACGCCATCCGAGAGACAGACGCCACCGCCTTGCGAACCAGTCTTCGTCGGGTCAGCGTCCGTGTGTGTGGTGAAAAATCCCGTTACGTGCCCGGGAACGAACGCGTGTGCCACCCCTGCCATACGCTGGAATCGACACCCCAGGGGTTTAGGCGTAGCGACTGCGCCCGACGGGTCGCCCGTATTGAACCTACCACCGAGTGAGGTGTGTTTCTGTCACCCCCACCCCTGCACACTTTTCACCAGCGATGGTTCCCTCCCACGTCCCGAGTGGTTGGTGATAGCGCGACTGTACGATGCCAACGTTTACGTCCTGACTTCGGACACCCTCGGGCGTTAGACTGACCGCAACGGTTCCACAGGCTGTCGAAACCTGCCAGTCTGCACCAACAACGTCCGGTTCAACGACCTGAGCAGCACCGACAGAACGGGGTTCTCCATCTTCCCAGATGACGTTCTCAACCCCCTCGTTGAACATTTCGACAAGGTTGCAAGCTACTGGTCTATCAGTCCTTGTCTCACCGCTCAGAAACGCCCAGTCCCAGCGGGTCTCACGTCCAAGCAACCCGTGGCTATAATCAAGAAACCCTGTTCCGTCGATGCTGAACTCTTTCCCCGCCGCTTTTTTCGTCCGCACTCTTCCACGGACGGGGACGTTCGGCTCTTTTTGCGTGATATTCACACCACCCTTACGTTCAGGAACTGGGCAGATAGCCGTGACTGCCTGCTCGTCGGTCGGTTCGAAACTCAGTGAGAGCGTGACATCCCCGAAGGTTCCGGAAACGGTTAGCGCCGTTTGCTCGCGGACGAACTGTAACTGATATCGAGGCAGTGAAACCGTTGCAACCGTCCCAACGGTTGGATATGAACTCACAGACAAAAGCGGTGAGGGAATGACGACCGCTTCGTCTTCAACTAGCTCCTTTGTGCGACGGTCGAACACCCAAACGAACGCAGTTGCAAAGAAGCCACCATCGACGAGTGCGCCACCGACGGCACAGGAATCATCGAATGCGGCAAACCAGTGCCATCGCTTTTCACTCAGTTGTTGCCGCAGCCATGAGACGTTTCGCTCCGAGAGCTGTAAGGATGTGTCTGCTAACCGTCCGCGGTACGTCCCGACCGCTGATTGCACATCTGCAAACCCACTCTCCGGCACTGGTCGCATACTGAGAGGCTCACCCGACCGGTGCAAATACGTTTGGGCGGATGCACTAGCGCCTTTTTATTCTCTCTAAAAGGGGAATTATTCGTCAGAAGGGATTCGTTGGTTCTGTCGTGGCATCTTCTGCCTCTTCTGGCAGTTCAATGGTCACGTCCTCGTTAATGTCGTTGGTTTTGACCGTCATCTCCATCGTCATCGTCTCGCCAGCGGCGGTTATCTCAAATTCCATCTCAGCGTAGCGGATATGGGTGTGTTCGGTATCGATATGCTGTGTCACGGACACGTCTCCGAATTCGATTTCCTCACCCGGCATTCCTGCTTCCTGTTCGCCGAGTTCATCGTCAATGACTGATTGTATCGCATCTTCGTCCACGCTCATGTTGACGACGTACACCTCGTCTCCATCATCGGTTTCTTTCACTCCCGCAACGTCGAGGTCGGCATCCGCAAGCAGGTCCTGTTGTTGTGCCAGTTCTTCGCTCTCCCAGAAGTTTTCACCACTGACGTTTTCTTTCACCCACTCTCCCTCAAACTCCATGTACATCGTTTCCCCGATGACGTACTGCGAAATGTCTTGCTCGCCCATCATGGGGTTATTCAT
>PUNZ01000104.1 GCA_003551945.1 Halovenus sp. | reverse complement strand
GCGCTTATCGAACAGACCGACGACCCCGCCCCACCAACGGCACAGGCGGCCTGGCAGGCAGCGGAACTCGTCGGCACCAACGTCTCTCGCCAGATGAACGGCCAACCACTCAAAGAGTGGAAATATAAGAATAAGGGGACGGTCGTTTCCGTCGGCGAAGATGCTGTTGCCCACGACGTGTATGTTGTCCCCTTCGTCTCCACATTTGGTGGCTTCCCGGCGCGCTCGCTCAAGAAGGCTATCGCCGCCCGGTGGATTAAGGACTTAACCGGCTATGGCGATGCGATGAGCGCCTGGCCGGAGATGTGAACAGTAAGCGGAATTCGTAGTTTACAGATTGACACCAGCATTCCAGTGCTGTGCCCCTTCATTTTCGACTGCTTCATCCATCTCCGCAAGCAGTGATACGGCCTTACTTGCCGTCTTTGCTGCGCGCTGTTCGCCTTCCACCCGAAACTCGCCTGTCGTCCGGTTGGCATAGACAGTACAGACGGCGCCGGCACGAAGTCCGTAGATGTTTGCGAGGGTCAAGATTGCACTTGCTTCCATCTCGAAGTTGAGGACACCAGCGTTCTGGAGTTCCTCGATTTTTTCCTGGCTATCACGGGCTTCGAATCCCTGATACCCAGGGCGGCTCTGACCTGCATAAAAGCTGTCTGTACTAGCCGTGATGCCCAGGTGATAGGTGTATCCAAGCTCTTCTGCCGCAGCTGCAAGCGCGGAGACAACGGCGTGGTCTGCAACTGCTGGATAGCTATCTCGGACATACTCGCTGCTCGTTCCCTCCTGTCTGACCGCACCCGTCGTAATAATCAGGTCGCCAATCTCGGCTTCCGGTTGAATTGCGCCACAGGAGCCGACTCGGATGAGTGTATCCACGTCAACACGGGCAAGTTCTTCGACAGCAATCGCCGCCGAGGGTGAGCCGATACCGGTCGAGGTGACAGAAATCGGCGTACCGTCGTGTGTTCCTGTCGCAGTACGATACTCGCGGTGGCTGGCAACGATGTCGTGGTCGTCCCAGCAGTCGGTGATTTTCTCGACGCGTTCCGGGTCACCCGGCAACAGGACTGTCTCGGCAACGTCGCCCTCCGTTACTTCAAGATGATACTGTTCGTCAGTTTTGGGGTCTTCGCTGGTCATAGTCTATAGTATGGAAAGCGGGGGTTTCAGTGGTCCGTCTCAGCCGCAGAGAGCGTCGACTCGGAGATGGTATCCGGGAGCAACTCACCCAGGGTATATCGTTTCAGTGGCGATCCTTCGCCGGTATCACAGATAATCTCGAACTCCTCGTCACAGAACTCCGCAAGCGTCTGTCGACACATCCCACAAGGAGTGAGACCATCGCGTGCCCGAGAGGTAACCGCAATGCGTGAAAACTCCCTGTGGCCGTCACTCAGTGCAGCGCCGATAGCAACCTCCTCGGCGTGGAGGCTATTGGAGTAATTCGCAATTTCAAGATTGCAACCGGTGTAAATACTGCCATCAGCAGTCTCGATGGCCGCACCAACTTCATAAGAGGAATACGGGGCATGTGCATTAGCGAGCGCATCCCGCGCTCGTTCAAGTAACTCCATACGAACGCGCACGATTGGGTCGGTGAAAAAACATCGGCTCTCCGGCGGTGAGAACTCAGAGCGTTCACGCTCAAAACAGTGCAGAGAAATACTGGAGAATATCGACGTGGACACCTGCCCACTCGATAAGTCGGTAACCAAGGAAAATGCCGACAATCCCGAGAATCCCCGCAAGATTCGGCGGTGCAGGAATGGGAATCTGGATGAAGCTAAACAACGCTCCAGCAAAAATGCCGGCTACCAACGCAAGGACGAGCTGTGAAACCATATACGCGGAAAAGACAGTCCGAATATTAAAAGGCAGGACTCCAACTCAGCCCGGTTTAGCCACACCGTTCCACTGCCTCTTTTAGGGAATCAAGCCATACGACTGGGTAATGGATACTCCCGAGGAAAATCCGTATATCTCAACCCCAGAAACCGACTTTTCACCGGTTGACTCACTCGATGAAGCAGAAGCAACCGAGCAGGCAAAACGGTTGCGCGAGGCAATCCAGTATCACGATTATCGGTATTACGTGCAGGCTGACCCGGTCATCGACGACCGAACGTACGATGCGCTTTTTTCTCGGCTTGCTGACCTCGAAGCGGCATTCGACCTATCCAGAGACGGAAGTCCAACACAGCGTGTCGGTGGTGAACCGCTCGATTCACTAGAGACGGTGGAACACGTTGCGCCCATGCGGTCGCTTGACCAGAGCGGCGATGCGCAGGCAGTCCGCGAATTCGACGAGCGAATCGACCGCGCGCTGGCTGCGGAAGGATATGACCTCGAGGACGAGAAGCGTTATCTCTGCGAGCCGAAGTTCGACGGACTCTCGCTTGAAGTCGTCTACGAAGACGGCATCTACCAGCGGGCGGCGACCCGCGGCGATGGTGAGTACGGCGATGACGTAACCGAACAGGTCAGGACAATTCCGACGGTTCCACAGCAACTGCGAGGCGACTATCCAGATACCCTTGCGGTGCGGGGTGAAGTACTGATGCCCCGAGATGCCTTTCAGAAATACAACCGCGAGCGGGTCGAACGCGGCGAGGAGCCGTTTGCGAACCCGCGAAACGCGGCGGCAGGCTCGCTTCGACAGCTTGACCCTGCTATCGTTGCCGAGCGGCCACTTGCTGTCTATTTCTTCGGCGTTCTCGATGCCAGTGTCTCGTTCGATACCCACAGCGAACTGTATGACCGATTGCCTGAGTGGGGACTGCGGATGAGCAACGAGGCCGAACTCGTCGATGATATCGAAGGGGCAATTTCCTACCGTGACCGCCTGCTCGACCAGCGCGAAGCACTTGATTACGAGATTGATGGCACGGTCATTACGCTCGATGACCGCGAGGCCTGTGAAATTCTTGGCTCGACTTCGCGTGCCCCACGGTGGGCCTTCGCATATAAATTCCCCGCCCGCTCGGGAGAGACCACGGTGCAGGATATCGTCGTCCAAGTGGGAAGAACCGGACGGTTGACCCCCGTTGCATTGCTTGACCCGGTTGAGGTCGGCGGTGTCACCGTCTC
>PUNZ01000024.1 GCA_003551945.1 Halovenus sp. | reverse complement strand
GGAAGGCGGCTGACTCCAGAGGCAACGTGCCCGGTGACGACACTCCAGCTGATATACTGAGCGGGCGGCTGATCACTGCCCGTGTTGATGACCCTCTGGAGTACCGAGGCATACCGGAGATATCAGCCGATCGGGGGTTCAAATCCCTCCGAGCCCATTCATTCTGTCGCGAGCAAACCGCGAGCGACTGCTGTATGACGCGGGAGGGATTTGAACCAGACGAGGCGCGCACAACGGAGTGAGCACGTCTCGGCGTGGTTCACAATCTACTCCGTGCCCATTTTCTCACCTTTTGACGTTTCCTATTGCCACTGTAGTGGATTCTCTCTTCGTTATTTGAGCACTTGACTTCCCAATCTCTTTGGTAGTGCAGCAATTCCACTTGCTTAATATTCCACTAGCTTTTATATCCTTGCTCTTCGTTGGCACTTAACTATGTCGGGTCAAGCACAACTTACTGGCGCACTCCAAGATAGCATTCCGTTCATTGCAATTACCATCCTATGGCTCATCATAATCGCAGTCGTATACAGCATCTTCATGCTAGTTTGGCCGGATATCCCCGGTGCTGAGCCGTGGATCTATCTCGGTGTCTATCTTATCCCAGTCATCGGATTTATCGGCCATACGCTTCAGCAAGCGATGAAAGCTAGCTAGAAATTCTGTCAACAACTCCCGTTACTATCCGTTCTCTTTTTGTCACTGATATCCCCCCACTTTTTCAAACAGCGAGGGCGTTGAATTACGTTTACCCTTCTCTATGCTGATAACTGATGGGCTGATTCACTGGTTTCCTGAGAATGGTGGACAGAATAGCAATTCTTATAGACCTTTTCCAGCGCTCGGTAAAACAGTCCCACAGAAGCTGTAAAACTGAAGCCGCTCAGCTAGTGTTGCGATTAGCCCTCGTACTCGCTCCCGACTTCGAAGCTTGCAATCTCGTCGTCACCATCCCAGATGAGGAGGACTTCTTCCTCACTCTCAAGGTCAAGTTCGCTTGAGACATTTATCGTCTGTCCTGCCCCCAGGTTCTCATCATCGCTTGCACCCTCAAATTCAGGCCATACTTCTGACCCCGTATTGTTTCTCACTTCCAACAAATTCGCATCGGCATCCGAATCCCCACTCGTAATCGACAGTTCGAACGAGTCATTGGTTGTCTCGTCCTCTACGACGATATTCGGTGCTGGGTCGTCGGTGTCACCGAGTCCAAGTACGAACGAGGCAATCACTGCTGCAAGAATAACGGTAATTGCAACCATGAGAATAACCCCAATTACTGGACTGACTGCCCGCTCTCCCTCTTTCCCGCCTCGATTCGGTGAGTGCTTACCTATCATCACAAGTAGCGTTCAAAGGTAGCTAATATAAAATCTGTCGACGGGGTATCAGCTGTGATAACAACGGGAATCCCGTTCAGAAGTACTCGCTGACCTCGCTCGCGTAGGTTTCGGGGGCAACGTCGACCACACGCTCGTCGTGAATCGTCGTAAAGAAGAACGCATCGCTCACGTAGTGTTCGCCAAAGGGCGTCCGCCCGACGATATCAAGCACCATCGGCGACCCGTCACCATCACCCAGTCGGAGTGCGAAGTTGTGTGCGTTCAATCCTTGATCTGCATAGTATGAGAGAACGCTCGTAATCCCCTCGGCCAACTCCTCAATCACCGAATCGGTCGGGTCCGGAAGCGTCGTCACATCAGTCACTGCGCTCACGTGCCAGTGATGTGTCGGTGCGAACGGCGCAATCCATTCGACGTCCCCCGTCGACGCAATGTGTCGAGGGCCATCGCGCTCTTCAGCCACCAGCCCCTCCCAGTAGGACTCCCCGTGCTCGTCCATATACGACCGCTCAGACGCACGAATCCGGCGCATTTCGTTCGTTCCGTGGTTGTCGGCAATCGTCTGCATGTGGGGGTGAACGACACTGCTTCCCGCGGAAGGGAGCAGGTTCATATTAATCGACGCGTAGTCAGGGTCATCGTGTGCCATCACGTCATGGAGAAATTCCAGCGCACATGTGAAGCCATCGCGAAAGTGTGCTGGTTCGAACTCCTCCATCCGCCGGAAGTGGTCTTCGGTAAGCGAAACGACGTTTGAGTGCTCAGCGTAGGGAAACAGGTTAGGAAAACCGGTGGCTTCCCCAACATTGCCGCGGTCTGCCTCGACAAACGGTGGATACGTCGGCGTTGAATCCCCAACCATATCCGGGCAGAAAAAGCAGAGCTCATCCTCGCCACGAGTAACATATTCGTCGATATCCGGCTCCGTTTCAGGGGCTGGAAACACCTGTTCGACGAGACGGGTTTCCTGGCCGGTGAGCGGGTCCACGCGGTGTTCAATCGGCATCTCGACCAACTCAAACTCCTCGAGGGGGCTGTGAAACTGTGCGTCGTGGGTGTGTGCGTTGAACTCAATCGGCATACGTTGCCGTACTCAGGCCGGCTGCAAAAACGTACCTCCACTCTTTTCCGCTTCAAAACGGCGAGTGGCTGTATCCGAGTGCCGCGGCAGGCACGTCATCTCTGACTTTTTCAGCCTCCATCTGCGATTCGGCAATCACAAGCGTTACTTTCCCATCCAGCGCGTGATATTCGTACAGGTCGGGATACTCCAACTGCTGGAGGGCATAATGCTGTACCGGGACCGGAAATCGCTCTGAACCAGGCCCGCCGAGTATCACTTGCGCAACGTTCGGATGGCTCTGGAGGTCGGTGTAGATATCTGCAAGCAGTTCAACACCATCGACAAGCAGACACGACCGCTCTGGAGCGAAGCCTTGTCCCTCGGTATCTGGAATTGCTTCCGTCCCGTAGGACACCTCTTCATGTTCGATGACGTACGGCTCAAGCAACTGTTCGGCCTCCTGTGGGTCAATCTCTTCGCTTGCGCGGATGTGGACAGCAAATTCAGCCATTGCCTGCCTCTAATAGGGCCGTCGGTCAAATGGTTTCGCTTGCCAGCGTGTTTTCGACGTTCGGTAGCCACCAGCACGCTTTTGCTGTCGGTGGGACAATCGGGAACCATACGATGAGCCAGGAACGACAGTATTCATCACAGACAGTCACGGAGTACTGGCGCTACGTCTGGGACCG
>PUNZ01000033.1 GCA_003551945.1 Halovenus sp. | reverse complement strand
CCGTCGGCGGTGTTGAGGGGACCGGGCTGCTGCTCGCGGTCTCGATCACGTACAAGCTGTACGAGGAGATCGCCGAGGAGCAACTCATGGAGATGCATCCGATGATGCGCCAGATGTTTGGAAATGAGTGACCCCGCTGGGGACCCACTCTTTATTAACTGAGTTGCCGTAGTCGGGCACATGCCCGACGACACTTCTCGAAACAAAATCAAACTGAACGCGCGCGTCACTCCCTCAAAGAAACAGGAGTGGCAAGACGCGCTCGAAGACGGAGAGACACTCTCATCCTTAGTGCAGCGCGCAGTAGACCGTGAAATCCGGGACGAGTACGTCCATGTCACGGCGCTTGACGAGCTCGGTGATGGTAGCGGGAGCGACATCGACACAACAGGGATTGAAGAGCGAATCGGTGAGTTGCAAGCGACCGTCAGCGCTCTTAACAGCAAAGTCGATACGATCGCGGCTGCAGGCGACGAGGGTGGCGATGGTGGCGAGGAAGCAATCGAAGACCTAGCGATGGATATTCTCCCACGACTCGCACAGTACCCACAGGATGCGCCGCGGGCGGCGAGTGGCACACTGCCAGGTGGAGAATCACCGACTGAGACAATACAAACACTCATCGACGCAGGGCCTCAGACTGATGCCAACATCGATGGGAGCGCGGAACGATTCGCCACAGAGCTGCGAGAACCCGATCATAAAATCAGGCGAGCGCTAATCCATCTCGAACGAGACACGACCGAGAACGTCCAAAGCGCCGTCGTTAACGGGGTCAGGCACTGGGTGAAATTCCGATGAGGAACACGAAAGGCCAGTATGCCACACCCGATGACAAGTCAATCAGTAGCGAGAGCGAAGAGTTACTCGGGGTGTATTTAGAGAGTCTGAAACAACAGAAAACAGGCACAGCCGACTCAACGATAACAACCCGGAGACGGGAAGTACGCTACTGGTTAGCGTTTTGTGAGGCGAATGGGATTGACCCGGTCGCGGCAGAAACCAGTGACGTGCGAGGATACATCCAATCAAACACTCACCTTGCGGATACTACGGTCGGCAGTTACTATCGTTCTGTACAGTCATTTTACTCAATCGCTCAGAATGACCAGTTACACGACTCGTTAAAACTTGTCAACGGTCACCCGTGTAAAGATAAGGACTCGATCGACCTCAAAGGCGATTACCGGATCCATGAAAATAGGTCCGAGTACCGGCGGCAACACACAGAAGCCGCGAGAGCACCGGACGGTGCGCGTGAAACTGGGGGCGATGTCCTCGCACTCCCTCCCCCAGACGTGCGACAGTTGTTCGACAGCGTCCCTGGGAAGACACCAGAAACGCGACTTAGAAACGAAATTGTGGTCAGGCTCAGTTGGTACACCGGTTGTCGAAGTGATGAACTCTCCCGGATGCGTATCGAGCGCATCGACTGGGACGACTGCAGTATCAATATCCGCAGCTCGAAACTCAACGCGAAGGAACACCCTGATTTAGTCAGGCGCGATGTGATGTTTCCGACGGCATTCCGGCTGCAGTTGAGAAGGTGGTGCGAGAGAGTCAGGCACGCGTTTAGCGCAGCTGCAGCACCCGAAGAGGGGCGAATACTAGTCACGACACACAACAACGAGATCCAACCCACTCAAGTGAACGATATTGTCAAGGAAGCTGCGAGAAACGCAGGTGTGCAACGACCGTTGAGGCCACCGAACCCGACTGCGGGTGAAGACGTTGAAGAATGGTTCGTGACGAGTCACCGTATCCGCCGTTCGGCAATTACCCACTGGGTCAACGATGTCGACGAACTAGATCTACACCAAGTGCGTAGACTTGCCGGGCACGCGAGAATCCAACAGACTATGCAGTACGTGGAGCCTGACGACGAGAAGTTGCGAGAGGATTATCAGCGAGGAGTGAACGAGTGATTCACTCACAACAAGGGGTGTGAAGCAAAATCTGTGTGACTGAGACAGGGAGATTGCGATTTTCACGTCTTTTACGCCCCTCATCTAGCGGAAGAGTTCCAAAGCGACAGTGCGCGTTACTAGCCCTCCAAGACCGAGGAAGTGATTCGGGTGAATAACTCGCATTGAAGCATTCTCTTACTGATCAACAAGTCGTCCAATGCGTGCTCGAATTATGTTTGGAGGCCACGAGGACGTAGTCGTGTCCGTTGTAATACCGAGGGTCTCAACTGTTCCTTGTACAGCCCCGTCGGCATCCTTTTTTTGCTCACTGAGATAGGCGTATGCTGCGATCTGTAGTTCATACCGCCGATGTGTCTCCTCACTAGGTTCGGCTAGCGCTATCTTCACGTCTGATAGGATTCTCTCGCCATTCGGGTACTCAATGACGAAGTCTACCTGTCCGTGAATCTCGAACTCGATTCCACTCAGTTCGACGAGACCGTCTATCGGCCGTTCAACGTGGACATCCGTTCGTGGGTCCTTAATTCGTCCCCAAAGGTCCGAGTTCAGGAAACCTGCAAGGACACGTTCGAAGAACGCAAACATGCCGTTTCGCTCGGCGGCAGTTGCTCTCGGTTCAATCTCGTCAACTACTTCGTCAAATACCTGTTTGACATCGGAATCCACGGCTCGTAGTGATTTTTCTGTAATATCTCGGGCAACCAGTTCCGTGAGCACAGCGTGAAGGCACGTCCCAACTGCTTCGGGCCCTAATTGATTAAACAGGAGCGGAAGGTCGTCGGGAACATCGTTCGTGTCTGTGTGGAGCGACTCACCAAGAAGGTGTGCGATGGTGTATGGTTCAGGATCTTCAGTCAACGGATACATCGTCGAGGGGTTCAGGAATCTCGGGATCCATTGTTCGAGTTCACTAGGTTGTGGTGGTCGGGTGACGACATCAGTGTGAGATGAGTTGGGTTTTTTCGATAGCCTTTGAGCGAACACGTCGGCGTCGTTGACACCAATCTCAACCATGTCCTTGTTTGGATCCGACTCACTGAGTTTCAACTTGTACGAGTCCATTCCCATCTGTCCGAATTCGAGACTGTCACGGATCGTATCTAGCCACCGGTCACGAAGATGGTCATTCCCGTCGTAAGAGAATGGCAGAGGGACGACTAAGTGGTTCCTAGCGCGTGTCAGCGCCACGTACAGTAATCGCCACACTTCT
>PUNZ01000103.1 GCA_003551945.1 Halovenus sp. | reverse complement strand
GACTTGCTGCGGTCAAACTCATCAGCGATATCCTGGATTGTCAGCGAGCTGTAGCCGTGTTTGTTTAAGGCCTCATACGTGGCCTCCATAATCGCAACTTTCGTCGGTTCCGGATTGTCCAGGTTCATCGTCTCTGAGTGGGTCACTGTAGCATCACTCTGATGGATTATTGTTCTGACGGTCTCGTTTCGCGTCCTGACCGTTGTTTATATATTGACTGAATAGTTAGTCAATACTAGAAGGCACGAAGGATGACTGAATCAGACCGATCTGTAATCAGCCGTATTGCCAGCTACAACGAAGATGGAACGCTCTATCTGGTCTTTGGATCAATTTCAGCACTCGTCGCGTTAATAATCATCCCGTTGGTCGGACTCATTGCCGTCTTTTGTGGCTACAAACTCTACGCTCAGGGGCACAATACGACCGTTGGAGTTATCCTCGCTTTGCTTGGTGTGGTTGCACTTGTGCTACCTCTCCTCGTCTTTGGAGTCTTCGGGGTTGAACCAGTACAAACATAACACACAGAAGAACAACCGGCCCGGCCGCTCACATACCAAGTATGATAGAAGAAGAACGTGGATTAGTCTAGTAGACCAAGTTCTTCGAGACGCGAGACAATTTTGTCGACGGCTTCGCGCGCGTCATCTGGCTGCTTACCGCCTGTAATAACGAGTTTTCCGGAACCAAATAACAGTGCCACGACGTCCGGGTCCTCAAGTCGGTAGACGAGTCCGGGGAACTGCTCTGGTTCGTATTCAATTTTCTCAAGGCCGAGACCGATTGCGATAGCGTTCAGGTTCAGGTTTCGACCGAGGTCCGCAGAGGTGACGATATTCTGGACGATAATTTCCGGGTCATCAGCGACCTGAATGTTGAGTTCGCGGAGCTTATCGAAGACGATGCGGAGGCTCTGGTGAACGTCGTCCGTGCTTTTTGCACCGGTACAGACGATTTTTCCGGAGCGGAAGATGAGGGCCGCAGATTTTGGTTCCTGCGTTCGGTACACAAGTCCCGGGAACTGCTCAGGGTCATAATCCGCACCCTCCAGGTCCATCGCGACGCTCTGCAAGTCAAGTTCCTGCCCGATTCCGGTCGAGGCGACTACGTTCTCAATATTGATTGTTTCCTTGGGATCGACCATGTGTCGATTTAAGTATCGTATTTAAGCTTTATAAAGGTTAATGGAATGCCTCTGGCAATCCTGTACCTTTGCCAATGAACGGGCATTTTTAACCGGTTCTTTCGCTAACCGTTAGGCTGATAGCGATACCAGTCACACTGTTCGGCGTGTACGTTCTCGAACTTGCCGGGAATGATGATGAGTTTGCAGCCTACGAAGCGGAGTGTGCAGCGAGTGCAGTAAACGTGCTTGGCCCGGGGCTTGCGACTGCTCGCGGTATCACTGACCGTGTTAGCGACCTCGCGTTTACGCACCGCGCCAGCACACTTGTCGGTCGCTGTGACCCCTCTGTGGGAGATGCGCGGGCGCTGTTGACCGCTGCAACCCTTTCACGCAGTGGCTCTGTGGCAGTCCGTGCCGTCGATGTTCGGGGTCTGACGGATATCGACACACAGGAAGCCGAACGGGAACTCGGCTCGGTGCTCGTTGAGCGTGGGTTTACCGTCGACTTGGACAACCCCGACCATGAGCTTCGTGTCCTTTTTTCTCCGGAGACCTGTGCAATTGGGTGGTTGGCAACTGCGGCTGACCGCGGGTTCGGTGAGCGCCAACCCGGCAACCGTCCGTTTTTCCAGCCGGGGAGTATGGACCCGATGCTCGCACGCGCGCTCGTAAACATTGCAGGTGCCCGGCCCGGTGCAACCGTACTCGACCCGATGTGTGGGACTGGCGGGTTGCTCATCGAGGGGGGCCTCGTCGGCGCGCGGGTGATTGGGGTTGATGCCCAACAGAAGATGGTCTCAGGGACGTCTGAAAACCTTGAGGCCTTCCTCGACGATGAGTGGGCAGTCGTTCGTGGCGATGCCGCTTCCCTCCCAATCGCAGCTGAACAGGTCGATACCGTGGTCTTCGATGCGCCGTACGGTCGTCAGTCAAAGATTGCTGGCGAACTCAATATACTCATCCACGATGCGCTTACCGAAGCCCGACGGGTTGCCTCTCGGTGCGTCATTGTGAGCGACCGACCCTGGGCGCAGGTCGCTCACCAGACCGGCTGGCGAACTGAAGCTTCGTTCGAACGCCGTGTTCACCGGTCGCTCATCCGGTATATCACGGTTCTCCGTGGAGCCTAATGTACATCTAAGCACCTTGTTTCTGGAGCAGCCAGCATATCTCTCTCGGAAAACCGACTGAGGCCGTACCGGTCGTTAGGCACGACTGTTTTTGCAGTGGTAGTGCAATGGTCAACTGATGGTCGTACTGACGGCAGCGTATGTTGCCCATGTCATTTCAGCCGCGTTGTGGACCGGGGCAACGCTGTATGTGGTTTATGCGCTTTGGCCCGAGGCGATGTCTGGACAGCTTTCGGTACGGACGTTTGTCAGTCAGGTTCATAAGCTTCTGTTGATAACTCGCTGGACCGGCGTTGTCTTGCCGGTGACCGGTGCGTACCTCATCTGGGTGCTGTATACCCCGCTTGAGTTACTTATCGAGTCTCAAGGTGGGCTTCTCGTTCTTGCTATGTTAGCGCTCTGGGGCGTCATGAACGGGCTTATCGAAGTTGGCATTCTCCAAATGCGCAACACAGTCGACGAGGTTAGCTTTGGACCGTACATGGCTGAAGGGTTTCCGACCGAACTGGTCGATGAGTCAACTTCAGTCACCGAACTGGCTGCCCTCGGGCGGCCATATCTCCTGGCAAGCGCAGTGTGTGCCGTTGCTTTGCTTGTTGTCGCTGCGTTGCTTGCAGGCGGAACACCGTTCTAGCGAGCGTAGCGCGCCATAGACCAAACAACTGCAATAACATTTATTCCTGTGAGTGAAATTCTCCGTATCAGGACCCACTTTCATGACTGATAGCGAAAATCACCAAACAGCACGGAAAACGCAGCTATGTTTTTAGCAGCTGATAACCATCCGGAGGTTTATACCTCAACGAATCAAGGGGCGAGCATGGGTGATGTGGAGTACTCACGGGAGGCCGTCGAGGCGCAACTATCTGCGCTCGAAGAGCGCTATCAGTCGTTTTCTATTAACCAAACAACGCTTTCT
>PUNZ01000074.1 GCA_003551945.1 Halovenus sp. | reverse complement strand
CCTTGAGCTCGACCCAGAAATGGCTCCTGACGAGCAACTGAAAGCGCTGAAAGAACATTTTGCAGACGTGCGTCAGGTGAACAAAACGCTGGACGAACAGCTCACAAACGCAAGAAACTACGGCGAAGAGCTCACAGACCGCGTGGATACACTCCAACGGGAAAATCAGACGCTCAAATCAGCGTCTCTCTATCTTGCAACTGCCGAGGAGATTCTTGATGATGGCGTCGTCATCAAGCAGCATGGAAACAATCAGGAGGTGCTGACTGAGGCATCGAGAGCCATTGAGCAGGAACTCAGTGCAGGTGACCGGGTTGCGATTGATGATTCGTTCGGTATCCAGACGATTCTCGATGCCGAAACCGATGCCCGAGCACAGGCTATGCAGGTAAACGCGCGGCCGGATGTCACATACGACGATATCGGTGGCCTCGGCGAGCAAATTCGTGAAGTCCGTGAAGCGGTCGAACAGCCACTCGTCAATAGCGAACAGTTCGAGGCTGTCGGCATCGAGCCGCCGGCAGGCGTCCTCTTGTATGGCCCACCCGGGACCGGGAAAACGATGCTCGCAAAGGCAGTAGCCAACCAGACTGACGCTACGTTCATTCGGATGGCGGGCTCCGAACTCGTCCAGAAGTTCATCGGCGAGGGTGCGCGACTGGTTCGAGACCTGTTTGAACTGGCGAGCGAGCACGAGCCAGCGATTATCTTTATTGACGAGATTGATGCTATTGCGTCCAAGCGGACGGAATCGAAAACCTCGGGCGATGCCGAAGTTCAGCGGACGATGATGCAATTACTCTCGGAGATGGACGGGTTCGAAGAACGGGGGAACGTTCGCCTCATCGCAGCGACGAACCGTTTCGATATGCTAGACAGCGCGATTCTTCGCCCCGGCCGGTTCGACCGACTCATCGAAGTGCCAGCCCCAGACTGGGACGGGCGAAAGCGAATTCTCGAAATCCACACCGAAGAGATGAGTCTCGGCGATGTTGACCTTGAGCGACTCGCTTCGGAAACAGATGGCTTTACTGGGGCAGAGCTTGCTTCGCTTGCGACCGAAGCGGGAATGTTTGCGATTCGAAACGAGCGCACAACCGTGACAAAGTCGGACTTCAGCGACGCGCTCGAAAAGATTAGGGACACTGACGAGTCTACCGGAACGCCGATTGCGTTTGCCTGAACTGACGGTTTGAATGACCGCCATTGAGACAGTACTATTTGACCTCGATAACACGCTCGTGCAGTACCGCCGCTCGCCTGGCGAACTGCTTTCGATTGCATATGACTCCGTGGGCGTCGACCCGCTGTTTCCCGTTGAGGACTATTATGAACGGTTTGACGAATTCGCCGAGCAAACGAACTCGATAGACGAACTCCGGTCAGCGTGCTTTGGAACGCTCGCTGTCGAGCGCGGGTACGAGAGAGAACTCGGGGAAGACGTTGCTGCAGCCTTCAGCGAGGAGCGCGACCAGCGAAACGTCGAATTACTCCCACAGGCGGCGTCTGTTTTGGACAGGTTTCACGACCAGTATCGGCTCGGGATTGTGACAAACGGGACGCCAGATGCCCAACGGAAGAAAATTGCTGCCGTAGGACTCGAACAATGGATTGAGACTGTCGTGTTTGCAGGCACCGAGACACCAGTCAAACCGGCTTCTGAGCCGTTCAAGAAGGCATTAACTGTACTCGATGGGACGCCTGAAACAACGGTGCATATTGGGGACTCCTTGGAGTCAGATATCTACGGCGCTGTCAATGCGGGTCTGGCTTCGGTCTGGCTCACGAACGAGGAGACTGACTCCCCTGCGACTTACACTGTGCAGTCACTAGCGGAATTGTCCCCGCCACCGTGGCAAAGATAACTCGCTGTGAGAGCTATGGTATGTGGGGATAGAGGATGCCATCCCGGAGGACCGGAACAATATCCGAGGAGTTGAACCGAAGGAGTCGCTCAAGGTCATCTTCGAGGCCGATGCTCCGGAGCCACTCTGCGGTGACAGACCCCCGAATCTGGTCTTTGAGGTTCGACCGTTCGGCATCAGTTACCTCACCGCGGAGATGACCCTCGATAAGTCGCACGCCAGCGGAGTCTTCAGCGACTGGCGACCCCTGCCGACCAGCAGCGACAAGCCAGATATCGTTCTCTCGTGAATCGAGTACAGATGCAACAGCCGCAGCATTCACCGTCGACCCGATAAAGAGATTCTCTGTGACACCGCTTCGAATGATGCCACGGGTTCCGTTTGAACTCCGTAATGCAACCGGCCGACCAGCGAGGTCAGCCTCGACAAACGCTCCGGGGAGCGGAACGTAATCAAACCCGTCGATGGGCATCCCGCCGTCTTCACCGACAAGAATCGTGTCCTCGTTCTCCTGTGCGTAGGAGTGGGCGTGGTCACTCTCCGCGAATGGGCGAATCTCTGTCACCCCTTGCTCAAACAGCGAGACGATAGCTGTCGAGGCCATGATGACATCGATGATAACGATATCACCATCCGGTGCTGGCGACGGTAGCGCTTCCAGACAGTCGAGCGTGTGAATCGTCGTCATAGTATGGTGAGTGAAAAGCGTAGTTACAACGGACGTTCACCGTCGATAATCTCGACGCCTTGACGGGCAAGCATCGGGACCCCATCTTCCATCATCGCATAAAATGAGTTGTCGCTGTGGCCCATGAGATACCGGGCGAAGAACATCTCCCCAAGCGCAGCCATCTTATACACAGCAAGGACGCGATAAAATGTGATATTCTGGACCGGAACGGCGGTCTGCTCCTCATACCGTTCAACCAACTCCGCTCGCGAGGCATATCCTTCGTTTGTGAGAAAGAGCGGCCCCATCGTTTGCATGATTGGTGGAACCTGTGACTGGTCTTCGAACCAGAAAAACAACAGCCAGCCGAGGTCACAGAGTGGGTCACCAAGGGTACTCATTTCCCAGTCAAGTACGCCAGTCAGTTCTGGTGGTGTACCCGGCCCAAACATGACGTTGTCGAGTTTGTAATCGCCGTGAACGAGGGTGTGTGCCGGCTCCGCTGGCACGTTTGCGTCTAGCCACTCACCAATCTCGGCAATCTCTGGTACTTCGCGTTCCGCGGTCGTTTCTTCAAATGCCCAGTCGAACTGTTTCCCCCAGCGCTCGACTTGCCGGGCGGTATATCCTTCCGGATTGCCAAAGTCGGAGAGTCCAACATCGTCAT
>PUNZ01000088.1 GCA_003551945.1 Halovenus sp. | reverse complement strand
TTCGTTGACCTCCAGTTCCTCGCTCGTCATCGACTTGCTTTTCACCAGTCGTTCGGCATCCTGGTCTGTGCAGACCTCCGCAACGTATTCGTTTGCGTCGGCCGCATCCTCGGCGATATAGACGGTTCCACCGTTTTCCTCAACGGTTTCAGTGAGTTGGTCGATAAGTTCAGGCAGGCGCTCGATTGCGTCTTCTTTGATGCCCCGGGCTTCCGATTTCAGTTCCTCATAGGCCTCGAGTTTTGCGACGGAGTCATATCGTCCCTGATTGAATCCGCGAGTGTTTTCGGCAACTGCTGCTCCCTCGGTTTCCATAATATGGCGGATATGTTCCGCTTTGGATTCGCGTGAGAGACTCATGTGACTACAACCACCTTCATCTGCTTTGGTCCGTGAGCGCCCTGGACAAGTGCACCCATGTCTGCGGTGGCAGAGGGACCAGTCGCGATGATCGCTGAATCTCGTGTCTCACGTAACTCCTGGCCGAACCAGTCAAACGCAGCAGCCATGTTCGGGACAATATCCGTCTCACGAAGGACGGCGACGTGGAGGTCGTTGAACAGGCTGACTGGTTCGCTCCCGTGTTCGTCCATCCGGAGGACAATGCTTCCGTAGTCTGCAATAGCGAGCGAGGCAGCAGTGACACCAGTGACTGCCTCGTCGATATCCGCGGTGGATGGCTCCGTCTGGACACTCTGAGGGAGCGAAACGTCATCCCATGGAAGCGGCACCCCGACAGCAGGGGAGTCGACAATCTCGTCAATGACATCTGCAACATCGGCAGGTTCAGCAGTGATACTTTCGACACCGTACCTCCCCAGTGCCGTGGCAAACTGTTCGTAAGTCGTTGCTGTGGTTTGTGACATTTTGGCTTGTCTATAGTTAGTTTGCACCTCACTTCTATGTTTTTGCTACACAAGCGAACAGTCCACTCAGGAAAGCAAAGATGGCCCTTAATGGGTTGTTCAAAAAGAAAGAATGGAGTGCAATCGCAGCCGCGGGGACCAAGGGATGTGCTTACAGTCCTGGAATTGCGCCGATCACCGTGCCGACTGCGCCAACAATGAGCGCGCCAACCTCAGCGAACAGCACAGGGATAAGGACGAACAGGTCCGCGAAGAACACGAACGCGAACAGCATTGTCAGGATGCCCACGAAGAAGGCGTAGTAGGCAAGCGGTATCAGGTTCAATCGTATCACCCGTCCTTCTTGCCCGACTAAGCCGACTGTAGCCAGCGCTGCAACGATGTTGTGGATTGCAACCAGGTTACCAATCGCACCACCAACTGCCTGTGCGCCCACGATAATCTGCGTCGAGAGACCCAGTTGTTCAGCCGCGGTGAACTGGAACTGGGTGAACGTGAGGTTCGAGACCGTGTTCGACCCGGTCATTGCCGCGCCGAGTGCGCCAATCAGTGACGCAACTGCGGGATACGCATTCCCGAGCGTATCGGCGGTCGCGACTGCGAGTACCTCAATCATGTTTGCGTTTCGCCAGGCGTTCTCGGCCGCAAGCTCATCGAAGTCCCAGTAGCCGCCAGCGTTAATCATCACCTGCACCATCCCGATAACGAAGACGAGCGCGATGAACGGTGCGACGAGTTTCTGGCCGGCTTCGACCCACGCCGCTTTGACACGGTTACCCGGGAGGCCGAAGATGCCGATGGCGATAATCGCCGTCACGAACAGCCAGAATCCTGGGACGTTGACGATAGCAATATCACCTGTAAGACCTTCATAACCAAGGATACCTGCCCACTCAAACAGGACACCAATCGAGAACTCACCAACACCATCAACGCTGAACGAGACGGTGTTTTCTGGGTCGTTGATTGGACCAGAAATCGCCTCAACAACGCGTGTGACGATGAGCAAGATGACCAACACGATGTACGGTGACCAGGCTTTCACCAGTGACATGTCAGGCATGTCCTCGGTGGCCATCCCTTCTCCGCCGGGTTCGATTTCGCCGACCCAGTGGTCGGCCCAGCTCTCTCGCTCTGGGAAGTCCCAGTGCGTCTTAGGGAGCAAGTATCCCGCGTTGAGCAGTGCAACAACGAACGTTCCACCGACCATCGCACCGATGAGCGATGGGAACTCGGCGGTGATGAACCATGCTGCAATCCAGTATGGAACTGCAAATGCAATTCCTGACACGATTGCCAACGGGAGCACTTCTTTCGTGGGTTGGAGCGACCTCTCTTCACCGAAGAAGTAGGTAATCATCCCGACCGCAAACACCGGCATCATGAACCCAACGAGTGCGTGATACGTTGCAGCCCACGCGGCAATCTCTTGTGAGTAGCCCAGCACCTCGAACCCACCACCTTCAATCGCCTCGGGGTATCGTCCCTCCTCAAGCGGTGCTTGAATACCGACGATAATCGGCGTTCCAACGGCACCGTAGGTGACAGCAATGACGTGGCCAATCAGCGCTGCAAGCACGGCTGCAAGCGCTGGGAAACCAAGCCCGAGCAACAGCGGTGCAACGACCGCCGCTGGCGTTCCGAATCCTGCGGCACCCTCGATAAATGTCGTCATGAAGAATGCAAGCAGGATAATCTGAACACGCCGGTCGTCGGAGACCGCTGCGAATCCTCTATTAATCCTATCGAGCGCACCGGCCTGTAACATCGTGTACAGGAGCACCAGTGCACCAGCGACGATGAAGAGAATTTCGAGTGCCGTGATGAATCCGACAATCGACGAGCCAAGAAGCCAGTCAATTGGCAAATTCCAGATAGCGAACCCAACAAGGAGTGCAACGATCCACGCAATCGGCATCGCGCGCGTTGCTGGCCAGAGAAGACCGACGAGCAAAACTGCCGTGACAATCAACGGCAGTGCGGCCATCAGTAACTCCAAGGCACCGGCATCAGTTGCACCGGGAATAATCTCATCAATATCGGCCTGCATGACGACCGTCCCGAGCTGAGCAACACTATTCATACGTTACCTCCCAATCGGTACCGGGAGCCCGATTCCTCTCTCTCAGTCTTTGCAGACGATTCTGTGCCCCGTTTATCCGTTGATAATTGCTAGTACAAGTCATATCTATCCGATGTGGGGTGTAACCACTCGGCAAATATTGCGAGTGTACCCATTGGCTATCCCTAGCTACTATTGCACTATCCCACATCTATAGCCATGTGCTACCATAACATACTTAAATGTTTCTTATTTTGATTTTTTAACATATGAG
>PUNZ01000180.1 GCA_003551945.1 Halovenus sp. | reverse complement strand
TGCATGTACGAAATCGTGTGTACCGACTGCGGTAAAATTGGCTTTCACCCATCCCGCGTTGCAGCAGAATCGCGTGCGGAAACTCACATCGACGATACGGGTCACGAAGCGGACGTCGTAATGATGGAAGAGGTCTGAACTCCGTTTTGGCCGCAGACCGGTCACACGGCGCTCGCCGTCACCGGTCATTTTGTGCTTTTCGCTTGGGCAGTCACATCGCTGACTGTTCCCTGTCGTCGAAAACCGATGTTCGTCCCGCTAGGTGAAGGAAAAAAGCTCTGCTATCCCTTTTTGTAGGTGACACCAGCGCCGCGTTCCGGGTACGTCCAGATGACGTTCTCGTTCGGGCAGGCAAACCGACAGCTTCCGCATTCGAGACAGTTCTCGTAGGCGATGGTCGGCGTGCCGTCGGCGTCCTTTCGCCAGACTTTGGCGGGGCAGACGTCAACACAGGCGTCTTCGTGACAGGTGGTACAGATGCCGGGATTCTCGACATCGAGGTGGGACTCGCCGGGGTCCTCGTACTTGACAGTGTAGAGGCGGTCTTCGAGCGATGCGTTCTGAACGATTCCTGGTGATGGTGATTTCGTGCTCATGGGTATGGGGGGTCGCGGTGGTCAGTTAGCGAACGATTTTCCGGTAGCGCCAGCCGAGTTTGACGAGGCCACGGAGGCCACCGAGCGTACCAAGGACGCGCTCTTTCGCGCGCGCACCGTGGACCTGTTTTGGCTCGCGGTCGATGGCGAAATACTCCGCAGCGGCATCAGCTAACGCCGCTGGCAACTCTTCGAAGAGCAGCTCTTTATCCTCGGTAACGCGGTGGATGAGCCACTCGTAGTGTTCTAAATTCTTCACGACGAACGACTCTTCCAGCCGGTCCGGGTAGGACTGTAGATGCGAGCTTGGAATGACCATGCCGCCATCTGCGCGTGCGGTCTGTCCGCCTGCGGCCGTTGCCCCTGCGGTTCGCTCGGTCGCTGGGATGGAGTTGAACGCCTCGACGACGGCTTTTCCGGCGTGGTAGCCGCTCTCGACGGCCATATTTGTCCCCTCAAGGTGGACACCGTTGTTCAACACGAGTCCGGCGGTATCGCCGACCAGCAACGCCCCGTTGTGAACGAGCTTTGGCATCGCTTCGGCACCACCCTCGGGGATGGTCTTTGCCGTGTACTCGACTGTTCGTGCGTCTTTGAACAGCGGTGCAACCGCAGGGTGGCTTTTGAACTCGTTGAGTCGTTTTTCCGGGTTGATTCCTTGCGTGATGGAATCTTCGATGCGGTAAGCCAATCCGACGCTGACAGTGTCATCGTTCGTGTAGATGAATGCGCCACCGAAGGATTTGCCAGCGGCCCCCTCACCGAAGTAGTGGTAGGCCGCACCATCCTCGTCTCCCAGTCTGAAGCGGTCTTCGATGACCTGTGCGCTATCGCCAGGGAACTCGATAACCTCCTTGACGGCCACTGCGACGTCCTTTCGGTCGGGTGCGGGTTTCAGCCCTGCACCCTCACTCACGAGGGAGTTCCCTCCCTCTGCAAGGACGACAATCGGGGCTCGAAGCGCCCCCTCTGGGCGGTCAGTTTCGACACCGACGATATAGCCGTTTTCGCGGATGAGGTCGGTGACGGTCGTTTCGGTGATGAGCGTCGCACCGGCCTCGACGGCTTGATCAGCGAGCCATTCGTCGAAGTCCCCGCGGAGGACGGTAAAGGAGTCGTTGTGTGGCTCCTCGTGCCAGTCGCCGATATTGACCGTTGCGCCGATTTCGTCCTCTTCAGTGAGCATGGCGTATCGGCGCTGGCCGACGTAGCGCTCTATCGGTGCGCCATCCATGCCGACGAGGTCACGGATTGTCGGCGTGTACATCACGCCGCCAAAGACGTTTTTGGCACCGGGATAGGCTCCCCGTTCAATCATCAGGACATCGAGGTCCTCGTTTGCCATGGTGATGGCGGCAGCAGAGCCAGCTAATCCAGCCCCGACGACGATTGCATCGAAGGTGTTGTCGTAGTTCGGTTGGGCTGGTGGTGGCGTCCGTGTTGGTTGGTCGTCCGCCGATTCCGTCCCGTTGTCAGTTGAATCTGTCATGCGAGTACCTCCTGTGGGTCGTCGGCCTCCTCAAGGGCGGCGACTAGCTCGTCACATACCTCGAAGAGGTCGCCGACAATGCCGTAATCGGCGTGGTCGAAAATCGGTGCGTTCGGGTCGTTGTTGATGGCAATGACGACGTCGCTGTCGTTCATTCCCTCAAGGTGCTGGACAGCACCGGAGATACCAACGGCGACGTAGAGTTCCGGTCGGACGGTCTTTCCGGTCTGACCGACCTGCCGTGCGTGTGGCATCCAGCCTTCGTCAACGGCTTTCCGGCTCGCTGCAACCTCGGCATCAAGCGCTTCTGCCAGTCGCTCGATTGGTCCTGTATCGCCCTCGATACCGCCGCCAGCCGCGACGACGCGGTCTGCGTCCGTGATATCTGCTGTCTCGCCAACCTCGCGTTCGAGTACCTCGGTGACGGTTTCTTCCTCCGTAACGACGACATCGACATACTCTATCTCACCGTCGCGGGTGTCGTCTCGGTCAAGCGGCTCGAAGACACCCGGTCGGATGGTTGCCATCTGTGGGCGGTGGTTCTCACATTTGATGGTTGCAACGACGTTTCCACCGAAGGCCGGACGACCGGCTTCGAGGTGGCCCTCGTCGTCAATACCGAGTTGCGTACAGTCGGCGGTCAACCCAGCATGTGTGGGGACAGCAACACGTCCTGCGAAGTCCCGTCCGGTTGTGGTCCCACCGATGAGCGCGATATCGGGCTTTCGCTCGGCAACCAGTTCGCGGAACTGCTTGCCGTAGGGGTCTGCTCGGTATGGTTCGAAGATGGGGTCATCTGCGACGAGAACGCGGTCTGCGCCGCGGGCGATGGCTTCCTCGGCAACGTCTTCGAGGTCCGAACCAATCGCAAGCGCAACGAGCTCTTCGTCGTCCGGCTTTTCGTCCATCAGCTTTTTCGCTTCGGCAAGGAGTTCCCACGAAACGGGTGCAACCTCGCCTGCGTGTTCCTCGATAAACACCCAGATGTCGCTGTATTCGTCGACGTCTACTTCCGGCATTTAGACCGCCCCCTCCTCGGCCATCGCTGCTGCAAGGTCTTCGACGCTGTCGACGACCTCCTGTTCTCGCTCGACCGGGTCAGCTGTGTCCATGCCACCGACCTGTGTCGGGGAGGCATCGAGACCAACCTCGTCGGGGTCGATTCCCAGCGCTTCGGCGTCGAGTTCCATCGGTTCGAACTCCGTTTCGGCGTAGAGTTTCCGGTGGAGACCGGCCGGGCGTGGGTCGTTGTCACCGTAGCCGACTGCCACGATAACGGGCAGGTCAGCGGCAACAACTTCGTGACCGCCTTCGACATCTCGGGTTGCGAGCAGTTGGTTGTCTTCCGGTCGTGGGTCAAGGTCTGCGACGTAGGTCAACTGCGCCCAGTCAAGGTGTGCGGCAATTCCTGGTGGGACCTGTCCGGTTGAGGAGTCCGTCGTCTCTTCGCCAAAGATACCGACATCAGCATCGAAATACTCCGCCGCATACGCAAGCGTCAGACTTGTCGGCCAGGTATCAGAGCCTGCAAAGGCCATATCTGAAATCAATGCCGCATCGTCACAACCAAGCGCAACGGCGAGTTCGAGGACGGGTGTCGCCGTTGGCGGTCCCATAGTAAATGCGATTACTTCAGCACCAACCTCGTCTTTGAGTTGCAACGCTGCTTCGAGCGCGTTTCTATCCGGCGGATTCAAAATCGCTGCCGCCTCCGCCCGGTTCAGTGTTCCTGTGTCCGGGTCAATCGTTACGTCGTCTTCATCAGGGACTTGTTTAATCCCCACAACGACGGTCCAGTTATCTGTCATGATATGTCACCAGGAACGCAGAGGGGTTCCTACTACTGATTAGATGCCCTTCATCTATCAGGTACGTACCTTGAAGTAGAGGGTCTTTTTTATACACTACTGGCAGCGCTGTCCTTGTGGCAGGAAACGCCACGCTGTGGTACCAATTGTCACAGTGGGTCAATCGGTCCCACAGCGAATGCGATATACAGTTGCACGAAGCCAGCGACGATGAGTGCGACACCTGCAAGGCGCGTGAGCGTCCCAGAATGGCTGGCAAATCGCTCCAAAAACGCTTGTTGACCTATTGCGACAGCGACGGTCGCAGCCAGCATCAGGAGGGCGAATCCCCCCGCATAGGAGCCGAGAACGAAGGCTGTTCCAGCGAGCGATAGTTCGAACGAGAGCACGCTCACCGAGAGAAACAGCGGCAACACACAGGCCGTCGCAGCAAGCGCATAGACGGCTCCGAAGAGCCCAAATCCGAGGACGCTTGTCCGGCGTTTCGGCAAGACAACGGTAAATGAGAGCATGCCCTTCCAGAGCACGAGCACACCAAGTCCGATCAGCGCCACGCCGATGAGCGGCTCGACCCCTTCGAGGACCAGCTCAAACGTTTCACCTGCCAGTACTGCAAACACCGAGAGTACCGCGAAGGTTCCGAGTGCACCGAAACTCGCAGCAACACCTCGTGACACTGCACCGGAGAGTGGGGCGGATTCGCTATCGACAGCGGCAACGTAATAGCTCACATAGCCCGGCAACAGTGCGTACACACAAGGGGAAAAGAAGGTGGCAATCCCGGCACCGAACGCAAACGTTGCCTGTGCAGTTGCCGACATCGATTAGCGGGCCCCGTCGATAGCGTCGAGAATTTCGTCGGTATCCTTGTAGCCCGCATCCGACCAGACGAGTCGGTTATCCGCATCGATGACGGCCGAATAGGGAACGCCACGGGCGCCCACCTGCATCTCCAGTTCGAGGTCTGCATCGTGTGTCACTGGCCAGTTTCCATCGTGCTCTTCCCACCAGTTGATGACATCCTCTTCTGTTGTCGACTGCCCGAGCGCTTCGTTCGTCATCGAGACAAACTGTACATCGTCATCCACTTGTTCCGCTGCCTCACCCAGTGGCTCCATCTTGCTTGCACACGTTCCACACCACGTTGCAAAGAGAGCGAGATACGTGACTCGTCCCTCTTCGGGAATGGTTTCGGTTCCTTCGGTACTGCCGGGTGCCGCAAATCGCGTTACATCCACTGGCTCGATATAATCGTCTTCTTCCTCCCTGAGTACGGAGTCGAGTGCCCCCGTCTGGTAGGCCGCACCCGCTCCGAAAATCCCGAGTGCACCGAATCCAGCGATCAGTTCGCGGCGTTTCATCTCACCACCCCTCGACAACCTCTCTGACGTCCTGTACGAGTCCGGACGCGTTCGGGAGCCGCGAGCCGTTGTACCCGCGCTCAACGTACCCATCTTTGTTTGTGAGTAAGATGAGATACAGATGCGAGTAGGCCATATCGTCGGGCATTCCCTCTTGTTCTCGTTCTTCTTCGCTGTGGTACTCGTAATCCGCACCGAACGTTCCGTTCACAACCTCGTCAGCGCGCTGTTCATCTTCCGGTCTGAGGAAATGCCAGTTGTCGGCGCCAGGGTCGGCTCCGTTTGCCTCGCTGAACTCCTCAAGAACATCCGGTGTATCATACTCGGGGTCGAACGTCACCGGCATGAACGCCATCTCGTCGTCGTATCCTTCTTCGACCGCATCAAGTTGGACACGTGCGAGGTTTGAGACCACAACCGGGCACGCCTCCGGACATCTCGTGAAAATAAATGTCATCAAGCTGTGTTTTTCGCCAACGAACTCAGTCGTCGTCACTTCCCTGTCGCTCAGGGCGTCTGGCAGGGTGACCGCTGGCAGTTCGTCGTTATGAATAGGGAAGCCGAGATACCCATCGTCCCGCGACTGGCGCATCTCATCATACATATCTGGCTCATCGAGGACCGTGGGACTGTCGTCGATTAACCCAGTAACTCTGTCCAGACAGCCAGCGAGCGCAAGGCTTGTTCCCGTCGCGACGCCACCTGCGAGGAACGTCCGTCGGTTCATTAGCAATTCTAGGTAATTCGTAGCCTTAAGGCCTTCACTCCGCGTGTGCACGGTAAATACACAACCGATGGCCCATCTCACTCGTCACTGAATGTAGTGAGTGTGGCCTGTGTCGTCTCCGGATACTCGCCAACGAGCGCATACGGCAACAAAATCGTCACTGCATTGATTGTTGCCACAAGCAAAATCGGGGCGAGAAAGAGACCATAAAAGCCGAACACGGTCGGACCAACGATATACGCGAGCATCAACAGGCCAGTGTGGGTGTTTTCACCGCTTATGTGTGCTCGGATGAAAAAGTCCGGGATGAAATCGACGATAACGGCGCTCACGACAAATAACACAGCGACCGATAGGATTGCCTCCGGCACGCCTGTAATCCACGCGTTAACCGCCAACCCAATCGTCAGCGGGATGTAAACTAGCTTAATTCCAACAACGGGAATGAGACTGCCAATACCAGCGAGTGCCCCAAGCAGCGCCGGGAACGGAATTTGTACCGCCTCAGGAGCGAAGATGTTGAACCCGTAGAACGTAAAAATACCCACGAAGGCAGTTATGAAGACGTTAACGATATTCCCAAAGAGGGTGAGCGAGAGTTCGGGGTCGACCGCGCGGGCGTAGGCGCGAAGGACGCCGGATTCATCGTAGGTTTCGAACATCCACCCCATGAGTCGCGGTCCGTCAACAAGCATGTAGTAGACCGCGACGATAACGACGAGTAGCTGGACGAGAACGCTCCCAACTGTGCTCGCAGCAGCAATCGCCATCTCCAAAATGACCTCTGGTGGGGGAAGCTCACCAGTTTCTGTCGCGAGATCCTCTAGCTCTCCAGTAT
Organism: Halovenus sp.; assembly: GCA_003551945.1. GTDB lineage: Archaea > Halobacteriota > Halobacteria > Halobacteriales > Haloarculaceae > Halovenus. Next base: position 7,484 of record PUNZ01000180.1, on the reverse strand, counting down.
CAAGTCCGCCGATAGTAAACTCAGATTCAAGATACGTAAGCAACTCGTCGAACAGGCCGCGTGCTTCGAGAAAGAGCCTCACTTCGAGTGCAACGATAGCAACAGCGTAGGCCAACAAGATGAGAAAGGGCAGGCCAAAGAGGATGACCGAGAGTGCAGCACTGGCCCGCCGGGGGAGTTGTGTTCGGTTGACAACCCGGAAAATTGGCCGGACTGCATAGTACAGAAATATTGCTACGACCACGACGGCGATAAACGACACCAGCACGTAGGCAGCCAGCACAAACAGCGTCAACACGACGAGTCCGACGAGCAACTGCCTGCCGAACTGATTGGTGAAGTCCACATCGACAGTTTATCGGTTTGGAATTTGTATGTTCCCCCTCCCTTGGAACTCCGTACCACACACGACCATGTGGTCAGAATCTCTCAGACGGTGGTGTCTCGCCTCTATGGCTGACTATGTCGCTCTGTTTTGAGACAACGCTCTCTGCAGTAGCGGTACCACAATCTCTCATCAGTATCGTGTGTGAGCAACATATTTCCGTGATAGTTATTACATATTCTTCCTACAGGGACAATGGTACCTGACAACAAGGTACTCGATACAATGAAGCTAACAAGACGCACACTATTGGGAGGAATCAGTGCCGCGGGAGCAACACTTGCATTTAGCGGCTTCGCATCCGCATCATCCGGTGAAAGACAGTATATTGTCCGAGTTACCGGAAACGGTGCGGTAGACCGGATTGAAGAGAACGATTACACTGTGCGGCACGAATTAGCAGACGGCGAGGTACTTGTCGTAACTGGTCCAGCAGATTCAGCTGCAGACCTCGAATCAGTTCCGTCCGTCGCTGCAGCACACCGCGATGTCATGTTCGAACTGCGCCAACCGGAGGTGGACAGTGAACCCGAGGCGCTCGGTGAGGAACCAGCGCTCCGTGACCTCCAGTGGGATAAGGATATTCAGCAGGTCTCAAAAGCCCACGAGGTTACCACAGGCGAGGGCGCACGGATTGCCATCGTGGATACTGGTATCGACCTCAACCATCCGGACCTTGCGAACGTCAATGAAGGCCTCGGCGCAGCGTTTGTGCTTGATGACGACGTCCCTGAGTTCGGACCAGATGACCCGGACGGACACGGAACGCACGTCGCTGGAACTGCCGCAGCAACGGGTGCTACGAGTGTTGTCGGGACCGCACCGGGCGCCGAACTCATTCCAATCCGTGTCTTTCCGGAAGATGGTGGGGCGGCGTTCGGTGATATCCTCGCTGGGATTGATTATGCGGCGGAAATCGGTGCGGACGTGGCAAACTTCAGTCTCGGTATTCCAGATGTCCAGGAACCGGAAGCCGCACTGAACCAACTTCGTGCCGAGGTACAGACGGTCTTTCAGAGTGCTACCCAACGGGGAACGGTGATTACTGGGTCAGCCGGTAACGATGAAGGGAACCTGCAACAGGGTGGCGGTTTTACCCTGCCAAACAGCGTTCCGGCGGTCATTACGGTCAGTGCAACTTCCCCAGCGGATACGCGTTCATTTTACTCAAACTTCGGCACGAGTGATATTGACGTTGCTGCGCCTGGCGGCTGGTATGAGACCGTAGAGCGAACGTTGGGTGAAGAAGGGCAAGAGGGAGATATCCCGTTCCCGTTCAATGGCGTCCTCTCGACGTATCCAACTGACCAAGAATCAAGCGTCGAAATTCCTGGATACGAGTTCCTCTCTGGCACGTCGATGGCTGCACCGCAGGTTGCAGGACTAGTTGCGCTCGTGCGCAGTTTGGACCCAGAGATGAACGCGAATCAGGTTGAAAACGCTGTTAAACAGGGCGCAGAATCCGTAACTGGACGGAGTGATTCCGACTTCGGAGCCGGTCGAATCAACGCGCTTGATACTGTAAGCGCAGTTGCTGACAAGTAACGCGATTATACCGCCATCGCGGCGGGCGAGAGCTTGATGACAAACTCGTCATCTCGGGAAATCAGTTCGGTGACGGTGTCATCGGCACCCAATGCGGCTTGTTCAATGTCACCATCAGCGACCTCGAACACCTGTGTAACGTCATCGACTAACCAGCCGACTGAGCTGCTCTCATCTGCTTGTGTACTTCCGTCAAGCACGATAATCCGGCGCTGGTCAACACTTTTCTCAAGACCCAATAGGGCCGCGGGGTCGATGACAGTCGTCATCGTTCCGCGCAGGTCAGTGATACCCGTGACGTGCGGCGGTGTATTCGGTAACGAGCGAATCTCGCTCCGGTTGACGATTTCATCGATACAGTCGATATCCACGCAGTAGCTGTCCGAACCGAGTCGAAATTCCAGCAGCTGACTACCGGCTTGGGGCATCTTCGTCCTCCGTCAATAGCGTCTGGAATCCGAGCGTCACTTCGCTAATCATTGCGGTCTGTTCCTCGACAGCGGCGCTGATTCCGTCGGTTTCGTCGCTAATTTCAATTGCATTGGCAGAGGTCTGTTCGACCATTGCCGTCATCTCCTCTGTGCTGGCTGCCTGCTCGTCAGTCGCTCGGGCGACCTCGGCAATGCCGGTGTTTAATTCGTCGACTGAACTACTGATATCCTCGAAGTTTGCCAACGACTCATCGACCTCTTCCACACCGTTTTCGACGGCTGTCTGGTTACTTTCGAGCCCTTCAACGGCCATTGAGGTATCGTGTTGAATCCCATCAACGAGTGATTCAATATCGTTGGCTCGGCGCTGGGATTTCTCAGCGAGCGACTTGATTTCCTCGGCTACGACGGCGAACCCTGCTCCGGCATCCCCAGCCCGTGCCGCTTCGATGGAGGCATTTAGCGCCAGCAGATTCGTCTGGTCGGCGATATCGTTGATTACACTCACCATATCCTCGATTTCATCGACGCGCTGTTCGACCTTGGAGACACGTTCGTCAACCTCCGACGATGATTCTTTGATTCGGGACATCGCCGCGTGGGTGTCGCGTGTCGCTTCCCGTCCATCGATTGCGAGCTGGTTTACTTGCTGCCCTTCGCTTGCAACCTCTTCGGCAGACGCCGCAATCTCTTCGACTGCAGCGCTCATGTCGGTGACTTCGTTTCTAACTTGACTCATCCCCTCAGACTGCTCTTGGGACATCAGAGCAATCTCGTCTGTTCGCTCTGCAATCGCTCCTGACGCGTCCTGAAGGTCTGTTATCGCATACGCTGCATCCTCGACGTCGTCATCTGTGTGTGCTTCTGCGGCATCGAGCGTTTGGTCGGCTCCATCTACAACTTGTGCCATTACATTCTGTCTGAGCGGTGGGCGTATCGCTTCGCTAGACTACCAGTAAGGGTGACCAACCCAAACAGGCCCTAACTAGTAAGCAGCCCTTTCTCAGCGACGTCACATTCTCCCGGTGGATGCTGGTGCAAGGACTTCCACGGGATGTGGCACCTTCCGGTCGTAGAGCCAGCCGAGTTGTTCTTGACAGGAGGTTCCGCTGGCGACGATGAGTTCACCAGCACCGTCTCCGAGGTCATCTGCAAGCTGTTCACCGACTGCCTGACTCACTCCTGCATACTCTTGTTTATAGCCAAAGCTTCCGGCCATCCCACAACATTCAACGCTCGACGTCCGGACAGTGTAGCCCGCTTTTGTGAGAACATCCGTCGTGGGTGATTCAAGCCCGAGCGTTCGTTGTTGGCAGTGGCTGTGGTAGGCAATGGTGGTGCTTTCTTCACCGCGATCCGTCCCGACTGCACTCGGCTCTCCGGCCATCGCAAGCGCGTCGATTGATTCGCCCTCGGTGAGTAGCGCGGACACGAACTCCAGTATCTCATAGCTGTTTTCCGCCAACCGAGAAAACGAAGCCGCAGGAAGCAACCGCTCGTACTCGCCACGAAACATGGCCAGGTCGCTTGGCTCGATAACGACCACATCGCGGCCTCGGTCAAGCTGGGAAATCAGTGCGCTGTTGACTGCCTCGGCCTGAACCGTGGCTGTTTCAACCATCCCCTGTGAGAGTGGCGCACGACCGCTTTCGGGGACTGGTGGAATGTATACCCGACAGTTGAGGGCTTCGAGCACGGCAACGGCGGCTTTCCCACGCGCTGGGTTGAAATACTCCGTATAGAGGTCGGGATAAAGGACCACATCTCGTGCCGGGTCGGTGACCTGTGGCCCGCGAGCGCCATACCACTCTCTGAGGCTCTCCGTGGCAAGTGTCGGGAGCGTTCGGTCCGGGTCAACGCCAAAGAACTTCGAGAGGACCCACCGACCGGGTTGTGAAGTGATTGCAGCGTTCGACAGGCGTGGTGCATAGCTCCCGAGTGTGGCTAGCCGCTCGATATTCCCGAACAGCCGCTTTTGTGGGTCAAGCCCCGTCGGCTCTTCGTCCGGGGTCAGTCCATCGACGAGTAGGTCGAACGTTTCTGGGTCGCGGCCACGGTTGAGGCGGTCACGAACGACGGTGTTTATCCATGGGATGTCAATCTTGACGGGACAGCGCGGTACGCACCGCGAACAGCCGGTACAGAGGTCGCCCATGTCTGCTGCGCTGTCGGTTCCATAGACACCTGCTTCCCAGCCGGTTCCGATGCCGCCGGTGTAGGTTTTGCCACCGAAGGCATGCCCGCCCATCTTCTGGAAGTTCGCACAGGAGTTGCTACAAGCGCCACACCGGATACAGTAGAGAGTTTCGCGCAACTGCTCATCCTCACGCATCGCCATCCGGCCGTTATCGACGAGAATAAGATGGAACTCCCGGTCAGTTGCTGGCCGTAACGTATTTTCTTCGAAGTCTGGAATCGGCGTCTCAACTGGTGGCGTCAGCAGCGAGATATAGGAGGTGAGGTCCTGGCCGGTCCCGGCACGAGCAATCAATTCGGTAAACGGCTGGAGGTCGGTAATCGACGGAACGAGTTTTTCGATACCTGCAACGGCGATGTGCGTCGGGGGAGTAACCGCCGTCTTTCGCGCGTTCCCTTCGTTGGTGACGAGCATGAGCGTCCCCGTCTCTGCAACGACGAAATTCGCGCCGGTCATTCCAACATCGGCCTGACGAATCCGCTCGCCCACCTTTTCGCGTGCAAACGCCGTCAGTTCGTGTGGGTTGCCGGAAAGTGCATCTTCGCCCGTCAGGCCATACGTCTCGTTAAACAACTCCGCAATGTCGTCCGACGATTTGTGCATTGCCGGCCCGATGAGATGTGAGGGCTTTTCGTCTGCAAGCTGGATGACGAACTCACCGAGGTCAGTCTCGAAGACATCATAGCCTGCCGTTTCCAGGGCCTCGTTTACGGCTAACTCCTCGGTGGTCATTGACTTGCTTTTGACAAGCGTTTCTGCGTCCTCACCGGCCATAATCTCCCGAATGATTCGGTTTGCATCTTCGGCTGAGGAAGCGAGATGGACCGTTCCGCCGTTGGATTCGACGGCTTCGTGTACCTGGTCGAGCAGCGAGGGAAGCTTCTCGATGGCATCTTCCTTGATTGTTCGCCCCTCGGTTCGCAACTGCTCGGTGGCGTCAAACTGGTCGTAGGCATAGGCTGAGAGTTGGTTGGCGGTTCTGGTTATGCGGCCAATTGACTCTCCGTCTTGTTCCATCACTGCTTGCAGGCGAGCGGCCATCGCTTCACGTCGTTCCGTGGATGTCCTGCCGTCTTTCTCGGAACTCATCGATCCTCCACCAGAATTATCTGGACTTCGTCCGGACCATGGACGCCTTGGACGAGCGTTCCCATGTCAGCGGTTGCGCTCGGGCCGGTTGCAAAGACCTGTGTCGTTGGGATTTCATCCTGTTCTGGAGCACTGTCCATACTGAAGCTATCAGCAAACCGCTCGTAGGCGGCTTTCATATCAGGAACAATCTGGCTGGCAGGGAGAACGGCAACATGGCGAGAGGTATAGAGGCTCACAAGTTCAGTCCCATCGCTGTCCGTTGGAATTGCCAGTGACCCGTACTCTGTGAGTGCATACGCTGCGGGTGTCACGCCCGTTCGTGCCTCCGCAAGTGTGGCCGGTGTCAGATCTGTTTCGACCGGTGTGTTGTCCAATGAAACGCCGTCCAGCCCAATCGCCGTCCCGATAGCCGGTTCAGTGATGACGTCAGTCACTGTTTCTATAAAATGGTCTACAGTACTCGTGTGAACTGTTGCGGTGGCCCCCACAGCCGAAATGAACGAATCGACTCGTTCAGTGGTCATAAACGGCATGAGACTCGCTAGCTATGTTACTATTTCCCCTCGTTACCCGGGATGTGTTTTTTCCGGTTTTACTGACCAGACTCGATAAAAGCCGTATATATCTGCCTTAATATATATGGTATCTGTATATAATTGCACGTACTAATTTTTATATATGAAAAGAAGAACGTTCCTCTCGACGACAGCGGTGGGTGCCTCACTGGCAGTTACAGGCTGCCTCAGTGGGGATGATGACGATTTCGATAGTCAGATGGCATCGGCACGAACACAGTTCGAGGAGGCAGCAGTCTGGTTCGATGAGACGATAGGTCAACTTACTCTTCGCGACTCGCCGGATGTTAATGCGAGTGAGCTTGAAGAGTCGGTCAGTCACGCACGAACGCACGTCAACGATGCACAGGCAGCAGCAGGCGATGATGCCGAACGAACGGAAGCGGACAAACTCGAATCGTTGTTAACCTTCTTTGAAGAACTCTCTGCAGTGATGACGACGCTTGACGGGTTGCTTGCACACCTTGATGAAGCCGATGAACAGATGGAAGTGGGTAACTGGGAGGAGGCCGTAAGTACAGCCGAACAGGCGGAGGCAGAAATGGCTGATGCGCAAGCCCAGTTTACAGCCAGTCAGGACGCCTTTGACGCACTCGACGAGGACAAGTGGGCGGCTGTCGAGTCAGTCTCTTATGATGAGCTTGCAACCGATATGCAAGAGCTGTCGGCGTTGTTTACCGCACTCGAAGCGTTTGTGACGGCCTTCAGACAGCTTACTGAGCTTCTCATCCTGTTCGAAGAGGCAGAGGAACCGCTCATTCAGGGGGCTGAAGCGCTTGATAACGATAATTTCGATGTCGCGAGTGAGCAACTCGGTCTTGCAAGCGACCAGTTGATGGATGTAAGCGAGAAGGCTGGTGAAGTCGTGGCGACGGTTGATATCCAGGTTGAGCACCTCCCGGAGGCCTCACAGCAGGATCTCGATGCGACCAGATGCGAAGCGGAGGCATTCCGGGATGGTATTGCGCTGTTTGCAGAGGCGGCAAGCCACTGGAAAGAGTCCGCAGAGTACTATGCTGACGGTGATGAGACAAACGGGTGGGAGGCCTACGACCGCGGATTTGATGCTTTGGATGATGGCGAGGCTCGGATGGCTGAGGCTGACCAGTGTACAAGCATCTAAACTGGGGGAACCAACTTACGCAACAGCGACGCCGTGGCGGGCGAGGAAGTCGCTGACATTTTTGATTTCGATAGGACTTCCGATAATCCGGACTCGGCACCCCTCATACCGTACAGTGACCATAAACTGGTCTTCG
>PUNZ01000117.1 GCA_003551945.1 Halovenus sp. | reverse complement strand
TTGCGAGTTACAACGAGTTAGCCCGTGACGAAGGCGTCAACGTGCTCGTCGACCGGACAGCGCTTGACGACAGCGAAATTCCAGATGGACACGAGGACGGCAACTGGGTTGGACCGTTCGTGTATGAGGCAGACCCCGAAGCCGACCTGCGCTGTACCAGCGAGGAGGTGTTTGGCCCGCACGTTTCACTCCTTGAGTATGATGGCGATATCGAGCGTGCGGTCGAAATTCAAAACGATACGGAGTACGGGCTTGCAGGCTCGATTATCTCCGAGGATTACCGACAGCTCAACTACTACCGCGACCACACTGAACTCGGACTTGCCTACGCGAACCTGCCGTGTATCGGGGCAGAAGTGCAGTTGCCGTTCGGTGGTGTGAAAAAGTCCGGCAACGGCTACCCATCCGCCCGCGAGGTTATCGAAGCCGTCACCGACCGCACCGCGTGGACCATGAACAACTCGAAAGAAATCGAGATGGCACAGGGGCTTTCAGCCGACATATTCACGAACGAGTGAAACCAGCACTCACAAAATAAACTGGTTTCGTCGACGTTTTTTACACCGACAGCAGAGCGTTGGGCATGGAATACGAGTTGCGGGAAACGCTTCCGACACCCGAAACGTTCGTTTCGCTCCGGGAGGCGGCAGGGATGGCCCCCCGCTCGCTTGAAGCAGCGGAACGCGGCCTCGCAGGAACGCTCTTTGCAGCAATCGTTGTCGAGAGGGAAACCGATACCACCGTCGGCATGGGCCGTGTCGTCGGCGACGGTGGCTGTGTCTATCATATCTCGGATATGGCCGTCCATCCAGAACATCAGGAAAACGGCCTCGGGACGCGGATTATGGATTCATTGATGGCGTATATCGAATCGGATGCGCCGGAATCAGCGTATGTCAATCTCGTTGCGGATGTCGACGGGTTCTACGAGCAGTGGGGTTTTACTCCGGTTGCACCGGAATCGAAGGGGATGCATCTCAGGCTACAGGACGCACCACAGGTCGTTCTCAGACGACACCCGGAACGAGGGTGAAAAATCCATAGGCAAGCAATGTCGACACTGAAGGGCCAATAATCCACATTGAGACGTACTTGATTATCGCCCGAGGGTTAAACAAATCGCCTGCATTAAGCACTTGTTCAGGTTCCATTTCACCGATTGGGGCGGCTGTTCTCCCATCTTCATCGCCGGCAGTGATTGCACCAGTTGTAATCTCCGTGTCTCCAACATCGCGTCTGACGGCCTTCCGAAAGGTAATTGGACGGGTTGCACGACCCCAACCGATGCCGACAATGGTCATCACCGTGGCCATCACGAGACTGATTGGAATCCCAAGCCACGAGAGGAAGGTCGTAATTGTCGAGGCAGTCACCATCACGAACAGCGCAGCAAGTAACGGAATATCACTTAACTCGCCGCCAACGGAGTCCATCGTCCGACGGGCGATCGTAAACCCGCCAAGCGAGATGGCGACCGTGGCAATGACGATGGCGATATTCGCTTCCAATCCAGCCTCACCGACCAACGGTGCCGCAGCGTTCGGGACATTACTCGCTCCCGCACTGAACGACATATAACAGCCGATAATGAGAACGACGACAATGCTCCCGAGTTCGGACCACGTGGTGTTCGGGCCAAAGGTCACCCGTGGAAGCCCCCCGTTTCGTTCGACGGTCAGGAGCGGGCCATCCGACTTTTTAATCTGTACCCGTTGATTGATTGCCGGGTAAATATATCGTCCGATAATCCCACCAATCCAAAAGCCAATGACTGGGGTGACAACCCACCACGTGATGATTTCCGCAATTGTGGTATAATTGAGCGTCCCTGTCGCCAATCCGAGTCCCGCAATCGCCCCGACAGTTGTCATCGACGTCGGAACAGGTACACCGAAAATATTGGCAATAAGGATACCAAATCCGATAAAAAAGAGGACCGCAACACCCGCTGAGAGCGACAGTTCAATCGTGATAATCCCCTCGCTCAGCGTATCCATCACGTTCCGACCAACGGTCCAGCCACCGAGAAAGACGAAAAACGTCATCAAACCGGCTGCAGCCGTTTTTGTGATAATCCCTGCCCCGACGGGTGGCCCCCATGCGATTCCCGTTGAAGAGCCACCAATATTGAATCCGACAAAAATAGACGCGACAATGCCAATCAAAAGGAGTGTTTCAACCATCAGTTGTTATTACTCGGCATTGTAAAAAGTAGGTGTTGACTTGAGACGAGGACATGTCAGCCGTCTTCGCTGGTTCCCTCACACTGGTCGGCGCTATAGTAACAATTGAAACAACTTACACACCGATCGCACAGCACCGTGCGATCGGTGTGCAGTGACTTTCAGTGGCTACTATAGATTGTCACTCGGGAGTTATCCCACTCGTCTTCTAACAGCCCGTACCAGTGGACATCCTGATAGGTGCCCTTGGCATAGTAGGCGTCGCGGTGAACGCCCTCTTTTGTGAATCCGACCGATTCAAGCAGGCGCTGTGAGGCAGTATTGAAGTCGAAGACTTTCGCCTCGATGCGGTGGAAGTTCCGTTCAGCGAATCCGTATTCGACGAGCAATTCGACCGCGGCAGAACCGTAGCCCTGTTGGTGGTACTCCGGTGCAACCCAGTAACCGAGTTCAGCCTTTGAGAGTTCATGATTCAGGGTGTTGAACCCACCAGTTCCAACTGGTTGCTCATCAACCGTAAACAGCAGATTGATGCTGTCATCGCCACAGACGCGTTCTTCAAAAAACTCCTGCTCTGCAGCGCTATTCGTCGGCTTTGGCCATCCGATGGCCAGCCAGACGGTCGGGTCGTTAATGTGTTCTTTGAGGAACGGTAAATCCTCCTCCTCTATGGTGCGTAAATTCACCGGTTCACCGGCGAGAAAGATAGGTCCAGGCATACCTCTGGCTACCGGATAAGAGCCTAAATATGTTTTCCGGCGGCTCTCGCAGAATCCACAACGCCGATTATACCCCTCCGAGTAAAGAGAACTAATGACCCTGTCCGAGGAGGCCGAACAGCGACTTGCGGATATTGTAGAGCTACAGCCGACGAAAAACGCAGCGTTACAGGAACGCTGGGGGCTCGAAAGTGGCAGTGAGGTTCACCAGTATCTCGAATCCGAATTGAGTGACTACTACTATCGAAACGAAAGCAGCCTCATCTGTGCAACGCCGGATGCTGAATTACTTGTCGGGGATGAAACCGAACGAGACGGCCCACGCGTGTTCTCTGGCACGGAACTTGAAGCCGAAATTCTCACCATCCTTCCAGGCCCAGACGCAGAATCACAAAGTGTCGTCGCGACGCTCCATGACGTCCAGGAATACAGCGACCTTGACCCGACCGTCGACGAGGTGCGCTCTGCACTCCATACACTTTCCGATAAGGGACTCGTCAACCGGATTCGAAAATCAGTCCCGACGTTTCGGCTGGCCCTGTCACACGACGAGTTCGAACTTGACGTGAGCAAGTGAGCGGACCCACTAGGTAAATGGTCGTCACCGTTCTCGCTCGACCACAAACTCTGCCAGCTCTCGAAGATACGTCTGTGCCTCAGAAGCCGTGAGCTCTGCTGAATCGAGCGCCTCAAGCGCCGCTTCGGCCTCGCTCCGTGCACGCCTGTTTGCCTCCGCAGGGGAGAGGTCTGTAACCTCAACAAACGAGGGCCGTTCCATCTCCGCATCGTGACCGGTTGGTTTCCCGAGCGTTTCCGGGTCTGCTGTCGCATCAAGCACATCATCGCGCATCTGGAACGCAATCCCGACACGCTCTGCATACTGTCCGAACGCCTCAACAGTGTAGGTATCGGCATCTGCAGCAATCGCCCCTAGCTCCGCAGCCGCCCGAAAGAGTGCGCCGGTCTTTCGGCGGGCGAGTTCTCGATACTCCGCTTCATTCGTTGGCTGGGCAATCAGTTCACTTGCCTCCCCTTCGCCGAGTTCGACCATCGCTTCGGAGACAGCTTGCATCGCGCGCTCGTCGGATGAAAAGAGGGCAAACGCTTCGCCGAGCAATCCGTCGGATGCAAGGATTGCTGACCCGTGACCGAACGCGGTCCATGCGGCGGGTGTCCCCCGCCTGAGTTCGGATTCGTCGATGATATCGTCGATGACAAGCGACGCGTTGTGAACGAGTTCGATGCCGACAGCAAACTCGACAGCGCGGTCCATATCGCCATCGAGCGCCTCACAGACAAGAACCGTTACCGTTGGGCGAACCCGCTTCCCGCCGGAAAGCGCGACATGTCGAACCTGCTCCGAGAGCGCATCCGGTTCAACCCCATCGAGAACGGCTTCAAGCCGCTGCTCAATGCGGTCCTGACGGCGCTCAAGATATTTCATTGGTTTATGTTGGGCCCTCCGGGGCAAGTACGTGACGAAACGGACCATTCCCCAGCAAGCCTGTGAAACGCGCCCGATTATTTTTATGATATGATGACAGATAGCTAGGTGATGTCCCCGCGGAAGCAGCCCTCGCCAGACTCCACTGCACTACTCGACCGCGCTAGGCGGAATTTCCTTGCTGTGACAGCCAGCCTTGGCAGCGTAAGCCTTGCTGGCTGTTCGGCACTCATCGATCTTATCGGCGGATTTGCACTGGAAGACGTGACGGTAATTAACGGCGCGCAGTACTCGCTTACGGGCACAGTCACTGTCACCGACCCAAGCGGCGAAACCCAACTGGATGAGCGATTTGTGGTTGGCGCACAAACCGATTCCTCCGATACCAACGAAACACCGACCGAGGAGAATACAGTCGAACTCTATCCCGATGTCCTGTCTGGCAATGGCTCGTACACCGTTTTTGTCTCGGTAGACACCGAGTGGTTGGCTGGCGATGAGATAGAAACAACAGAGCAAGTACCAATCGCTAATCCAAGTGACGAACATATTATCGTCTTTCTCCAACCATCCAAGCGGGACGTCCCGATAGCTGTCGACGTAATTGACTCCTTCAGCGACCTCGACCAATTCGACGAGGAATACACCCCTGAAGGCTGAATTGTTGAGTGACGGCGCATCTGCTCGGAGAGAAAGCGGTAAAGAACGAAAGATGAGAACGGTTAGTCAGCAGTCGCAGAGATTGGTTCCGCCTCTTCGACGGACATTTCCTCGGTAATGCTGGTTGCAAGTGCAAAGACGGCATCTTTGTGGTCAGTCTTTGACTTGTGGATGGAGGTTGGCTGTACGCCAAGCTCAACGTACCGTTCGCGGGAGACTTCAGTACCTGTTTGTTCTTCGTAGTGGTTCTGTACCTGTGCGAGCAGGCCGTGAAGGTGAATAAGTTCCTGCTTTTTCATGGTCAACTGTTTCTATTGCCCGGAGGGTTATAACACTACTCTGAGACCCGTTAACACATTCCTTCCCTGAATTGGTGTCTAAGCCCCCGACAGGCCAATGTACCGAATCCACATGCCTTCGTCGTGAGTGCAAATCGAAACCTCCGGCACGTGAAACCGACCCAGTCCAACAACATCCACTTACCGTTCCACGGTAATTCTCACCGTTGATAGTCGGTATTCCCCCTACCAAGCAAATGAGGGAAAGTACTAACGGGTCCGCTTCGGAACATCAATCAATGCCCATCCTTATTGATATTCGAAAGCTCACAATCATCGGGAAACTCATCCAGCATGGGGCAAAAAACGTCGCCGATGCACTCTCAACGATGGCAGATATCAAGGCTGATATTCGTATCAAGACGCTTTCTTTCGTCGAACCCAGTGATATTCCACGAGAAATCGGTGATGGGACCTTTCACCACGTGAACATTAGACTCATTGAGCCACCTTATGGAGTATTTTTGATGGCGTTTGGTGACCGGACCGGTGAGGAGATTGCTCGGCACATGACAGGACAGGACGTCGACGGAGAACTCAATCAGCTACAAAAGAGCGCCTTACAAGAGATGTGCAACATTCTCACCTCTGGCTTTATCGATGGGATTGCCAATACCCTTGGGACGACCATCAATATGGAAACTCCGGAGTTGGCCTACGGTGATGCACACTCAATTGCAGCGGATACACTCTCACACATTCACGATGATTCGCTCTCGATTGTGCTTGATTCCGTCGTTGATTTGCACGATGAGGAGACGGAGTTCCAACTTCGGATTTTCCTCATTCCCGACCCGGGTGCGTTCGTGAACATGCTCGACAAACTCGATATTGAGGAGATTCGTGAAATCGAATCAGTATCCGGGATACACGGGGCGGACTGAGCATCAGATGCTAACAGGACGCTGAGTTACGCCCGGAGGTATTTAGTCACCGACAAGTGTACGAGAGAGTATGACTCGCACTGGCAGCGAGCTGTTTGTCGACACGTTAGCGGAGTATGGGGTAACACACGTGTTTGGGAATCCGGGGACAACCGAACTCCCTGTCGTCAACGCGATTGGGGAAAGCGACATGGAGTACGTCCTGGGGTTACACGAAGATATCGCGGTGGGGATGGCTGGCGGCTACGCAAGTACGCGTCGGTATCACGCCCACAACAAGGAGGAACAGCTGGGGACGGGGGATGTACTTCCCCTTGGCGTGGCCAATTTGCATCTGAATGCCGGTCTTGCCCATGGACTCGGAAATCTCTACGCGGCTGACGTTGCCGGTGCACCGGTGCTCGTAACTGCTGGCAACCACAGCCTTGATTTCCGCCACGAGGAGCCGATTCTCTCCGGCGACCTCCTGACGATGGTTGACCAGTATACGAAGTGGTCGGCGGAAGTACTCTCGGCCGAGACCCTCCCGACAATGCTCAGGCGAGCGGTCAGGACAGCACTCACGCCGCCGCCCGGGCCTGTCTTTCTCGCATTACCGCTCGACGTGATGCTTGCCGAAACCGATGCAAAATTAGAGCGTCTTGGACCGATTCCGGATGCGGGAACCGGTGACCCAGCACAGCTTTCGGCTGCAGCAGAACTGCTCGTCGAGGCAGATGATGTCACGATGGTCGTTGGTGACGGGGTTGCACGGGCAGATGCCGTTTCGGAGGCTGTCGAATTGGCGGAAGCCGCGGGTGCGCGCGTCCACGCGGAAATCCTCGCCTGCGAAATTGATTTCCCGGCTGACCACGACCAGTGGGTCTCCTATATTCCCCCGGATGAAGACCTCGCTCGCACGCTGATGAGTGCCGATACGCTCGTCTTTGTGGGCTGTTCGACGAATACGACGCTTACCCGCCACGAAAATGCGCTCGTTCCCGACGGAACCACCTGCATCCATATCAGCGATGATGCGTGGGAGGTCGGCAAAAACCAGCCTGCGGATGCCGCACTCATTGGCGACCCTGGACACGTAATGAGCGGATTGCCCGACCGTGTTCAGGAGACGCTCTCAGAGGAAACACGAGCCGAGCGGCTTGAGACGCTTGCCGCACAGAAGGAATTCGTTTCCGCTCGCGTGAAACAGATGGGTGAGGACGACAAGCCGGATGACCCCCGTGCTTCCAAAGCCCAACTGGTCGATGAGATGTACGAGGTTGCCCCAGATGCCTATATCGTCGATGAAGGTGTCACCTCGAAGTATGCAATGCTTACCCGCTGGCCGTTCCAGTCCCAGCAGTATATTTCGAACAAAGGTGGAGGGCTCGGGTATGGATTACCAGCGTCAGTCGGGGCCGCCTTTGCGGAATCCGAACAAGACGAACCCCGTGATGTCGTCGGGTTCGTCGGCGACGGCTCGTATCTCTATTATCCGCACTCGTTATACACCGCTGCCCGACACAATCTTGATTTGACCGTTGTTATTCCGGACAACCGTAACTACCGGATTCTCAAGGATAACACGCTCAAAGTGATGGGCGGTGACGAGGAGGATTACGATTTCGTCGGGATGGATTTCGAGCCGCCAGTAGATTTCGTGAAAAACGCCGAAAGTCATGGCGCGCGAGGGCATCTGGTGGAGACACCCGACGAGATTGGGCCGACGCTTGCCGAGGCGCTTGAAACACCAGGGCCGGATGTGCTTGACGTGCTGGTTCACGATTGACAATCACTGGAAAACCGGTTGGAAATCTCTATACACAATCAAAACCACCGTATTAGCGATTTCCTTCCGACAAAATTTTCTCGTAAAGCTCATCCGAGAGCCAAAAGCCCACCTCACGAAGCGCATCAAGTTCATGCTTAAGATAAACATGGCCATCGTTAGCTCCACGGAGCAAGATTCCGATAACTCCTGTTACGTCCACATCATGGCGACGGGCAACCTGCCGACCAGCTCATTCATCCAACAGAAGGAGGTCAGCATCCCGTTCGATGGCATAACAGATTGCTGCAGTTTCACCATAATCCAGGTGTTGAAATATTTCCGTAAACAAATTCGACTCCTCCACGTCCACCACGGTCAGAAATTCACCAGCACGAAATTCCTGAAGCGCATCCAAACCAGATTCACCTCAAGCTAATTCTTGCCAGACTTGGGCTGGAACCGTAATACCCGAAAACTGAGATGTGAGCAGTGAAAGCTGGTCAATGAGTGCGAGGTTCAAAAGCGGGGAAGTGTCGGAAATAACGAGTTCGTTATCTTGCATATTCGAGATCCCCAGCAAGTTCCGTCTCGGTATAATGCCGGGGAATTTCGCGCTCTCGAAGAAGTTCCTGAAACTCTCGTGTAGAGAGTTCTGCAAGAGAACGTGCTTTCCCGAAAGAAAGAATGTCCCGTGCATACAGCGAGATGGCCAACTCCTGTTTCATCGTCTGAGAGCGTTCCTTCTCAGGGATTTGTCAGGCTTCATAAATACCCTCCTCAATCTCAATGGTAGCCATATCAGTTTATTAGTTGAGCCGATTCTTGAGTGTTTGGACGGTTGCTGATACCTACAACGGAATGGGTGAGAAGGTCATCATTCAAATGCCGCAAAACTCGACTGCAGCGCCCTGTCAGTCCCGCCCTCGGTCACCTCATACCCAACCAAATCGCGAAGGTTGACAGCATACGTGCTTCCCGCTCGGTCGAGAACGAGCACGCGCCCCTGTATTCCTCGAACCGTTCCGCTGGCGATGGTTTCAGCGATCGGGCGCTCGGAAAGCGAGAACCCATACTCAAACGAGAACTGCTCGATTGGCTCGTAGTCGGCACACAACTGTTCCCAGGCCGTCGAGTCAACTGATTTGTGGAGGCCCTGAATTTTCGTCGGAACGCGAACACGGTCGCCGACAGTAGTGGCGATTTCAGCCTCAATTTGTCGGGCAACACGGCCGTTTGCAACGGTTCGGAGATGTGCCGCACGGTCGGCACCCTGTTCCCGGAGGCGGGTTTCGAGCCGCCACGAACGCGTGACGCCCACTTTGAAGATGTCTGGTGCGAACGCCGCCAAGTAAATCGCGTGTTCTTCGTGACACGTCTCAAGCGGCATCGAACAATCGCCGGTACAGCGCGCACACGCCCATCTACTGGTGTGCTGTTCGCAGTAGGGTGCCTTCTCGTTACTGCAAGGGAAATGCGCCCCGTCCTCGGTAGTCCCCGCACAGCGACGGTCCCCAAGGCTGTATTCAAGTTCCGTTCCAGCAGTGAGTGGTGTCCTCGTCAGTTTCCCATCCTCAGCAAGCAGCAACGCTGGCGAATCCTCCTCTCCGACTGGTGCCGTTTCGTAGCCGACAATCTGCACGGGAGCGACTATGCAGGACTGGACAAAAGCGCTAGCGCTTTGCGACGACGGAACCCTTAGGACTGTTTTGCCGGTCGGCACATACTGTGGACATGCGAACGCACTTAGCCAACGGTGGCATAGGCGCAGTTATGAGTGCGACACGACAGACGACAGCCGATATTGCGGTCGTCGATTACGGCCTTGGGAACCTCCGAAGCGTTACCCGAGGACTCGAACGCGCCGGTGCAGCGGTCACCCTCACGAGCGAGCCAGCAGAGTTCGACACCGCCGATGGTATTGTCCTGCCCGGCGTCGGGGCGTTCAGCGAGGGCATGGAAAACGCCGGCCCGTTCCGCGATGCGTTGCTCGAACAGGCAGACACAGGCAAACCGTTTTTCGGTATCTGTCTTGGCATGCAGATGTTGCTTTCCGAGAGCGAGGAAGCAGAACACGCTGGCGAGGGAAGTGCTGAGGGACTCGATTTGATTCCGGGGACAAACCTCCGGTTTCCTGACTCAGTAAAGGTACCACAGATGGGGTGGAACGAACTGTCCGTCCAGCGAGAACACCCGATTGTCGAGGGTGTCGATGGCGAGTATGCGTACTTCGTCCATTCCTATTATGCCCAACCAGATGACGAGAACGCAGTAGTTGCAACCACCGACTACGGTCTTGACTTTCCCAGCATTATCGCTAACGAACGTGGAAACGTCTTTGGGACACAGTTCCACCCCGAAAAATCAGGTGAGGTCGGGCTCCGGATTTTGCGCAATTACGTTGACCTCTGTACCGAGTGAAGAGAAAACTGCTGCTCAGTAGTGGATGCTCTCGCCACGAGCCCCTTTGACGGCTTCGTGTACTGCCTCCGAGAGCGTCGGGTGGATATGAATCGTCGAAGCGACATCTTCGAGTGTTGCCCCCATTTCGACAGCAAGCGCGAGTTCGGCGATGAGTTCTGAGGCTTCCGGGGCGACTGCCTGTGCGCCGAGGATGAACTCAGTTTCTTTGTCAGCAACGACCCGAACAAAGCCTTCGCGTTCGTTGAGCGAGAGCGCGCGACCCGAGGCACGCATCGGCATCTGCCCAACAACGGGGTCGAAGCCAGCCCCCGCTGCTTCGGCTTCAGTCATCCCTACGGTCCCGATTTCTGGGTCGGTAAACACAGCCGCTGGAATTGCCTGATGGTCGAGTGCCGCTGGTTCGCCAGCGATCGATTCAGCGGCGACCTCACCTTCAGCGAATGCCGTGTGAGCCAGCATCGGCTCCCCGGCAACATCGCCGACCGCAAAGACGTGCTCAAGCGACGTTCGTCCCTGCCCGTCAGTGTCGATGAATCCACGGTCGTCAACGTCGATATTCACGGCTTCAAGATTGAGGGTATCCGTCACCGGCTGGCGACCAACGGCAACCAGACATTTTGTTCCCTCGAAGGAATCTTCCTCTCCATCCTCCGTTTCGGTGTGGACAACCAGTCCATCATCGGTCTCTTCCCAATCAGTTGCTGCCGTCGCGAACTCGAAAGAAATCCCAAGGTCCTCCGCTCGGTCAACGACGACATCTGTTACGTCATCCTCGTAAGTCGGAAGCGCATCGTCCAGTTGTTCGAGGACAGTCACATCACTGCCAAGCTTCTGGAAAACCGTCGCCAGCTCCATTCCGATGTAGCCCGCACCGACGACGACCAACTGTTCCGGCACAGCATCCAGCGCAAGCGCATCGCGCGAGGAGAGAATATACTCTCCGTCGAACTCGAAGTTCGGAATCTCGATTGGACGGCTTCCGGTGGCAATTACCGCATGCTCAAAAGAGATTGATTCAGCGCCTTGTCCCTCACCGGCCTGCACGACGCGAGCCGTATTTTCGTCGGCAAACTCGGCGCGACCGGTGAGAACGGTCGCGCCTGCGCCCTCACAGAGCGATTCGACACCTTTCGTGAGTCGTGTCACAAGCCTGTCTTTCCAGGTAACCATCCCCTGCATGTCGACCGCTGGGTCGGCAAAAATCCCCATCCGCTCAGCCTCGCGTGCCCGATGAGCGATATCGGTTGCGGAGATTAGTGCCTTCGAAGGAATACAGCCATGGTTCAGACAGGTTCCACCATACGAATCCATCTCGACGACCGTCACATCGAGGTCGAGTTGTCCAGCACGAATTGCTGCAACGTATCCACCTGGGCCGCCACCAATAACCAGTACGTCCGTCCCGGTGGTGACATCGCCGACGACCATCAGTGGGCACCTCCGATGGCTCCAGTCGCTGTTCTATCGTTCTGTCCGCCCGCTCGTTTCCGTCGTAACGTCTGTGAATCGTCAATCATACTCGCTCATTCAAGCAGTAACAGCATGGGGTTTTCGAGATACTCGATAACTGTATTACAGAACTGTGCGGCCTCCGCTCCGTCGATAACGCGGTGGTCAATCGACAGCGAGAGCGGCAGCGTCGGTCTGGCAACCACCTCCCCGTCAACGGCGACCGGTCGCTCTTCGATTGCGCCAAGGCCAAGGATTGCCGTCTCAGGGTAGTTGATGACCGGCTTGGCGTACTCGCCGCCGATTGCACCGAAGTTGGTGATGGTGAACGTACTCCCCTGCAGTTCGTCAGGGCTGAGTTTTCGTTCGCGCGCTCGCGTCGCAAGGTCGTTCGTCTCCGCGGCCAGTTCAAGCAACCCTTTCTCATCGACGTTTTCGACGACAGGAACCATCAGCCCGGCATCGGTGGCGACTGCGATTCCGATGTCGTAGTAGTGTTTGTACAGAATCTCTTCGTTTTCCTCGTCGAGTTCCGTGTTCAACACGGGATACTCCTTGAGGCCGGCAACGATGGCCTTCATCACGAACGGCATGTAGGTGAGGCTGACATCCGCGGCCTCAGCACGGCCTTTGAGTTCCGTTCGTGCATCAACAAGCGCGGAAACCTCGGCCGTATCGTGGTGCGTTGCATGCGGTGCGGTGTAGACGGATTGTTCCATCCGCTGGCCGATTGTCCGCCGAACCCCGCGGTAGGGTTCGGTTGTGATGCGGGCAGTCTCATCCGCTTTATCAGCCCCTGTCGCATCGGCTTTCTGTGCCGCCTGCTGGGCCTCCGCGTAGGCGTGAATGTCCGCTTCCTCGACAAACGCCTCGCCGTTACGCGTCTTTTCTGTCGGAACCGCGTTGAGGTCGATACCTTCTTCTTTGGCAACGCGGCGGGTTGCTGGTGCGGCAAGCGTCCGGTCGCGCTCCGCCGACTCAGCAGGTTGTGAGGTGCCTATGGATGATGGGGTCGTCGTCTCCGCTGTGTCGTCTGCAGGGTCTTCCTCACGCTGTTCGACAACAGCAGACTCATCACCCGCATCAGCAGCCCTGACATCATCCTCGGTAATCCGACCGCTCGGCCCGGTTCCCTCAACAGTGCCGATGTCAACGCCAAGTTCGCGGGCAAGTCGCCTGACGTTCGGTGGCGCAAACACCCGGCCTTCGGGAACGCTGGTTGGGTCTGCCTCGTCTGTTGCTGGCGTTTGCTCCGCTTCTACAGGTGATTCGGCTTCTTCCGAGGGTTCCTCCTCGGCTGCCCCTTCCTCACCATCCACATCAATTGTTACGACGACGCTGTCAACGGCCACGATTTCACCTTCCTCGGCATGGAGTTCCAGAATGACACCATCAACCGGTGACGGGAGGTCGACAACGGCCTTGTCCGTCTCGACCTCTGCGAGGACCTGGTCCTCCTCGACGCGGTCGCCCACTTCGACGTGCCAGGCGACGATTTCTCCCTCCGCCACTCCTTCGCCCACGTCCGGAAGTTCGAATTCAAATACCATGGTTAGAACTCCACAGTTTCGCGGATGGCATCCTCAATTCGCGCCGCCTCAGGAAGATAATAATCCTCCAGTGCATGAAGCGGGAACGGCACGTCAAAGCCAGTCACGCGCTTGATTGGCGCTTCCTGATAGAGCAATACCTCCTCCTGAATCGTCGCGGTAATCTCGCCTGCAAGCCCGCCTGTTTTGGGAGCCTCATGGACGACAACCGCCCGCCCGGTCTTTTTGAACGATTCGATGATAGCATCGTCATCCAGCGGTGACAGGGTCCGAAGGTCGATAACTTCACACTCGATTCCTTCCGCTTCCATATTCTCTGCGGCTTCGATAGTCGGCCGGGTCATTGCCCCCCAGGTGAATAGCGAGACGTCGCTTCCTTCACGGCGGACTGCCGCCTCGCCAAGCGGTACTTCGTAGCTCTCTTCAGGAACTTCTCCCCGGAAGGCTCGGTAGATGAGCTTCGGTTCGAGGAAAATGACCGGATCAGGGTCTCGAATGGCTGCTGTCAGCAGTCCTTTCGTATCGTACGGAGTTGATGGGACAACTACTTTCAGCCCTGGTTGGTGGACGAAAAACGCCTCACTGGACTCAGAGTGGTGTTCCGGTGCGCGGATACCACCGCCGTAAGGGGCGCGAACCACCATTGGACAGGTAAACCGGCCGTCGCTCCGTGAGCGCAACCGGGCAGCGTGACTGACAATCTGGTCGAACGCGGGATAGATGAACCCCATAAACTGAATCTCAGGAACCGGCCGAAGGCCGTATGCGGCCATCCCGATGGATGTGCCGACGATACCCGATTCGGCAAGTGGCGTATCGATAACGCGGTCTTCGCCGAACTCGTCAATGAGCCCTTGCGTGGCGCGGAATACACCGCCGTTTTCACCGACATCCTCGCCAAGAACGAGGACCGATTCATCCTGTTCCATCT